>JAGCUA010000014.1 GCA_017963125.1 bacterium
TATCGTACTTATGGAAACTGGAAGGCGGCGCTTGAATACTGTGAAGTGTCGAATTACGCCGGCTATTCCGACTGGAGGCTTCCGAACAGGGATGAACTGGCGTCGCTTTTGGATTATGACACGCCTGACACTCCCTACTCCAACTTTCCTGGTATGCCGAAAAACAATTTCTGGTCGTCCACCTCCAATGTCGGTAAAGAGTACTATGGATGGAGTGTCGATTACTACACAGGCGGAATCTTTATCGACTACGACAAGACCGGCAGCATGCGCGTCAGATGTGTGAGGTGACTATGAAAAAAGTGCTTGTTTTTGCTGTGTTTCTGGTTTTTCTGCTTTTAGCCGGTTGCGGGAACAAGGTGAATTTCGATTCTCATTCAACTGTTCCGGCAGACGATGACAATAGCCCGGATCCGGCGGATTCCGGTGAGTCTGCCGACAGCGGAGATCCGGATGATTCCAGTCGACCGGCAGACAGCGGAGATCCTGAGGATCCTGATTTTTACGACTCGGTCGATACCGATATCGAGCTGCCTCTGCCCGGGAATCCGGTCTATTTCGGCACTTATGAGCAGGACAAAGACATTTTGAACGGCAAAGAACCGATTGAGTGGCGCTTCCTCAAAGTGGAGAGATTCAGGGCGTTCCTGCTGAGCGAATACGGTCTGGATGCCTACAGATTCGATGAAAATTACACAAGCTGGCTGGGGAGCGATATAGAGAGCTGGCTTAACGAATACTTCTACACGGAGGCCTTCAGTGACGGCGAGAGGGCAAAAATTTTGGAGACAAAAACCAGCTTGAGTGTAAACTCGGCGTATAATTCTTACAGCTATATTGCAGACAAGATCTTCCTTTTGAAGCGGTCAGAGATCGAGCAATATTTCGGTGAAAAGTGCGACCGCCTCGTCTATCCGACTCCCTACGCAAACGCGAAGGGCGCTTTGATGACAGTGAGCGAGAGTTGCGGCGAAGCAGGAGCGGCAGGCGCCTGGTGGATCTATCCGGAAAGAAATAATTCTTATTCGGAATATGTTGACAGCAATGGAGAGATTGAGCTGGAAAACCCCCGCAGATCCGATATTTCGGTGCGTCCGGCGATGTGGATCGAATACTGTGCGGACGACACTTTCCGATGTGACGGAAGCCTAAGCCAAAGGTGCGACAGGGGCAGCTGGGAGGCCGGAACCGAGTGCGGCGTTTACGGATGTGTCCCGAAAACAGGAAGGTGTGCCGAAAAGTTTTCATACGGAAATCTGGTCACGCTCGGAAAATACGAGCAGGACGCCGTTTCGGACAACGGCAGGGAGCCGATTGTCTGGAGGGTGATTGCTGCAAAGGGCAAAAAGGCACTTTTGTTGAGCGAAAAAGGGTTGGATATAGGTAATTTCGACAGTAAAACGAATATCTGGCGTGACAGCGGAATCCGTACATGGCTCAATGAAACATTCTTCGACAACGCTTTTGACGATGAGGAGAAAAAAAGAGTATCGACTACGCTGAATTTAACGGTAAATGCTGCGGAGTCGAGGGATAATCTGACGGAGGACAAGGTCTTTCTTCTGAGCGAGGCGGAGGTCGAACACTATCTTGTCGGGAAGTGCGACCGAGTACTCTTCCCTTCGCAGTATGTCGAAAATAAAAATGGCAAAATATTCTTTTTAGTTGACAGCGAGTGCGACAGGGCGAATGCCGGAACGGCCTACTGGTGGCTGCGTTCGCAGGGAGCCGACGCCACGTACTACGAAACATACCAGGCGATTGTAGATTACCAGGGGATTTTCGGGCAGGTCCGACTCGACGGCAACAGCAGCTCCGGCTACGTTATCCGCCCGGCGGTATGGGCGTGGCTTGGAGACAGCCCCGAATGCGAGGAGGAGGCCTACAGGTGCAGCGGTTCGATCCGCGAAATATGCAGAAACGGCTTTTGGAATCAGGAGAGGCTTTGCGGCGAGTGCACTGCCGGAACGAACGAATGCACGGAGTGCACACCAGGAACCTATCTCTGTGACGGCGGCAAAAGCCGGAAGTGCGTCGACGGCTATTGGGACAAAGGAACAGAGTGCGGCAAAGGCTGCGAAACCGGAACCGGAAAATGCTCCGAAACCGGCTATATCATAGGAAACACTGTAACCTTCGGCAGTTACGAGCAGGACGGTGACCTGTTGAACGGCAAAGAGCCGATTTCGTGGAAGATTCTGGAGGTGAAAAACGGTTCGGCTCTTTTATTCAGCGAGTCTGTTTTGGATCTCCATTACTGGAACAAGTCGGACAGCACCAATGATTGGGAGACAAGCGATAGCAGAGCATGGCTCAACGGCACGGAAGCCGGAGATTTTTACGAGACGGCCTTCAGCAGCGAAGAAAAAGAGAAGATCGCCGAAGTAGAGATCACTACAAACGCTTCTGTTTCCGGCAATGAGCTGCCGAAAGTAACAAAAGATAAAATTTTCTTCTTGAGCGGAGCTGATGCATACCTTTATTTCCGTGACGCATGTCAGCGGATAGCCTATCCGACACCTTACGCGGTTCAACAAGGTGCCTATGAAAGCACATACTCGTTTTGTGAAGGGCAGTCTTCGGGGGCGACATACTGGTGGCTGCGTTCGCCCGCCTATGAAAATAATTCCGCTGGAAGAATTGGATATGACGGTAAAAGCTCGGGTCTAGAGGTCTATCTCCCTTCCGGAATCCGTCCCGCGATGTGGGTGAAATTCTAACGTGAAATCCTTTTCGATGAAAAATCTGATAAATTGCTATTGCCTTTAAAAACGCTATGATTGCCCGTTTTTAAGTTTTTTGAACTAATTTTTCGGGAGGGATTCATGAAATTCAACGGCAAAGAGTACAAAAATTTCGTTTCGGCTTTCGACGAGTCGAATCTTTTCACCCATTTCGCTCCGAGAAAGACTCCGACTTTCATTCCGCGCGGCAGAAGCAAGGTAAAGACGCTTGACGAAGTTGTCGAAATTCTTAATGACGGCGATGTGATCAGCTATCCGCACTACTACAGAACGGGCGACAGAGGCCTTGAGGCGGTCGTTTCAAAACTCCGCGAGCACGGTAAAAGAAACATCGTTCTTTACGGAAATGCTATTTTCGATCACACCGATCCTTGGCTTTATGAAGCATTCAAAGATGGAATAATTACCGGTATTTACGGCAATATTTACAGAGCGATGGGAAACCATCTCGTAGCCGGTGACCTTCTTCCGTGGGTCGGCGTAGGTCTTAGCCACGGCAACAGAGTCCGCAAGCTCCAGATGGGCGAAGTTCACGTAAAACTTGCTTTCCTGCCCGTGCCGATGGCTGACATTCACGGAAACGCAAACGGCGTTATGGGAAATCCCGACGAATACTGCGGACCGCTCGGACTTGCTACTGCCGATGCAGAATATGCAGACTACACATGTCTTCTCGCAGGAACGGTTTCGGACGAGACTCTTATCCCCGCTGAGATAACGATGGAACTCACCGATTTCGTCGTTCCGATGGAAAAACCGGGACTTTCGGAAGGAATCGGTTCGGGAACGCTCGATTTCGAAAAGATCCGCTCCAACAAGTTCAACGCGCAGATCGCTGAGAACGTCACGAACATCATGAAGGCTGCCGGCGTCATGAAAGACGGTTTCGCTTTCCAGGTAGGAAGCGGCGCTGGCCTCATCGTTCTCGACAACATCAGGCAGTATCTCAAGGAAAACAACATCACGGCCAACTTCGCTATCGGCGGCATCACTTCGATGCACGTTGAAATGCTTGAAGAAGGCACGCTGCGCCACATTTTCCACGGCCAGCTTTTCGAACCGAGCGAAAAAGTCATCAAATCGCTTCTCATGAATCCGTTCCATATTCCCATTTCGACCGGTTTCTACGCTTCGATCGCAAACAAGGAATGTGCAGTCAACATGCTTGACGTCGCAGTTCTTTCGGCTCTCGAAGTTGACAGAGACTTCAACGTCAACACAGTCTGCGCTTCCGGCAGGATCATCGGCGGAATCGGCGGCGGTCAGGATGTTGCGGCAGGTGCTGATCTCACCATCATGTTCGTTCCGCTTGCTACAGGAAAAGACGGAAAAGGTTTCCCGAAGATCGTCGAAAAAGTCTACACCCGCACCACTCCGGGAGAGGTCATCGACGTCGTCGTCACTGAAGATTACGTCTGCGTCAACCCGAAGAGCCGCTCTTCATACAAAGAAGCTATCCTTGAGAACGGCAAAAAATACGGTCTCAATATCATTACGATGGACGAACTTCTTGCAAAATCCAAAGAAAAAGCTGAAAGTTTCGGCGTAATTCCGAAGCCGAAACCCACTACCGACGAGGTCGTTCACGTTATCGAATGGCGTGACGGAACTCTTCTCGACACAATCAAAAGGGCAATGCCGAAATAGGTTTTAATTTTTTCTTGGCGGCGGTTGTGATCACGAGATCTCGGAATACCGGAATCTCGAAAATTATGCCGCCGCCTTAAATTGAATCGATTTTTTCTATTCTGCGTTCGTGACGACCGCCTTCAAACGGGGTCGAAAGGAAAATTTTGAGCCATTCTTTCGCATCTTCGAAAGCGGTGAATCTGCCGCCGAAAGCGATGATGTTGGCATTGTTGTGCTGCCGCGAAAGGCGGGCATAGTCGGGATTGGTGACGAGTGCCGCGCGGATCCCTTTAAAGCGGTTCGCCGCGATTGAGATCCCTATTCCGGAACCGCAGACGAGAAGGCCGAGATCGGCGCGTTTTTCTAAAATGTCGTGCGCTACTGCCTGTGCGAAATCGGGGTAGTCGACTGAATCGGGCGAATTTGTTCCGTTGTCGATGACTTCGTAACCATCTTCGCGCAGAAACGCCGCAAGTTTGTCTTTGAGTTCAAATCCGCCGTGATCGGCTCCGACTGAAATTATCATCGTAAGCTCCTGAAATTATTTTTTGTTTAATTCTTTTTCGAGTATTTTTTCAAGCTCTTTTTCTTCTTCCTCTGTTATATCGACTGCGGTTGAAGTCGCGCTCTTTATCGAATCTTTAGCGTCTTCGGCAGCTTTTTTTGTCTCGTCTATCGCTTTTTTTGCAGTTTTTTCTGCGTCTTTCGAGGCGTCTTTTACTGCTTTCTGCACTTTTTCACTCTCTTTTTTGATTGCTTTTTCGCTTTTTTCAATAGCGTTTCCCGCCGTCGGGATTATGTGTTTCCACAAAGGTTTGCCGTCCCAGCAGAAATTCGCCAGAAGAAAAAGGAAAACCGCGATTTTTACGATTTTAAAAATCAAAGATCCGAAGCCGCCGCTGCTCTTTTTTTTGCCCATTTTTCACCTCCGAAAATTCAAACGCGCTAATATAGCACAAAATTTACTCTCTTGAATAAAATTTTGCATTTTTGAAGCGGATTTTTTTTCTTAAGGCCTTTTTCTGCTTTTCGGTGAGCCTGTCCGGGAGGTGTACCGAGAGCACTTTTGTTATGCCGCACTCTGCCGAAAAACGCTCGATATTTGTGAGAAAATAGTCGTTGAAAGTCGGATTTTTTGAGTATCTGTCGAAAAAAATCCTGCCCGAAGTGACGCTTTCCTTCACGCAGAAGGCTTTGCTGTTGAACTGTTCCGACCTTTTCAATTCATCAGTTGAAAATATGCCGAAAAAGAAGGGAAGGAGGGCCAAAATATTTATTGTTAAAGATAAGTATTTGATTTTATTTCTGAAATAAAGAGCTGAGAAAAAAGATGCTGCAAAAATCACTTTGATCAAAACCGGGACCTGTACGACCGGAACGGCCGTTTTTTCGGCAGTTTTGGCAAAAAAAGAGACCAGAAAAGATGCCGGAGCGATCAAAAAATCGGCAATTTCAAGCATGAAGGCGGCTACACTTTCAGAAAAGGGGATGAAAAACTGCGCCAGAGTTATGAAGGGAACCGAAATAGAGACCACGGGGATCACAAAAAAGTTCACGAAAGGAGCAGCGACTGAAAAAGTGCCGGAAAGAGCCGCACTTACGACAAGAAGGATATAATTCACGGTCGTTGAGACGCAAATCAACGAAATCGCTAAAGATTTTGGCAGGACTCTCCAAAGTTTGAGTACAGTTGCCACGCACAATGCACTCATTAAAAAGCTCATCGATAGCGAACTTCCCGGAATCAGCAGCGCGACTGCGGCAAGAGAGCAGAAAAATGTGAAAACAGGGTGGGGGAATGAGCCGGAAATCATGAAAAAATCGAAAAAAAGGATGAAGGCGAGCGAACGGAGAGTCGGGATAGACGCGCCGGTTATGAAAAAATAGTAAGAGGAAGCTGCAATTTTAAGAAAAAATATAATGATATTCTTGATGTAAGGTCTAAGCGGCACAAAAAAGAGAAGGGATCTGAAAACAATGCTGAAAAGTAGCACCATGATCCCAGTGTGAAATGCCGAAATCGCTACAAGGTGCATTGTTCCTGTTACGGCAAGATCGTGCCGGAATTTCTGTGAAAAATCACGCTTGCCGATCGCAAGTGCTAGAATAAACTCATGATTTTCGATGTTTGCCGCTTTTTTCTCAAGACGGTTCTGCAAATTTTCTACAAATGCCGGAGTACTGAACGATGTCGAATCAGAAAAATAAAAATCTCTAATAAAAGAAAGTAGAAAAATTGCAATAATTAAAAATATTGTGAAACCTTCAGATTTTATTCTAAGCATTGCAACTAAATTTTCATCTAATAACTAATTGCAAAACGTTAAAATATGCGTTAGAAAGAAAATTGCAATAAAAAAGTAAATTTCCTCGAAAAAACTGCTTGTTAATTTTTGAATATCCGGTATAATATGAGCCTGATTGTTACATAAATTTTGGTTTCCGGAGGTTCCGAAAGATGAAAAGATTTCTGAATTTATTGGTTGTTTTATTGATTTTCTTAGTTTTTTCCTGTTCCTCATCAAAATCCCAAAATGATACCGATATAATTTCAGATTCCGATTCCGATAACACCGAAATTGTCAATGACAACACGGATTCAGAGGAAGATTCAGATTTTATTGATGATTCGTATGAAACGCCGGATCAAGATACCGATCAAGATTCAGATTCCGAAAAACACGATTCCGACACGGACACAAGCGATGAAGACTACGGGCCTCTCCCGGACAACTGCATTGAAGTTTATCCCGGGCAACCAAACTCCCGTCTCTGTTTGGGACCTAAAAAAACCGATGTCAGATGCAACGCAAATCCCACAGAAAACAAATATGTCACAGTGTTAGAATCTGACGGTTCAACTGAAGCTTATGAAAATTCGTTAGGAAATCTTGATGATCCAATGGATATAAACGATGATTTCGTGTTTTTCGTTTTAAATCCGAAAGATTCTGCCACATGTTTTGACGACGAAACATATTGCCCGAATATCTATGGGTGCAACCGAAAAGACGAATATGTTTATGAGATAGTAACTTCGAAATTTAATCATAATTTTTTTTCAGTTGATGGGGACAAAATAGTTTTTAATGTGTGGGATGGATTGCAATCTGATTGGACTAAAGCTGACAAACTTTTAATTGCTGATTTAAAAAACAATGAAATAGCGGAACTTACTGATTGGGGCAGTCATGGTCAAATGCAGATAGTTTATCCCTATGTTGTTTTTATTGATGGTGTATCAGATAATCCATTGATACTGAATCTTGAGGCCAATTTTACAAAAAAAATTTCCAATTTAAAGTGTGACGACACTCCAAAAATCGATGGTAAGTATCTTGTGTGTGATTGTCGATATATTGGTGAAGGATTGTCTAAAGATGAGTTGGATGAAACTGCTTGGATTGTAGACTTGGAAACATTTGAAGTGAGTCCGCTGAGTGTTTTTACTCATGAAGGTGCCAATCCTGTTGTTTCTGGAGATTATACCGTTTTTCACTCGGGTAGAGATACTGTTTACTACGACAACTATCCAGGCAAACTCAGCGGAATGGAAATATACAGTTTGAATCTAAAAAACAAACGCGAAGAGAAGTGGACCCCCGAAATCAAGGGTATTTTTGAAGGGAACTTCAGCAAACCGAGTTTTGAATATCCGTATTTCGCTTATTTAGCCAACGAGACTAATCAGGCTTCGACAGGAGCCAGCTATGTCTTAAATATTGAAACAGGTGAAGTTACTAAATTTTGGGAAAAAACAGCTCAGGATCGACCTTACATCAAAGATAGATATTTACTTCTTGGAGGTTATATAAAAAACGGCATTGCCAAACTTCCAGACTTGCCGAAACTGCCTGAAAATGCAGACGAGCTTTGTGAAGACAATAATCCCTGCACTGACAACAGATATTTTGTGACAGACGGAGAATGTCACTTCATCCCGAACCACGAAAGATGCGACGATGATGATGACACAACTCTTTTTGACATCTGCATTGACGGCGAATGTAAAGGTTTTGCCGGAACAAGCAGTGATGAAGAAATGGTTTTGGTTAAAGCAGGAACTTTTCTATACGACGGCAAAGAATATGAAATTGAAAAGTCTTTCAAAATGGATGTTTTTGAAGTCACAAACGGCAAATATGCAGAATGTGTCGAAGCCAAAGCTTGTGTCGAACCACTGAGAAAGCGTTCATTAACAGTCTTAAATTATTACGGCAATCCATTTTACGACAATTTCCCCGTCCTTTATATCAATCAGTTCGAAGCACAGAACTACTGCAACTGGTTAGGAAAACGGCTGCCAACCGAATTTGAATGGATGAAAGCGACATGGGACGGAGAAGAAAAAACTTATCTGTGGGGCGAAGAAAGACCAAATTATGAAACTTATCCCGATAGTTATTATGCTAACTCTGCTGCCGGCTATCCTCAAATGACAGGCTGGGATGTTGTTGAAGTAGGCACTTTTCCGAAAGATAAAACTGTCGGCGGAATCATGGATATGTCCGGCAATGTGAGTGAATGGACAACAAGCGAATGGACAAAAAATCTCTGTGAAGTGCCGCCATGTCATGGTAAATTCGGAAGTGACTTAGTTGTTAGCAAAGGTGGAGAAGAATGGTTCGGTCCTGAACTTGCAGCAAGATATCCATGGACACCGTGGACACATTCGTTCCGCATAGGATTCAGATGCGTAAAGGATCTTGAAGAAACCGAGAATAAAATAAAGCCGTAATTTAACTTTATTTTGGAGGTTGTCATGAAAAGGGTAATGTTTGTAGTTTTGATTTTTGTTTCTTTGATTTTGATTTCCTGCTCCTCCTCGCACTCATCAAACGATTCCGATTCTGTTCCTGATTCTGACACCGACATGCAGGATTCGGAAATCGTTGACGGCGATTCTGATTTACAAGATTCTGAAATTGTTGATGATTCTGATGACGATTCAGATTCACCTGAACCTGCCGAAGAAATTTTTGAAGAAACTGAGCCGATCAACGGCTATGAACGCTGCTACGACAAAATTCCGGCAGGGCCTTATGATGGCTTTTTTGCCGACCCGAAACTCGAATCGCAAATAAAGCAAATTCTCGGATATGAAGCTGATTACGAACTAAAAGAAGAAGACCTCGAAAAAATCACGGAAATAAATCTGTCTGTCAAAGATCTCCGGGGTATTGAAAAATTAGTTAATCTTGAATATGCCAAATTTAATGATAAAGGTGGCGGCGGAAATATATACGATTTCACACCTCTTTCAAATCTGAAAAAGTTAAAAAAAGTCCGTATTTATTTTCGCCGTCCAGTAGAAATATCACCTGATGAACATGTCGTAAACATGACTTGTCTAGACGGTTCTTTTTCACTTCTCATGACTCTCGAAACTCTTGAAATTGAAGAGACTCAGCTAAAAGATATTTCTCCGATAGAACAGTTGGTAAATCTGAAAACCTTGGATTTGGGTATAAACCAGATTGAATTTTTACCTGAAAATCTAGGAAATTTACAGAAACTCGAATTTTTATCTTTTGTTCACAACAGAGTGAAAGATGTTACACCTTTGAAATCATTAACGAATTTAAAAGAATTGTTTTTCCATTATAACTATGTTGAAGATATTTCTCCGATAAAAGATCTGGTTGGTTTAACCCGACTTGGTTGTGACGGGAACAATATAAAAGATATTTCAGCTATTACAAATTTAGTAAACTTGACTCAATTACTATCAGATCAAAACCGGATTGAAAAAATACCTGAAGGAATAGAAAATTTAAAGAAACTTCAAGAAATTCAGTTGGAATTTAATAAAATCAGCAGTCTTCCACCTCTAAACGGTTTGGAATCTATTAAAAAATTAGATTTATCCCATAATGAATTGGAGGATAAAGACCTGTTTCAGCTAGATGGTCTTAAAAATTTAGAGTTTTTATATGTTGCCGTAAACAAAAAAATCACCAAAGTTCCTATTATGAAAGACCTTAAATCTCTCAAGGAGTTATATTTAAATTACAACAGTATTACGGATTTATCAGGTTTTGCCGATAACGAATCATTTCCGGCTCTCAGGAGATTAGATGTCGGATCAAATAACATAGATAATGTCGAAGCATTTAGAAATAGAAAAGGTTTATCAAGTCTGTGGGTTGATAAAAATTGCATCAAAGATTTTTCACCACTTGAAGAATTGAAAGCACGGGGAACTTATGTCGGCGGAATGAACGAACAGCTGGAAAGCTGTGAGGATACAACAACTTTAGGTGAAGGAGAGTAACATGAGAAAAAGTTTTATTTTGGTTGGTATGGTGGTGGCTTTCCTTCTTTTTTCCTGCTCTTCATCAAAAAATCCTAACGATACGGACATTCTGCCTGATTCAGACATAAACACGCAGGATTCTGAAACCCAGGATGACGATTCAGACATGCAAGAAACTGAATTTGTTGATGATTCTGAAGAAACCTTAGAGCAAGATTCAAATTCCGATACAGAAGAAGATTTCGATTATGAAGATGATGAAACTGAAAATGATGAAGAATATGCGGCAGACTTTGATTTAACAAACTGTTGTGAAGATTATCACAAAGAATTTCCGGACGAACCTTTATTTGACGAACCTCCTTCAATTTTTGACCGTTACAAACGCTGTTATGACGAGATTCCTGATGATCCTTACGAAGGTCTTTTCGCTTCTTCGAAACTCGAATCGCAGATAAAACAAAGTCTCGGATATGAAGTTGATTACGAGCTTACCGAAGAAGATTTGGAAAAAGTTAAAGAAATAACTTTGTCTGTCAAAGATATCCGAGGAATCGAAAAACTGATAAATTTGGAATCCGTTACGATTTCAACAGGCAAAATCTATGATTATACACCTCTTTCCAAACTGAAAAAATTGAAGGACCTCGTAATAGATGCATCAAGCATGACTTGTCTTGACGCTTCTTTTTCACTTCTCACGAGTCTTGAAACACTTGAAATTGAAGATACCCAGTTAAAAGATGTTTCTCCGATAGAACAGCTGGTGAATCTTAAAAGTTTAGAATTGAGTTGTAATCAAATTGAATCATTACCTGAAAATATCGGAAATTTGCAGAAACTTGAATGGCTCGCTTTTGATTATAATAATATCGAAAATCTTGAACCAATCCAAACACTAACTAATTTGAGGGAGCTATTTTTCAATTATAATTACATCAAAGATATTTCACCTATAAGAAATTTAGTTAATTTGACCCGTTTAGGAGGCAATAACAATAGAATTATAGATATTTCACCGCTTACAAATCTGGTAAATTTAACTTATTATGTAGGATTGACTTACAACCAGATTGAAGAGCTTCCGAAAGGAATAACAAATCTGAAAAAATTACAAACTATTGAATTGGGTTTTAACAATATCAGTAGCTTACCTGATCTGAAAGGATTGGATGCTCTTAAGCAACTAGGTTTGTCACATAACAAATTGGAAAATAAAGATTTGCTTAAGTTGAATGATCTTACAAAATTAGAGTTTTTATATGTTGCCGTAAACAAAAAAATTACCAAGGTTCCGATTATGAAAAATTTGAAATCTCTGTATGAATTGATTTTGACGGGAAACAATATTAATGATTTGTCAGGTTTCGCAGACAATGAATCGTTTCCTGCTCTAAAAAGGTTGGATGTCGGGTCAAATAAAATAGACAATGTCGAAGCATTCAGAAATAGAAAAGGTTTGTCGAGTCTGTGGGTAGATAAAAACTGTATCAAGGATTTCTCTCCTCTTGAAGAATTGAAGGAACGCGGAACTTATGTCGGCGGCATGAATGAACAGCTCGAAAGCTGTGAGGATAAATAACAATTTTAGAAGATGGAGAGTAACATGAAGAAATGTTTTATGTTGTTTATGATGTTGGTTACTTTTTTAAGTTTGTTTGCGGAGGGATATCCAAAGGATCCTCCGCACACCTGTCTTGATTATGCAAAAGCAATAAATCCTAATCTTAAAATTGGTAACAGGAACTTTTGGCAATATCTTGAACAAGAAGAATTTATGTCTTTTAATACCGATTTTATTCCCGATTGGTTCGACCATTTTGAATTTGCTGACAATAATGAAAACGCAGGTTATAGTAAAAATTTTTTACAAGAACACGGCGGTAGATCCGGGAAACTTGTTTATAGGTATAAGATAGAAAATGATGTCGATTGCGAAGAAAATGACGATGATTATGAAGAAAATGACGATGATTCTTGGAAATACGATGTGATGTGCAGTGGAACTCTGATCGGGAAAAACTATTTTATCACAGCAGGGCATTGTGCAGTAACAGAACAACAAACTCAGGAAGGATGTGTAAAAATAAAACATCTAGGAGTTTTGTTCGGTTATCAAAAAGCCGATCTTGAACACAACGATGATGAGGAATATAGCGATGATGATGATGAAATAAACGATGATGACAGCGAGATGTCTGAATATCCAAGAGTTTCTCTTAAAGGATATTTAGATGAAAACGGGGTTTATAAGCACTATGGTGAGCCTGGAGAACTTACTAAATTTACCGAACATCCGGCATATTTTCCTATAAAAAAAGGGTGTAACAATGATGGATCTGTAGAACACGGTTGGAATTACATATGTTCTAATAAAGATGAAGAAAATAATGATGACGAAGAAGAAGCTATTGCGGTATCAGAATTAAGATGGCCTACAGATTTCCATTCAGTTATGGAAATAAATAAAATTGATTATGCTATATACGAATTGGATATAAATTCCAATCATAACTTTCCTTCCAACGATTACGACCCATGGCGTTGGGATTCTGAAAACAACCAACTTTCCCAAAATACACTTCCTGCAAATCAGGTTAAGCCATGGATTCTTCCAGATAATACGAACGGTTTCAGAGGATGGGCAAGAGTCAACACGGCTGTTTTGCAAGCAGATTCGGGTATAAATGTGATTGGATCTCCTGGAGTTGCAGCTATTCTATATGGAGACGATTATTACTTAATATCATCCGAAAATCCACTTGGCTATTATGGAAATGATCATTACTTTGGTTCACTTGGAGGAGTACTTATCCCTTATGGAGATGATCATTACTTGGGATTGAAAGTTGTAAATAGCGGAAGTGTTGTGAATGGTGCTGGCAAAGGATATGGTCATTCTTATTATGAAGATATTTTGATATTTAAAGGGGCAGATATCTACTTTGGTCATTCAGGCAGTTCTGTTATTGATGATTCCGGAAGAGTTGCTGGAGTTGCATCATGGATTGGTTGCGCTTCTGATGACAATTGGGGTCATATTTTGCAGAATTATATGTTACTTAATAGAGATGCTGAAAACTATGCGACCCCGATGTGGAGGATATGCCAAGTTTCGCAGATAATAAAAGATGCTGCACGGGATATGGACTGTGACGGAATGTTTGATTGGAAAGATTATATCGCAGGAATTGCTTCGCTATTGAGAAATATAGATGTTCTGGGGTTACGCGGACATTTGATAAACAATTTTTCTGTTTCATCTTCGACCTCAGAACTTCAAAACTACAGATACGAGTTGGATCATAACAAAGTGATTCCCGAGACAAATGAACTTCCTGCATATACTTATCAGGTTATTTTGCCGGATAACGGCGATCTGTTTTATGTCGCGAAACAGAACGGCATTTATTATCTTTTCCAAAACGGAACAGCTCTTGGAGAAATCTCAGATTATCCGTATTTGATCGGAAGCAGTTCGCTTGTCAAAGGCAGCGACATTTATCTGGCCGGAGGTTATATCGAGGATATCAGGAGCAATAATTCTTCACCATACATAATAAAAATCTCAAGCGACGGGCAGAACGGCTATAATTGGAACAGAGTTTCAACTCTGCCGCCGATTTTTGAAGACATCAGGATTTTCGCACTCGGAAACGATATTTATGTCAGCGGAAATACAGACAACAATTTCGCCGTTTATAAACTTGTGACCGACAATCAGAGCGAATACGGCTATTCACTTTCAGTCATAAATTCCTCTCAGCCGGTCAGAAAAGACTATAATCTGACTGCATCCGACGGTAAAATCATCGTTTCGGGCGGTGCAACAGATTACATCCGCAATGTTCTGAACCTTGACGAATCACAATATCCTCCGGAATTTGCTGTTTACAACAACATAATAATGCTTGAACCGGCTGTCTCAAACAACTGGGTCACAGTCGCCGAGAACATAAACGACAAACTCATAATGATGAGCGTCACCGCGATAGACGACGGTGAGCTTGTAATCATAAATCCGTTCATCACAGTCGGAAACTCCATGCAGAAAATCGTTATGGATTTGTCGGAAATCCCGATAAACGGAGAACATTTAAGAGTTGACTTTGAATTTGATCCCGTTGTTTACTGCCTGGGCGAATCGGAAGATGCTCTTTCCGGCGGCCTTACAATCAGCGGCGAATGCGTTCCCTTCACTCATCCGTGGTACAACTCTTTCTCAGCCGGTGCAACTGTTTACAGCTTAGATGGAAAAGGCGAAAGGCTCTATGTCGGCACGAACAATGCTATAAAAGTCTACGACATTTCCGATCCGATCTCTCCTGAGCTTGTTTCATCCTTCTCTACAAACAGCAGAGTCAACGATCTTGAAGTTTACGGCGATACTCTTTTTGCAGCGACAAACGGAGGGCTCTACAAACTCGATGCTTCAAACGACACCCTTACACAAACATTGTTCGTTTCGGCTTTCCTCAACTATCAGTACAAAGTCGAAGTTTACAACGGAAAACTTTACGTCGGAGACGATAGCGGCATAAAAGTCAGAGACCTTGAAACTATGAGCGTTCTCACCTCGGTAAACAACGGCTCCGTGCTCGACTTTGCAATAGAAAACGGAGAAATCGGACTTTACAAAGATGCTTTGTTCTCTCCGGTAGAGATCCGTGATGCTGATACGCTTGCCTTGAAAGCGAACGAGTTCTTCGGATGTTTCGAGATAGAGGTGGGAAGCTCTGACGGCAGATTTTATCTCTCATGCGATGATGAAATCTATAAATTTGAAGACGATGGTGACGGAGGCATTTCTTTCACCGAACTGTCTGGCGACATCAGAGAACTTCAGGATGTCTACACTTTCGACGGATATACTTATTTTTACGATGAAAACACCATCTGGATTTCAACCAGCAGCGATGTTCCCGCGCTTTGCGGAAACGGCATAGTCGAAGGTGATGAAGTATGCGACGGAGCACCGATAGAATGCACGGAGTTGGATTCAAATTATGTCAGCGGAACCGCGACATGCAATGCAACCTGTGACGGCTACAATACAAATAATTGCTCAGATGACGGATGGTAATCTTAGTTAGCACAAGCCCGTCAAATGCAACTCACGCCCTCTCCGCTCCTGAATAAAAATTCTTAAAGGTATTGAGAAAAAAAAGAAACTGACTAAACTATATCGGTTTTGATTTTTTTAAGAGGTGAAATATGAGAAAATTTTTGTTTGTTTTGGCTGTATTTTTTGTTTGTCCGTTGCTTTTTGCAGCTGATATCTGGGAAACTCGCGAAGAGGTCGACGTGAACGGTATGCTTGCCGAGAAAAGCGTGATTATTTCCGACAGCGTGATGAAGGTCCTCAATACTTCGCCGAACGGCGATACTGAAACTCTTGTCGATCTCAATGCTGACAAGATCACGATCATCAATCACAAATACAAATCTTTCCAGACGATAAAGCTCAGCAAATACATCGCATTCGCGCAGCAGCTTTTCAACGAACTCAAGGAAAAAACAGGCAAATTCGATCCTGACAAAGTCATTCCGAAGGTAACTTTCGAAAAGCAGGGGAACGAAATTGTTGAAAAGTGGAACTGCGAAGTCTGGAATGTCGTAGTTGACGGCAAACCTTATTCCAAAGTTTGGGTCGCTCCGGAATTGAAAAATCAGCAACTTATTGAATTTAAAAAGAAATTTGCTGCTGCACTTCCTGAAAACCTTACGAAATACCGCAGTGTCGAAGCTCAGATCGAAGACAAATTCGTTGAGATCGGCATAATGGTCCGCTCGGTCAAGCTTGCCCAGAATCCCAAGATGCCTGAGGTCAAGATAACGGTCAAAAAGGTGGCAAAATCAAATCTTAAAAATATAGATCTTGTTATTCCGGCTGGTTATGTTGATAAATCGGCTTCAGAAACAGTAAATCCTCAGACTAAACAATAACTTTCATTTTTGGAGAAAAACATGACAAAAAAACTTTCTTTGATTGCAGTTTTTGCAATTTTTTCGATGTTTGTTTTCGTTTCCTGCGGCAGTGACGATGAAGATGGAACTGATATGGAAACCGGCGATACGCAGTCTGATACAGACGTAACAGACTCGGATACAGATACAACGGATACTACGGATCCGACAAATCCGACAGATGATCCGACAAACCCGACGGACGATCCGACGAACCCGACAGATGATCCGACGAACCCGACAGATGATCCGACGAACCCGACGGATGACCCGACGAACCCGACAGATGATCCGACGAACCCGACGGATGACCCGACAAATCCGACGGATGATCCGACAAATCCGACTGACCCGACGAATCCGACCGATCCGACGAATCCGACTGACCCCACGAATCCCACTGACCCGACGAATCCAACTGACCCGACCGATCCGACAGGAGGCGACGACAGCAACCTTAACACCGGCGACGAAAGCGGAAATCAGGCGCAGTCCGGCAAAGTCGGTGCTGCCTGCACAAGCGAAAATGACTGTAAAGGTTCTTATGGAAGTGGGGATGCTGAACAAGGAATGGATTGTTGGAAAGCATCTGAAGGATTCCCCGGCGGATACTGCTCATTTAACATGGACGGAACTGATTCTACGGCTTGCAGCAGCACTGGAGAACTTGCCTATAATTTCGGCGGCAGCTGGGGCGGAAACGGTCTTTGTCTGCACAAATGCACAAAACCCTCTGATTGCAGAAAAGGTTACCGCTGCTCGAACAAAATCCATGCATGTCTTCCCAACTGCAAAATTGAAGGGTACGAATGCCTTTTCGGAAAATGCGACGAAACTGACGGCGTCTGCCTTAAAAGCGGTTACTAATGGAGAAAATTATGGAAAATCTCACTTTGAAAACTTTGAACGAAGCCGACCTTCAGGGAAAAATCGTCCTTGTCCGCGTTGACCACAATGTCGTTAAAAAAGGAAAAATCGAAGATCCTTACAGAATAGATTCGACTTTCGCAACGATCTGCAGGATTTACGCGAAAGGCGGCAAACCGATACTTATGACCCACGTCGGACGCCCGAAAGACAAGAAAACGGGCGAAATCACGATGGAAGAAAAAACTTCCGTTATGCCGGTCGTAAAATATCTCGAGAAAAAACTTTCGCTCAGGATCAAAGTTCCCGAGTTCAAGGCTGAAGACGCTTTCGGCTACAAAAGTCTCTGCAAAGAAGTTATGGATCCGCTTCTCGACGAGCTCAAATCGGGAAAGATCGACATGATCTACCTTCCGAACACACGCTGGTTCGCAGGAGAAGAGGCAAAAGACGAAAAGGCAGAGAAACTTGCAGACGAAATGGCCGCAATAGCCGATGTTTTCGTAAACGACGCTTTCGGTTCATGGCAGAGCCACACTTCGACTGTAAGAGTCGCGAAACGCCTTCCGACATTCGCAGGGATTCTGATGGAAAAGGAAATCGAGAACTTAAAACGCATCTACGAACCGGCTCGTCCTTTCCTCGCAGCTGTCGCAGGATCGAAATTCGATACCAAGATCGAGCCTCTTTCGGCGCTTCTGGAAAAGGCTGACCACCTTGTTCTCGGCGGAGTCATCTACAATGCATACCTTTGTGCTAAATACGGTGTAAAAATCGCGGGCGTTGAGGAAGAAGACATTGCATCGGCAAAGAAATTCGTCGACTTCTCGGCAAAATTCCCCGGCAAGATCGTCGAACTTCCCTACATCGTCGAATCCGACACGATGGAGGGCAAATTTGAAGGGCAGTACAGAACTGTCGCTCTCAAAGACCTCAAACCGGGAATGGAACTCAAGTTCGTTCTTGACGCAGCTCCCGAAACTTTCTCGGATCCGGCAGTCGCAGAGATCTTCGCAAACACGAAGACCTTCTTCGTAAACGCTGTCATGGGCTTTACACCCAATTTCGGAAGCGGAACTGCTGCGATGTATTTGCTTATCGACAAAAACAAAGACGCCGGCAAACTTTACGGCGGCGGCGACACACTGCAGGATTTCAAAAAACTCCTTCCGGGAACCTACATGGCGGCTGTCGACAACTCGAAATACTACATGTTCACAGGCGGCGGCGCAGTGCTTAAAGCGATCGAGGAAAAAACTCCGGCCGGAATGGAACCTGTAAAAATGCTTCTTAAGTAGTCTGTCTATTCGGAAAAGTCGTGAAAAAACGTATCCGCAACATCTTCGTTCTGCTATTCATAATTTCAATTTCTATCAATATTTTTCTGTACTTAAATTCTGATGAGCCCCAAGTTGAAGAAGATGAGGATAAACCTTTCATGCTTTATCCGACAGATTATTCTTCGCTCGATTTTCCGCTCACTTACGATGTCGATCTGCCTCAGTTCAGGACTTTTTCTCCGAAAGGCGACAATATTCTTTATGCCGATTTCGTGATAAGAGGTACCATCGCCGATTCTTTCGCGAAAAGATACAATAGGAAACTTTCTCAGCAGATTGTGAAAAACATTCAGGAAATCGTTTATTTTCTCAACGGTTTCAAGATCCGTTTCCGGGAAGGTGATGCGCTGACTTTTTTCTACAACGAAAAAACGGGCGAAATCCTCTACCTCAAATATAAAAATTCTTCCGTAAGAACGGTTTCCGAGGTGTATCTTTACGATGCGGGAAACGGAACGGTCTATTACACTGCCGACGGCTACGCGCTTCAGCCGTGTATCACGAACGGTCCTTTCAAAGGATGCCCCAAGGTGAGATTCGTCTATGAAAACAATAACCTTGTTCCTGTTTTTGAAGTCGCGGCAAACGATGAAGTGCGTCTTCCGTTTTTGGCGAAACTCATGGAATTCGACCAGTCGCGCGGCTTCGGCGGAACGATGGAACTTATTTACAGCAACTACGCTACACGTGCTTTTTTCCGCGGACTTGCGACTATAAATCCGTCGCTGAGGAAGAATGCTTTATACAAGGAAAAAGCGGTGATCGGCAAAAGCGGCTACATTTTCAGCGACAAAAAGGGCGGCGTGATCTACTATCTCAGAAAAAGTGATAATTCGATAGTTTCGCCGTTTGTTTTTCACCACACCGAAGGGCATCAGATGTCGGAAAAAAGCCAGCTGAATTTCCAGATTTTGAGGAATTTCTATTCAAAAGCCTCTGAATACGCCAGAAATTTCGAGAAAAGTTATTTCTGAGAATTTGGCCTAATACCCGTATTTCTTTTGTTTCAGCACATAGAAAACGACAGTCACAAGAGCGGCTACAAATTCAGCCGCTACAAGCGAGAACCATACTCCGTTTATGCCGAAAATGAGCGGCAGGATAAGGACCGAGGCAGTTTCAAAGACTACTGTCCGCAGGAACGATATCGCAGCCGAAACGAAGCCGTCGTTGAGCGCGGTGAAGAACGAAGAGCCGTATATCGGAACGGCGGCAAAGAGGAAACTGAAGGAAAAAATCCTGAAACCATGCACCGTAAGAGATGCAAGATCCGCGTCATAACCGACAAATATCATCGCAATAGGGCCGGCCAGGAGCTCTCCGGCAAAAAACATCGCAACTGCCGAAGCGGCGAGGATCTCCGCGCTTTTTTCGAGAACATTCTTCAGCTCGGGATAGTCACGCGCTCCAAGATGAAAACTGACGATAGGCGCAGTTCCGACTGAATAGCCGATGAATATCGAGAGGAACATAAAATTCACATACATCAGGACGCCGTAAGCCGCGACACCGTTCTCGCCGGCATACTTCATGAGCTGCATATTGTAGAGCATGCTGACGAGCGACATCGAAACGCCCGAAACGAATTCCGAAGAGCCGTTGGTGCAGGTCTTGAGAAGCGCAATGCCGTCGAATTCGGTCCTTCCCAGCTTGAGAAGGCTCGTGTTTCTGCGGGCGAAGTAGAGCACTGGGACCATTCCTCCAACGATCTGGCTCGCGACAGTCGCCAGGGCCGCGCCGACGATACCGAAAGGAAAGACCGCGACAAGCAGGAGATCAAATATCATGTTCGTGAAACCGGCGGCGATAGTCACCAGAAAACCGAGTTTGGGCTTTTCGGCAGTGACATAAAAGCTGTGGAACTCGAATTGCAGCATAACGAACGGAAGCCCGATGAGATTAAGCCTTCCGTAAAGAACGCAGTCTGGAAGCATCGTTTCGTCGGCTCCCAGAAGACGTGCGACAGGTTCCATCGAGATCCAGCCGATGATGGCGACTATAATACCTACGAAAATCGTGAAATATACGAGAAATGAAAAGACAGAATTCGCCTTTTCCCGCTTTCCTTCACCCAGAAGTTTGCCGATGAGCGCGCTTCCGCCGGTGCCGAAAATAAAGCCGAAAACGCCGAGGATCATAAGAAACGGATAAATCAGGTTTATCGCGGCGAACGGCGTCTTTCCGACATAGTTTGAGATGAAAAAACCGTCCACCATGCCGTAGATAGAGGTAAATATTATCATCATTATGGTCGGAAGAGCGAAACGGATCAGCCTGCCGTATGAAAAATGGTCAGAAAGTTTGATCTCCACAAAACACCTCAAACAAAAAAACGGCCCAATATAGCCGAAAAACAGAATATTTCGATAAAAAAGATCGGACTGCTACATGTTGACCAAAAAAACCGTATAGCTATAATCCCGCGAACTTTTTTGGGAGGAGAAAATGAAAAAAATCGTTATAACCTGCAAACTTCCCGGCAAAAGATACGAAGAACTTCTTGCCGACAAAAATTTCAAGACAGTTGTTCTGAATGAGGAAGAACACAAAAATTTAGCTGAAAGCCTTGAAAAACTGAATCCTGACGGCCTGGTTTCGATGCTTTCGGATAAAATCGACGCAACTCTGCTTGCAAAAATGCCGAATTTAAAGGTCGTTTCAAACTATGCAGTCGGTTTCAACAACATTGATTTGGCTTACTGCCGCGAACACAGGATCACAGTCACGAACACGCCGGGAGTTCTCACCGATTCAACTGCAGATATCGCGATTCTGCTTCTGCTTATGACTTCAAGACGCGCGGTCGAGGCTGAAAAATATGCAAGAGAAGGTAAATTTAAAGGCTGGGCTCCTGAACTTTTCAACGGAGTATCGCTCAACGGCAAGAAATTCGGCGTTCTGGGAATGGGAAGGATAGGCTTTGCCACGGCGAAAAGGGCAAAAGCGTTCGGTCTCGACATAATTTACTGGAGCAGACGCAGAAACGAAGAGGCTGAGAAGGAACTCGGCGCGAAATACTATGAATTTGCCGAACTTCTGAAGGAGTGTGACTTCCTTTCGCTGCACTTGCCTTATGTGCCGGAACTTCACCACATGATCGGTGCAAAAGAACTCAAAACGATGAAGAAAAGCGCGATAATCATAAACACTGCACGCGGTCAGCTTATCGACGAAGCTGCTCTCGCCGATGCTCTCGAAAAGAAAGAAATTTACGCAGCCGGATTCGATGTTTACGAGTTCGAGCCTAAGATCAACGAAAAACTTATGACTCTTGAAAACGCGGCGCTTCTGCCTCACATCGGTAGCTCGGCTGTAGAAACACGTTCCGAAATGGCGAGAATGGTCATCGACGACTGCTGCGCAGTGCTCTGCGGAAAAAATCCTGAAAATTTAGTGAAATAAAAAATCCTTAGAATCTTCCTTCAACTAAGAACATAAGTCCGTGGACATCCATGACTTCGATGACATCTGACTCGCTTTTGTAGGTGCCGTCTTCCTGTGCAACCATTCTCTGACGGTTGTGGTCGCGTGTGAAGGAGTATTCAAGCATTGCGGTGAATGAATCGCTGAACTGGTATTTGATGTCGGCTTTGACGAAGAAAATATCGAGCGCGTTTCTGCCGGTCGGGAGCATCTCTCTTGTTCTGTCGAATGCTGTGCTGACTGCGTCTGTCGAGAGTCTTTCGCGGATGACCATAGTGTTTTTGCGGCCGTTTTCGTCTTTGACAGTGTATGTCGCAGGGATCTTGTAGCCGAAACTTGCACCGAACCAGAAGTTCCATACGAAATAGTCGGCCGAAACGGTGAAAAGGTGTTCCGGAGTCTGCTTAGCCTCACTCGGGATCGTCGTCCACGGGTTTACGCCGGGAGCATCGAAAGTCATGAACGAAAGGTCTCTGTAGCTGTAAAGGAACATTGTTCTGAGCCCTTTGAAACGGAAACCGAGATCAACTGCCGCGCCGTGAGCAAAGTAGTCGTCAGTTATCGGTTTTGCTGTACCGTGTGCCGAGGCAAGATAGTCTGCATTCTGAAGTCGTTCGTTCTGGAACAGGTATTCGCCGCGGATCCTCCATGAAATATCGGTCGTGTAGTCAGGGCGGATCCATGTTCCGTCGGAATATGAGTTGATTCCGAGCGGATCACCAAAACGGGATCCGTTGTTGTATTCGAGATAAGCATCGATGCCGTAAGATTTGATGGTGTCATCGCCCGGTTTTTTTAGCATGTAGTCGGGAATGTTTACGTTGTCGCCTTTGTCTATGTATGCACCCTGCAGGCTCGCTTTGAGTCCCAATGCTTTGTTGTTGTAAGTCAGACCGCCGAAAAATCCGTAAACGGTCTCTTTAGGAACGATTTCGGTCGAAAGTTTATCGGTTTTTGACTGCGCGTGAGCTTTGAAGCCGAAATATATCGAAAAATCGGAGTAACCGTAAAGGACCTGAAATCCAGGAACCGGAGAAGAGTCGCTCTGCGGCCAGACCGAAGCGTTTCCTCCCCAGCGGAGTCCGCGCAGCGTTCCTATCGCGATGTTGTCGGCGTTATAAGGATAAAGCGTGATGTTGAATCTGTGGCTTGTCGGATGACGGAAATCGATCTCAAGGAATGATCTGTCTTCTTTAAGCGAAGTCGTGAGTTTGTCGGACATTGCGTCAACTGCGTTGTACATCGCGAAAGAGAGCGACATTCTCGCCGTGAGATAGGGCAGGAAGCCTTTTTCCTCGTGGAAAAGCGAAAGTTTGGTCGAACTCTTTACGTTGTTGGAATATCCGTAGACTCTGTCAGCGAAGTCTTCGTATTCGTATCTTGAACCGATGTCCCATTTCGGAGAGTACTGCGAATTGTCACGGAGGTTGTCGTCACCCATGATGAACGCGATACTGCTTTTGGTATAGCTCGTCTGAATGAGGCCGTTCGTGTCTTCCGTGCCGTGGATCTCTTTCTTTTCTGCAGCCGCTTCTTCCGTTTTTTCGCCTTCTGCAGGTTTTGCTTCAGCCTGTGCAGCTACGGTTTCTTCATTTTCTTTAGCTTCGGCTTCCTTCTTTTCAGCCTCTTTTTTCGCCATTTCTTCAGCGACTGCCTCGCGGACGAGTTTGGCAAGTTCTTCCTTTGAGACCGTTATTTTGTCGTCGTCGGCCTTTGCAGGAGCGGCTTCGGCATTTGTCTCTTCAGTCTGAGCTTCGGGTTCGTTTTCTTCAGACTGAACTTCCTGCGCAAAGATGGAAAAAGCGAAGAAAAGCGCTGTTAAAAAAATGATTTTTTTCATGGTGATCTCCGAAATTATTTGTCGTCACAATCCAAACATTCTATGTCGTCCATATCGCGAGGAACCAGGATCCATGTCGAAGGTCTCGCACTTGTATGCTGCTTCAAAATACCTGTGAAATTGTAGTGATGCGTTGTGTTGCCGGTTTCCGGCTTTTCGGCTACGGCGTTGAAAAGCGGAGCGGTGTAGAGCGTCTGTGCCATGATCGTCTTCCCGTCAGAAGTTTCAAGCGGGAACTGCGAATATTCGATGTAGGATGCATCCTCCTCATTGAACCATGCGACAGAAACATTTTTTACCGTGACAAGTGAAGCCTCGTGCTTTTCCATTTCGTCGTTGTCGGTAAGGATATCGTTGATATTTTTCGGTTCAGGAATAAGCGAAGTGTCGATTTTAAGCTCTTTTTTGCCGTTTTTTTCGACATAAACGGGGTGAAAAGTCGGGAAACTCATCTCTGTAAAGCCGAAAAACTCGAAAACAGAACCGTTTGCGTCTTCGATCAGCGTGCCGACCGGCAGAAACGTGTTGTCTTCCCTGTTGTCGTCAACGTAAGGAGTAGAGTAGGTGTACATATAAACCGACGAATAGTCTTCTACGCCGACTTCATGCAGGTAGAAACCGCCTTCGATAACGGCGATAACGACCATTTGGCGGTCTTTCAGAGTCAGATTGCGGTTGTTGAAAGCGGAAGGATTTCCCTTCGCTCCTTTGACCGTGCCCTGAATCGCTGAAATAGTCGCAACTTCGGTGTAAAAAACGGGAGATATACCCATTTTTCCGGTAGGTTCATACTGCTCGTCTTCGTTTTTCTTGACTTCCTGCACGATCACGCGGTCGTTGTCGAGACAGTATCTCATTTTTACTTCGACATTTTCAGCATAACCGTTTTCAAGCGTTATTCTTGAAACAGCCGCATTCTCGCCGTAAAGCATGCTGACATCGACTTCGCCGTTGTATTTGGTGAAAGGCTGTTTGTCGTAACTGAGCGCGGTTATATTTATCGTCGTAACGATGCCGCCTTCAGGATTTTCGATCCTGTGTTCGGGACTTCCCAGGTCAAAATCTTCGGCAAATTCGACCTTGAATCCTGCGAGCCCTTTGTTTTTCGGCTGAACACCTGTGGTTTCACCGCACGAAACGATCAAAAAAAGCGGAAATATCATGAGAAAAAGCATTTTTTTCATAACGAACACCTCTATTCACAAACAAAAGACCGGCTATTTTATTGTTTATCAGAAAAAATTCAATTTAAGAATAAAGATTTTTTGAACTTTTTCAGGAATTCATTCTCACAGCATTTTCAGCTTGATTTTGTCGCCGGGAAGGATCGATTTTCCGGTTTCCCAGTTTACTTCGAGGACGAATCGGACAGGCTTCACGCTTGGAAGTGTGGTTTTGCTCAGCGGAACGCCGCGGCGCACTGCAACGACATTGAAATCGCGGTCGATGAAGATGACGGCAAGTTCTATAGTCGTATTTTTCATCCAGAAAAAACGCTGCTGCTCATTATCGAAAATGAAGAAAAGTCCCTGATTTTTTTCTATTTTTTTGCAATACATGAGCCCTTTTTCATGCTTTTCGTCGGTTTCGGCGATCCCGACTGAAAAGAATTTTTTCCCGCCTGTCTGCGAAGTCACTTCAACTGCCGCATCTTTTGGATAACCGCAGATATTTTCAGCCGAAATGAGAAAAAAGTTTGATAGAATCAGCGTGAGTAACGCCGTTTTTGCCAATAATTTCAAGTCTCTGTCCTTGTTTGTCAGTTACTTTTCCTATTTCGAATGCTCCGTCGATTTTGTGATCTGCACTGAATAGCATTATGAATTCTTCACCGCTTCCGAAAAGAAGTCTTTCAAGTGGTTCGGAATAAGTGCGGCTATACTTGGCAACTTCTTCATGAACAGGGATTTTGTCAAAGTCGATTTCCATCGAGACATTCGACAGATTGCAAAGAAGCTTCAGTTCGCTCAAAAGGGAATCACTTATATCGATCGCGGCATTTAATTCACTGATTTTATTAGGGATATGTTTGAACGGATCGGGGTATAAAAATCTCTCTACCGACTTTTCAAAACCCGGAAGTCGGTGTTTCAAAGCCTTATACCCGCAGAGAGAAAGCCCTGTTTCTGCCGCAAGGTAGACAAAATCACCCGGTTTTGCAGCACTGCGGAGAAGCGGTTTTGCAGGTTTTTCGCCGAACATCGTGACGCCTAAAGTGAACTTTTCCGCTGCCGTCGTATCTCCGCCGAGGAGCGCGATATTGTATTTTTCTGCAAAATTATGGATCCCTTCGATCATTTTCTTCGCGTTTTCAAAACCGTTTTCAGGAACCGCTATGTTGAGAAGATAGTGAGTCGGAATTGAACCCATCGAAATAACGTCGCTCGCATTTGCCGCCATAAGCCTCCAGCCAACAGCCTCAGCCGGCATGAAAGAAAGGTCAAAGTGAACATTTTCGCAGAAATGATCGGTAGTTACGACAAGCGATTTTTCGTTCCACACCGCGCAGTCATCCCCGATGAACGCATTTTCACCGCCTTTCGCGAAATTTATGAGCTCCCATTCTCTGTTATTCAGCATTTTCACCTCCGAAAAACGGCGCTTTTTAGCAAAAATACGCAAAAAAATAAATAAAAATGTAACTTTTTCATACTTTTCAGGTCATATCAGTGTTGTTTGTTGAGGTCATTATGGAAAAGGAAAGAGAAAACCTTGAAAAAATGCCGGAAGAATACGGCAAGCTCCTGAAATCCTACAAGAAATCCGATGATGAGATCGGAGAAGAATTTCAGAAAAAAATCGATGCCCGGCTTGAAGAAGTTGCGGCAGTCAGAAAAAGACGCGCAAAATTTATCGCGTTTTCGAGAGCAGTTTCGGCTGTTGCCGCTGTTTTTGTGATCGTCTTTTTTATTTTCTTTTTTGCTCCGGACACAAGTGAAAAAGGTGAAAAAATTTCGGAATCTGTTGTCGCGGCCGGCAACCCGGTCACGATAAATCTGGTCTATGATGCAGCCGAAGACCTTGAAAACGTTAGGTTTTTTATCGAACTCGGCGACGGAATCTCATTCCTTTCATCAGACGAAAAAATAAGAGAAACCCGTTTTCACGAGTGGACCGGAAGCCTCAAAAAAGGGAAAAACTCGATCCCCTTTGTCGTAAAAACCGAGAAAAACGGCCGGATGGAAATCCTCACCTCGGCTGAATATTCAAACTATTCCCACAAGCACAAAATAGTTCTTGACGCGCAGAAAAATGAGACTAAAGTTTCGATGTTCATTTTTGCTCCGTCACCTTTGAACTAAGATGCTTTGAAATTTCAAATATTTGTTTTTATTACTCTTTTTTTAATCCAAATCACCGTTTCCGCTAGTGAAGAAAAGCCTTTTGAACTGACAGTAGAGATCAGCGAAGGGGTAAACGCGCCCGGTTGGGAGAAAACCGTTTTCGCGGATTTGGAAGAAAAGCCGGAAAAAGAGGAAAAACTGGCTGAAAATGAAGAGAAAACTGCCGGAGACAAAGAGGAAAAGGGTAAAAATCGGGAAAAAAAGCGTGACACGGACGGAGATACTGCAGAGCTCGAAAAAACTGAAAGTGAAGCACTGAAAGCAGGGAAAAAGATAGCGGAAGTGAAGAATGATGAGGAATATTCGCCGACATCGAAAAATTGGGGCGAATACTACGGAACGACTCCGAGATACGACTATCCGATTTATGAAAAAGAGGATAAAAAAGAGGCACTTAGAGTTGTAGAGAACAAAAAAGAGCCTGAGATCATTAAGGAAGAAGACCCGTCTTCACTGTCGGTCGATCTCATTCTGCAAACTCAGCACGATACCGAATTCGACCCGATGCTGAGCACAGGTGTAAGGGTCAATTTCGCAAACATTTATTCGACTCTCTCGGTAGGAACAGACTATAGTACTTCCTCACAGCGGGCTTATTCGCTCGGGATCTCAGCCGGAGGATTTTACAGGATAAGCGATTTCGCACTGAAAGCGGGTCTGGGTTACAAAAAAATCTGGGACAACTCGGAACATTCAAACTTCAACGACTGGTCTCTCGGCATCGAAGCAGGCGGAAGTTACAGTATTTTCAGCTGGTTTGCTTTAGGTGCCGGAATCGGGATGAACTACAGCGTCCTCAAAGATTCTGACTTTACCGACGGCAAATTCGTGCCGACATTTTTTGCTGATTTTGAATTCAGCCTCATAAAATAAGTAAAATTATTTTTTCGAGCCGGGATGAGCCTTGCGGTAAACTTTTGTGAGTTCTTCGATCGAAAGATGTGTGTATATCTCTGTCGTCGAGAGGTTGCTGTGACCCAGAAGATACTGTATGTATCTGAGATTCATGCCGTTTTCCAAAAAATGTGTCGCGAAACTGTGACGCAGCATATGAGGTGTGACTTTTCTGTAAATGCCGCAGTTTTTCGCAAGATTGTCGATTATATACTGGACTCCGCTTTCGGTCAGCTGTTTTCCTTTGAGATTGCAGAAAATTATTGAATCCTTATCTTTGCCTCCAGGACGTTTCATTAGATAATTCTCAATAGAATCAATGGCTTGGCTTGTTACCGGAATGATTCTCGCCTTTTTCCCTTTTCCGAGAACATAAACGGTCTTTTCTTTGAAATCCAAGTCCTTTATTTTGATCGAGATCAGTTCTCCGACACGGACTCCGCTACTGTAAAGCATTTCTATTATCGCTCTGTCGCGCAGACCTTTCAGATTCTGCGGATAGTTGTATTCGATAAGTCTTGCCATTTCCTCGCGTCTCAACGCTCCGGGAAGCACGCCGTCCTGCTTCGGACTGGTAAGAGTAAGTGTCGGATTATCCTCAATAATTTTGCGTTTATGCAGGAGAAGGTAAAACTGTCTTATTGCCACGATTTTGCGTCTGAGCGACGATGCTTTCACTTCCGAGTAGATCGCTCCGAGGTAATCCTTGATGTCGTCTTTGTCTAATTCGGTAAGGTCAAGGTCGATCTCGGCAAAGTAACGCCGCATAAGTTCGATATCAAGGCAGTACGAATCCGCCGTGTTTATGGAATAGCGTTTCTCGTGAAGCAGAAAGTCTCTGAAAATCTTAATGGTATCCATTAGTTATCCTTTACGCAGTTCTCAATGAAGTCAGCGCTTTCCCTGAAGTAGATGTCTCTGTTTTCTTTCTTGCGGTAGCCGTGACCTTCGTCTTCAAAAACGTGTTTCCGCACTTTTTTGCCTGCCTTTTTGAGTTTGTCGATGAGAATGTAGGCATCGCTCACGGGAACTCTCGGATCGTTCGCGCCGTGGAAAACAAAAAGTTCGCCGTTGATTTTTTCAGCCATGTTTGTCGGTGAAATCGAAGCTAAAAACTCTCTGTCGGTAAGCGGGCCGTATTCGGCTTCACGCAGATGACGCCTGTAACTCGAAGTATTTTCAAGGAAATTTATGAGATCGACGACTCCGACGTTGTCGATTCCGCAGATGTAGTCGTCTGCAAACTGCGCCATCGATGCGACTGTCATGAAACCGCCGTAACTTCCTCCGCTTGCAATGAATCTGTTCGGCTTTGAAATGCCGCTTTTGACCAGATCTTCAAGTATCGCACCGCCGTCTTTGACCGCGTTCATGCGGAGTTTGTAGTTGTCGAGATCCATGTATCTTTTTCCGTATCCCGATGATCCGCGCACATTCGGAGCTGCGACCGCTATCCCTTTCGAAAGATAGTACTGGAACTGCGTTGCGAAACCGGGCCTGAACTGACCTTCGGGGCCGCCGTGGAAATAAACTATTGTCGGATAAGGTACTTTTCCGGTTTTCGGAATATAAAGGAAGTAGGGGATCTCTTCGCCGTCGAAACTTTTCACCTTTCTGAGAACTGGAGCTGCAAAAAGTGTTACATCGATCCCGTTGTCTTTTGAATATCCGAAAACTTCTGATTTTTTTGTGGTTAAATCAATAACTTGCAGCTTCGGGAGCTCGCTATCCTTAGAAATTCTGACAACTGCTTTCCCGTTTTTGAAAGCGCTTACCGAAACAAGCGATTTGCCGAAATCAAGAGGTTCTGTCTGAGCATCGTTATAGTGGAAACAGCGGCTGTAACCCTCCTCGTTCGTGCAGAAAATTGCCGAATTGCGGTTCGTTTTGTCAACAGCGGCAAGTTCGACGCCCCACTTGTCAGCAAAAAGAGTTTTCTTTGAATTTTCTTTAATTATTTCAAGATATTCCATATCGTTTTTTTCGTTCGTGCTCATCAGGATCCCGCCGTCGAAAAACGCTATCGGAATATATTTTTTGTTTTCGTCGCTCACTTTGATTTTGTGTGCCTTGCCGTCATGGAAGTGATACGGAACGGTTTTCATGTTGCTTTCGTAGGTGTAGAAGAGAAAATCATCTTTCGACAAAGCGTCGCTTATGTTGTTGAACCCTTTTTTTTCGACTAAAAGAGTCCGCTTTTTCGCAGCAATATCAAGGTGATAGATGTAAAAATCCTTGCCGTTTGCCTCGTTTGAAGCATAAAGGATCTCGTTTTCGTTTATCCATGTCGGATCTTCGTAGCGTATCTCGTCATCGGCAAGAAGGGGCTCGTATTTGCCGGTTCCAAAAGAGTAAAGATAGAAGTCATACTGCTCGTTTCCCCCTTTTGAAGAGATGAAAATGAGTTGCGATTCGTCAGGGCTCACTTTGTAACCGTCGACAGCGTCACTTAGAAAGGTGAGCTGTTTCGTCTCTTTTCCGTCAGCAGACTCAAGATAGAGCTGGGCGGCATTTTCTTTTCTTGCGAGATAGAGTTTCCGGCCGTCTTTCATTGCAAATCCGGAATGGGAAGTCTCTATTCCGGTGTAATCGAGAATAGTTTTTGCCTTTTCAGCCGGCTTCGGCGCTTCTTTTTTTGTTTCGGCGGCAGGTTTTTCGCTTTTGGACGAGCAGGAAACAATGCAAAACAGAATTGTGAGGGAGATAAAAATGATTTTTTTCATAGCAACTCCAAAATAATGTGATTTGTAAAGGCGGGATCAAAGCTTTTCGACTATGCTGTCGCGTCTCAGGAACTCTCTGTGATGTCCCGGATGTTCTTCAAGGATCTTGGTCAGATATTTGAGATTGCTGCTCATTCCCTTACGGTAAAGGTCTTCGTCAATATCGTATCTTTTCTTAAAATGAAGCAGAAGATGCTTGTTGACTCCGTCGAGATCGTGTTCAAGACGGTCGTCCATGATTTTGCAGAAACCTATCGTTTTCTGCAAAAGATCTGCTTCAGACGCATAAGGAATCTGCCCGATTTCGAACTCTCGATAGAGGAAAAGGAGTTTTTCAAGATAAATTCGGTCGGCCATCTGCCCGATAAGGTCTGCCGAAGCAAGAATTTTTGCAAATCTTTCTGTCTCGGCATCAATAAAGGTCACGTCTTTGATTTTTACGCTGAGATCGGTAATCAGGATCATCTGCTTGGTTTTCTCGATATCATCAGCGGAATATCCTCTTTCCGACATATATTTTTCGGCAAAAACCATGCTGCGTCTGACATGAGTCGAAGTGTAGACAGCGCCGTTTTCGACAGGATCGTTGATTTCGGGAATGTAGCCGGTGTCGTGGAAAACAGCCGCTATTCCTACGAGAAAAATGTTGTTTTTCGAGAACTTTTCCCCGTTCAGCATGAGTGAGTCGGTTATGCGGATTGATGCCAGAGTTACATCGATTACGTGCCTGAAATCGTGGTATTCGGTGTCACAGGCCTTGTAACCTTTGAATCTTCCTTCGTAAAGAGCCCTTATATCATCGAATATCGACAGTGCTTTTTGAATATACTCTTCATCAATGCCGGTAACCTGCATCAAACGGAAAAATACATCTCTGCATTCTTCAATATTCCGTGTGTCGGCCAGCCTTGCAAGCTGCATAGGAAAAGATGATTTATTGATCGTAAAATCACTCATGGCTCAATATTGTATAAATAAGTTGCTGTTTGTCAAATGATTTTTTACCATTACCTTTATTTCAGTGTTACAGGATCAGGTGAGAAAATCGTTTCTGCGTTGTTTACAATAAACGCACAGTCGCTTCCGTCTTCGATTTTAACCTGCTCGATGAAGTTTGCAGGACCGTCAAATTTTTCGGAGCTGTCTTTGATTTTGTTATCCGAACCGCCTTTCAGCAGCGGATTGTCAGCGCGAAGTATTTTCTGCTCGTCTGTCCAGCTGACAAGTGCATCGATTTTCAAGCCGTCTTCCGAAATCAAGCCGTCGTGAATTATGGAAGATGATTTTTCAACCATACTCATTGTTCCGGTTCCGCCTATTGAACCTTTAGTATTTACAGTAAGTCCCGGATCTCCGTCGTTGTCCCAATCCTGAACACACGGGTCAGCCGAATTTGTCGGAAGAGTGTAACCTTCCGGATTGTTACCGTAGCAGTTCGGGTCGATTCCGCGGATTTCCCAGAAAATATCCTGATTGAATCCGAAAGTTTCGTCATCGTTTTTGGTGATATACGATTCTTTGTCAGCTGTTCCCAAAGCATCTGCAAATGACTGAGGCATGATGACTTGAAGAAGACCGCTTGCCGAGTTGTCGATTTTGATGTTGCAGTATGTAGCCTTGATGTGAACTTTGTCCTGTTACTGTTCCTGAACAATGTGGAAATATGTTCTTGTCCAGCCTTCTGCAAGGTCTATTGTAGCGACTTTAGAACTTGATGTGAACCACATTTTCTGGCCGTAATATCCGCAGACTTCCGGGTATTCGCCGGGATCGCAGGTGCATTTTTCGGTATCTTCCCAGTCGCCGTCTTTGCATACCTGGTAAAGTTTGCCGTGCTGAGTAGAGCCGCAGACTGTTTCGCCGAGTCTTATTGCGCCTTCGGTGCAGTTTCCTGATACCGGCTCGGTCGGATCAGTCGGTTCAGTAGGATCTGTAGGATTTGTCGGCTCGGTCGGATCAGTCGGTTCAGTAGGATTTGTCGGCTCGGTCGGATCAGTAGGATCGGTGTCGGTTGCCGTGTCCGGATTGTCATTGATGTCTGTGTCCGTGTCGGTGTCGGTATCCGGAGTATCGGTATCGCTGCCGTTACCCGAGTCGCCGCCGCATGAAACAACAAAGAGAGCCATTGCGAAAACTGCTAAAATTACTGTAAATTTTTTCATTTTATCCTCCTAAAAGTAAAGTGTAAGCCACAAGCCGCCGGTAAAAATCTGGCCGCTGCTTTTGTATCCCGGATAACCGGGGTTGTTTGTTTGAAAACCTTCTGATTCCGCTATCGGAGTGTCTGCCGGACAGTCTCCGAAGCCGTCGCAGACCGAATCGGGGAACTCGTCGACCGTTTTGCCGTCCTTGCCGACCGAATTTGCTTCGCCTTCCTCCTTTTTCGTTGTTCTTTCAAGCATTATGTGCGCCTGAAAGTTGCCGCCGAGTTCAAGCTGCATATTTTCGGGCAGATCCCAAGTGTAGCTGAAACCCGCCGCGATGCTCATTCTGTCGTTGTCAACATAATTCGTTCTACCGTCCTGTTTGGGAACCGGCGACATGAAGTAACCGAGATCGAGACCGGTTTTTATCGCGTGGTATTTGAAATTTGTGCCGAGAGTAAATTCCCATGCGTCTTTCCATTTGTATTTGTCTACGTATTCCGAAGCCCAGCCGCCGACTTTCGCAATGTTGCCGTTTTCATCTTTTTCAACAATCGAGCTGTCCCAGTAAACATTGTATTCAGGACTTTCGTTGTAGCGGTTTTTGTATTTCGACCACTGGCGCCAGATTGCGGTGAAACCGACGCTGAGTTCAAGGTCGTTTTTGAATTTGTAGTCAACAATGGCAATTGACGGAGAGAGTGCAAGCGGTCTGAACGCGTAAGCGACATGCACTCTGTTTCTGTTGATTTCGGCCTCTTTATCGCGGTCGATATACCAGAAAGTGATTTTTGTATCGACATCAATGTCGGTTTTTGCCGGAAGGTGCGCCGTAAAACCGAGCTGGATCGGCCCCCAAGGTCTGATTATAAGGCCGAAATGGGGGACAAGTTTCGGTTTGATTTCGGCGAAAGTTCCGATTTTATTTTCGTTTTTGCCTGCGTCAGGAGTGAAAATCGGCGCCTGGACATTTGCTTCAGCCGTGATGTTGAGGCCGACTCCGGCATAAACCCACTTGTAACCGCCTGCAAGTGCGAGCGAAATGTTGAAAGAGGTCATTCTGTCATCGTAAAGCTCGTAGTGGAGTGAGTTCGAGAAGTTAGCCTCGCGCTCATCGGCGAAAAACGACTGTTCTTTCATCATAGAACCTATCGGGAGCATTCCGTAAAGACCGAGCGCGATGTAGTCTTTCCAAATCGGAAGCACTAGACCGACAGCGCCGTAAAGGTTGCCTTCTTTTGAAGAATCGTTGCCTCTCTCGTCAAGATCTGCCGTGGGACGCGTTTTGTAGGGAAGGTTGGTTTCATATTTTTCGTTGTTTACCTGATCGGCACCGTAAATTCCTGAGTTTTCCGTAACACTGCCGATGATATTGAGCGAATCGGGACGGTCGAAAAGTGTTATGTCAAGATTGCGGTAGCTGTAAAAAAAGTTGAGAGTGAAACTTCTTTTCGTTTTCGGAAGAAGCGCAGGGTTGAAATAAGTCGCCTCCGCACCGCCGGCGAACATTCTCGCGCTGAACGGATTGACGGTGCTTGTTGCGCCCAAAGTCTCGGTGACAGTCGAAGCACAAAGCCCGCTGAATGCAAAAAATACCAGTAAAAACAATAATTTATTTTTTAATTTCATATATGTCTCCCACCCAGGTTTATAATAAACGCGGTTCAAACGCGCGAATTTATTAAAAAATTTATTTAAAATCAAGAAATAACTATAATGCCGCAGATTTTTTGTTCGGAGGAGAAGATGCGTTTGATTATTATTGCTGTTTCCGCGTTTTTTTTGATGTTTCTTGCCGGCTGCGAAGTTGAGCCGAAGCTTCCGGAAAACGCGCTCGTGGTTGATCAGGTGATTTTCGTTGATGAAGTTAAGGAAGGTGTCCCGCAGACAGTGCAGATGCCTGACGGAAAAGTCGTCACCTACAAAATGCCGATGAAACTCAAGGACAAGCAGCTTATCAAAATCAGGGAAGTTGAAGGTGAGCCGCCGTATTACATCCGTGTTTTTCTGAGAGAACGCGATGCCGAAGACAAAAAATAAGGTCGTCGCCGCGCTGACCGGCTCGATCGCGACGGGGAAGAGTGTTGTTCTTAACTATTTCCGCGACAATCTCGGTTTTCAAGTCATTTCAGCTGATTCTGTCAGTCATGAAGTTCTGAAAACTCAGGAAATTATCGGAAAAATAGGTGCGACTTTCGGCGAAGACGTGATAAAAAACGGGGAGATTGACCGCAGAATTTTGGGAAAAATCGTTTTTTCCGATAAAGCTGAACTTGAAAAGCTGAATCAGATCACCCATCCTGCAATTTTAACAAAAACGTTCGAAATTATTGACGAAATTTCTCGAACTTCACCCGTGATTTTAGAAGCAGCTATCCTTATTGAAGCGGGCTGGTACAAATATTTTGACACAGTCATGCTCACCTGGTGCAAACCCGAGATCCAGATGTATCGCCTGATGACGCGCGACAATATCACTGAAGAAGAGGCGGAAAAACGGATCGCGAGCCAGATGAGTTTCGAAGCGAAAAAACCTTTCGCGACACACATAATCGACACATCTTACGGAATCGAAGTGACGCGGTTCACTCTAGAGAAAATAGCCCGGGAAATATGTAGAGACGTTTCATGAAACGTCTCTACCAAGGCGGCGGTCGTTATATCGAAATAACGAAATACCGGTTCAGGCGCCCCTGAGGCAGGGGAGCTGGCAACCGCAGGTTGTCTGAGGGGTCCAATTACCAGAACAAATGACAGAAGAGGACCGCTGCCATGATTCCCGCAAAATCGGCGCAAAGTGCCGCGGGAAGCGCGTGGCGGCTGTTTTTGATGCTCACTGCGCCGAAGTAAAGCGCTAAAACGTAGAAAGTCGTTTCAGTTGAACCCTGCATTACCGAAACTAAGAACGAAAGGAAAGAATCGGGTTCGCTTCCGACGATCTGGCTCATTATTCCGAAAGCGCCGCTGCCGGAAAGAGGTCTCATAAGTGCCATCGGAAGAGCTTCTGCCGGCATTCCTACCAGATTGGTGACCGGATTCAGCAATCGGATCATGATGTCCATTGCGCCGCTCGCCTTGAACATGCCGACTGCCGCGAAGATCGCGACCATGAACGGGATTATTCTCACAGCGGTGTTGAAACCTTCTTTTGCGCCGCTGCACAAAGTTTCATAGATTTTCACATTCTTCAGATATCCGAAAATGAGGATGATTACGACTATCATCGGAACGAGCCAGTCCGAAACAGCTTTTGTCACGCCTGTAAAAGTGATGTTGCTGAGATCTGACGATGCGATCTGATAGCCCATTCCGGCAAGAATGGCGAGCATAAAAACCGAAACAACGATTTTTTTCCCGACCGAAGCTCTTTCTTCCGTGACTTCAGGCTGCTTTTCTTCGATTTCTGTCTGAATTTCACTCGCTGCGCAGTCGGGAGTTCTTCTTTGCAGGAGTTTTGTCGCTAAAATCGCAACAGTTGTCGAAACTATCGTTGCCAGAAGGGAAGGGATCAGTATCGAAGCGGGATCTTTGGCTCCTGCCGCCGCGCGGATCGTGATGACTCCGAGCGGAAGAAGCGTAACGCTTGAAGTGTTGATCGCTAAAAACAGGCACATCGCGTTTGTTGCGCGCCCTTTTTCGCCGTTGAGTTTGTCGAGTTCCTGCATCGCGTTGATGCCGAAAGGTGTCGCCGCGTTTCCCATGCCGAGCATGTTTGCCGACATATTCATGACTATCGCACCGATTGCAGGATGATCCTTAGGTATTTCCGGAAAGAGTTTCGACATCACCGGCCGGACGATTTTTGCGATTATCCTGAGCGCCCCGGCCTCTTCGAGGATCTTCATCATTCCAAGCCAGAAAGCCATAGATCCGATGAGCCCCACGGCAAGCATGACAGCCGCTTTCGACTCTTCGAAAAGGGCAAGCGTGAGTGCGCTCATTTTGCCGAGCCACGCGGCCGAAGCGATCGAAATAAGGATTATCGAAAGCCAGATAATGTTTATGGTGGAAGCTTTTTCTTTCATTTAATTGATCATTAAAATACGTTTGCCGCGCCCGCATTCGTCGTGTTTGGTCTGGTTCAGCGAGAAGTCGATCGGATTGATCTCTCCGAACAGGCTGAAAAAGTCGACAACTGCGTCACGCAGAGAAACCGATGTGTCGAGACGCGTCGTGTTTGCTTCGAGCATATAGAATCCGCTGCCTCCGCGGCCCATATAGTCGTTCGTTGCCATTTTGAACAGAAGGTTCGGCAGGAGCACTTCGTAGTTGTCTATGACTACGGTGTTGCCGATCTGCAGACATTTCGTCAGAGCGTAGGAATTGTACTTTTTCTGGAGTTCTTCGCTCGGGTTGCAGTCAAGTTCAACTCCGATCCCGGCAACCTGAACCTGCGTTTTGCAGCCGCGTGTCGCCGATTTTCTTGCAACGAAGTCAAAAAGCGTTTTCAGCTCGTTTCCGCTCAGATACATAGTTGTGATCGAGTTTTCGAACGGGAAAACCTCGTAAAGCTTTTCAAGTGTTATCTCTCCGGTCGGAATGTCGGCCCTGATTCCCATCGAGTTCGTGACGGCAAACTGCGCTCTTGCAAGCTCATGGTTCATCATCGCCGTGGTTACGATGTTCCCGAGCGGGCTGTCGCCGTTGGCAGGGTCGTTTCTCACGATCGTCGCAACTGCCTGTCCCACTTTTTTCTGGAGATACTGCGAGTAATCGAGACCCTGGACGTAAGGTTTCAGCATATTCACGAAGTCGCCGTTTTCCTCAATTTTCTCAGTGAGAGGGATCGTCCGGTATTTGTGCCATACGATGCGCTTGTTCTGGACCGCGATCTCAAGTTCTCCGACAACTTTGAGGTTTACGCCGCTGTGGACAACGATGACATCTCTTCCGTCGGGCCCTTTGAGGATCTTCGGCGGATCGAGGACAACGTGGTGATGACCGCCTAAAATGAGGTCGACACCCTTGACTTTCTCGGCTATTTTGTAGTCGCCGTCAAGCCCCTGATGAGAAAGGATTACGATAATATCGACAAGCGGACGAAGACTGTTGACGTAGCTCTGCGTAGTCTCGATCGGATCGAGGAAGTTGAGTCCCATGCTGCCGCCGACCTGATAACCTGAGTTGAGCGAGCTGTCGTTCGCAACTCCGACGATACCGACTGTTAAACCGCCGGCAAACGCGATCAGATAAGGCGAAGAAATATCCATCAAACCCTTGTTCCCGTCGTTGTCAAAGAGGTAGTTTGATGCAAGAAGCGGGAAACCGCCCGATTTTTTGTAAGCCGAAACAAGCCCGCCGGTGCCGTTGTCGAATTCGTGGTTTCCGATAACCATCGCGTCGACGCCCAGTTTCTGCATCGAAAGCATCTCGATATCGCCTTTGTAGAGGTTGAACTCAGGCGCGCCCTGGAAAGTGTCTCCGCTGTCGAGGTAAAGCACCGGAACGCCGTTGCGGCTGTGTTTTTCCCTGATTTCTTCGATAACGGTTTTTGCCCTTGCGATCCCGCCTGTGTTGATGAGGCCCGGGCGGTAGTCGGAGTAGTCGCACTTTCCGTCGCGGTTGATGTCCTCACTCTCTTTTTCAGCTTTGATCATCGCCTGCTTGTATTCGCTCTCGTTCTCGAAATTCTTGCTGAGAATGAGTTTTCCGTTTTCATCGCGCCAGGTCCTTCTCATAGAATCATAGGGATAATCGCATTTTCCGTTGTGGTTGCGGTCGTAAACAAGGGCGCAGTCATAGGTGTCGCACCAGCCGTCGAAGTTGATGTCCTCGCTTTTGTCGCACTCGCCGTTACCGTTCTTGTCCCAGCAGGTGATATACGCGGTCGAATAAGGATCCCAGCAGTCACCGGAACCGCATCCGCGTCCTGTATTTTCGACAGGATCGAAGTTCAGATCCTCTTCGGGATCGCAGATGTTGTTGTGGTTCGTGTCCCAGCATCTCTGACAGTCGAGAATATCGCATCTTCCGTCTTCGTTGATGTCTTCGATGACGAGCCCTTTTTCAATCGAGTCTGCGGCATAGTAGCCTTTTTCGATGAGCTCTTCTTTCGTGTAGTAGACATATTTTCCGTTTTCATAGACCTGATACTTGCCTGTTGCATCGTTGTATACACCGTTGCAGTAGGAGCCGCCACCGCTGTAATCAAGATCCCAGCACGGCGGGTTGCTTGACTGGAGCCCCATGTTTCTGTCGAACATATTGGGTTCCATCCAGAACGGAAGATACTTTCCGTGAGTATCGGTCGTGTGGATGAAAACCAGCTTCTGCGGAAGACCTTCGTCTACCGGCGCGCCGCCGTAGCTGTTGTCAAAGCATGATGTCAGAAAGAAGCACGAAAAAAAAAAAGGAAACTAAGATTTTGAAAGATTTCATAAAATCTCCGGGATTTTTTTACCTATGCTTAATAAATTCTCTTGTCGATGTCGTTTGCGTCAATGATATAGAATCCGTTGCTGCCGAAAATCGTGTCGTAAATACCTTTGACATGAAGTTTATCGCCTGCCTGGAAATCCTGGAAAGTTACGTTTCCGAAATTCTCGGCAATAAGTTCTTTTTCTTCTTCACCGTTGTTAACTTTTTCTTCGAAAGTTATTTTCGTGTAGTTTTTGCCTTCCGGTTTTTCTACCGATTTGACGGTGAGCTCGTCTGTTATTTCGATGAGAGTTCCTTTGTCCTTGTCGGAAAGAGCGGTGTAAGCCTTTTCAACAGCTGCAGGAACTGTTCCTGTTCCGGTTTTTACGATTGAACCTGCAGTTTTTGCGTTCTTGACTTCCCACTGATTGCCGTAGAAATCTACCTGACCTTCGATCGTGACTTTGTCGCCTTTTGCCGGAGCGGTTTCAGCAGTTACCTGATAAATGTAAAGTCCGCTGTAGTTGCCGGTCGTTCCGTCGGAAACATAGAAAGTATATCCTTTTCCGCCGTCGCTGAAATCCTTTGAAAGAACAGGGCTGATAACGATCGCATTTTCGATTCTTACAAGGTCTTTCTCTTCTTTTTCTCCGCCCTGAATCTCTTTGATCGTTGTTGTTTCGAGATCAGGTTCAACTGTCGGATCGGTCGGATCAGTCGGATCAACACCTTCTTCATCACCGGGAACGATATCGCTTTCCGCTCTCGGAGCAAGTCTGAAAGCGTTGTAGGAGTAAATCAGGATGCCTGTGATCGATTCTAACTCTTTGCCCTCTTTTCTTTGATCTTTCGGGTAGTAGTAGAAAGTCTTGTCAATTGCGAGATTGCCTGAAACTTCGAACAAACCGTGGGTATCCAGAGCAGTATTTGTAATTTTTACGTCGTTTACTTTTACAAGGACACTTTCGTATGCTTCAGCATCTTCGCCGTGGTTTGCAGTAGGATTGCCGTCCTCGAAAGGAGTCGCGATTTTTGTAGTGTCTTCGATTTCTGCTGCTTCAGGAACATCCGCTGTTCCGAGTTTTTTGATTTCGGCAGCTTCGATCTGAGTGCTTTCGTAGTATTCGGTATATTTTCCGCTTACTTCGAGTTTGTCGCCGATTGCGTATTCACCGAGTTCCGCGGTATCTTTTATGAAAACATAGATTCCGGAGTAGGGCTGAGCCTTTTTGATGATTTCCGAAACATAAAGTCCCTGAATTGCGGTGTTTTCGTGAGTTTCTTTGTCCTGATTGTAAAAGACCGCAGTTACAACGCACTCGGGAACTGTAACTTCTGTTTTTTCAGCAATTTCGCCTTTCTGAATCTGGGTGATTATGCCGCTTCCGGGTACATCAGTCGGGTCAGTCGTAGGATCGGTCGTCGGGTCAGTCGTAGGATCGGTCGTCGGATCAGTTGTAGGATCGGTCGTCGAATCAGTCGGCTCAGTCGTAGGATCCGCGGTTTCGTCGCAATTCTCTTCATCCGGATTGCAGTCCTTGCCGGAATCGGTTGTCGATCCGCAGGAAATGCAGAAGATTGCCAGGATCAGAGCAAAAAACATGACGGAAAATTTTTTCATTTTTTTCTCTCCATACAAGAAAATTATTAAAAAGTTCAAAGACTCAAACAGCAAACGCGCGATTATACACAAAATAAGAATTTTTCAAAGAGAAATTTATTTGTAAAAAGGTCATTTTTAGGCGTACCGGCGATTCAAGGGGTGTTTTTTAGTTTTTTGCAGCTGTGATAGCTGAAATCATTCCCGGAATGTCGTCTTTGTCGAAAATGGTCTGCTCTCTCGTCGCCATGTTTTTCATGAGGATCTTGCCGTTGGCTGCTTCGTCTTCACCGATTATGAAAACGAATGAAGCATTAGTCTTTTCAGCTTTCTGAAGAGCTTTTTTAAGTTTTTTCGGTTTGTAATCTGCAAGGAAACGGATATTCTCTTTCGACATTTTTTTAGTAAATTCAACAAGCCGCAAAACTGCTTCGTCGCAGAGGGCATATCCTGCCGAAAGCGGTTCTTCGTGATAGAAATCTTCCGGAATGAGGTCGAAAAGTCTCTCAAGTCCCATCGCAAAACCGGTTGCCGGAGTATCGCTTCCTCCGATATCGCTGACTAAATTGTCGTATCTTCCGCCGCCTGCGACTGCATTCTGGGAACCGCCTGTTTTCGCTACGATCTCAAACGCCGTTTTTGTGTAGTAGTCAAGTCCGCGGACGATGAAAGGATCAAGGACGAACGGTACGCCGAAAGCATGAAGCGCTTTCTGAAGTTCCTCGAAGTGGTTTTTGCAGTCGTCGCAGAGATAGTCTGTCATTTTCGGCACGTCTGTGAAACGGTTTTTCGGGTCGCACGCCTTGCAGTCGAGAAGACGCAGCGGGTTGAGTTCAAGACGCGTCCTGCAGTCTTCGCAAAGCTCCTCTTTTTTCGCCGAGAAGTATTCGATCAGTTTTTCGCGGTAAGCGGCGCGGCACTCTTTGCAGCCTATAGAATTGAGGTGGATCTCGTAATCTATCCCGAAATGTTCAAGCACACGGGATGCAGTGAAGATCATTTCGGCATCCATCTGCGGTGTTTCGTCACCGAAAATCTCTACTCCGAACTGGTGGAACTGGCGGAAACGCCCTTTCTGCGGACGCTCGTATCTGAAAAACGGCGCAATGTAGAACGCTTTGAAGGGAGCCGGATAGTTGATCCCGATTCCGTGCTCGACAAAGGCTCTGACTACGCTTGCGGTCCCTTCAGGCCTCATCGCGACGTGACGCCCTTTTTTGTCTAAGAAGTCGTACATCTCCTTTTTTACAACGTCCGTCGTTTCGCCGACACCGCGCTTGAAAAGGGCGATTTCTTCAAGGATCGGCGTTCTGAATTCGCCGAAATCGGCAGCAGCCATCATCTTTTTTATGTCTTCTTCCATTCTTCCCCAGCGGAAAGCCTTTTCTCCGAAGAGGTCGTTCATTCCCTTGATTGCTGAAATCATTGCGTTTCTCCAATATAAACAACAAATCAAAAAACGCGCGATGGTAGCACAAAAAGCGAATATTTCAAGGAATGCATTTGACGAAATGATTTGTTTAATTACAATCCGCCGAACTTTTTCTTTGGAGGCAAAATGAAAAAAGTTATTGTTATTTCAATAGTTATCGTTGCCGCAATAGCGATTTTCGCGGCAGTCGCCCTTAAATCAGACATTTCCGTGCCTGAGGCAGCCGAAAAAGCCGCTGTCGAACAGCAGCAGCTCGAACCGAAAGATCTCAAGATTCCACCAACGACGATAAAAACGCCTAAAATCATGACTTTGGACAAAGAGAAGCTCAAAGAAGTCATGAAAAAAATGAAAGAGAAAGAAAAAGATCCCAACTATCATAAAAAAGGCGAAAGCTGCGGCGAATAGTTACCGCATTTCAAGAATCATTCTGTCAGCCTGCGATTTCAAAAACCTCAGAGCGTCATCCGAAATATCGGCGATACTTACCCAAAGTTCCCGTTTTCCGCCGTTTCTCACCATTTTTTTATGAGAAATGAATTCGGAAAAACCGATGTGGTTTTTAAGGAAAATATTGATGTCAGGCCATGAATAGTTGTTTCTGTTTTCAGATCTGAAGCGCGAAACGAATATCGGAGTCGAAGCAGAAAGATACGACGGCGCGTCATCGTAAGCAGCGCATGAAAGCGGATGAAGAATGATCTCCCTGTCAGGAAAGATCCTGCCGAGAGCGGTCTGCATGACGGCGTTGGGAACGACTATCCCCTTTAGTTTTGCCATTTCTGAAATTTCGGCGATGTCTTTATCGTTGAGAGCGCCTGCGACATAGATGTAATCGGAAAAACCTTTAGGAATGTTGCGGTCATAGATCAGGACCCTGCGCTCGATGTTCTTGCTTTTGAAAGCGGCGAATTTTTTGATGTCGTCCGAAATCAGCGTCACTTTTGCCCGTTCCGAATATTTCCTGAAACTTTTTTTCTTTTCAGGTTTTTCAGTGTTTTCTTCGGGTTTCGGAAGAACTTCGGAGAGGGGCAGGGTATAGAGATGATGCCGTGCCCGCTTCAGAAAGTCTTTTTCCTCTTCAGTGTATCTGCAAATCATCAGAACTGAATCGTAAGCGCCTGATATTTCAGCAGAAAGTTTTGAGTCCCCGACTTTTTTCGCAGTGACTCCCTCTATCCATTTTCCTTTGTAGAACGCTCCCGAATATCCGTAAAAATCGATCAGCCCTTTGTCGAACATCGCCGATGAATTTTTATCGAGCAGGAAAGAGTAGCTCTTTTTGTCTGCGGTTTTTCCGGGTTTCAGTATCTCTGCACCGACCGGATAGCGGTAATTCCATGATCTTTCAAGGATCTTTTCCTTTGCTCCGCTCGTTTTCACTTCGGGGAAGAAAGTCTTTTCAGAAAAAAGAAGGAACGGTGCATCCTCAGGCGCGCACAGATCAGGTTTCATCGAGACGGGAAATTCTATACCTGCTTTCGACGTGCTTTTCTCGCGGCAGCGGTTGTCGCAGTTGAAGCAGTTCTGTGGAATACTTTTCCTCGAAAGGCAGAGTCCGAATTCGGCTATGCACGCTTTGTCGCTTACGAAATAAACAGGTTCGAGGCCGTTCTTTTTCGCAAGATCGAAGTTGGATTTTCCGCTGACGACGGGCATTACACCGGAATTTTTGAAAAAGTCGGGGTATGCCGTCATTCTGAAATCGGCAAAGAGAGCGATCTTTCCGGAAAAACCGGCTTCACGCAAAGGCTTTACAACTGATGAATCTGTCAGAAAAACATAATCAAAAGTATTGCAATTCTGTAAAAAAAGCTCGAAAGGATAGGAACTTTTCTCGTAAAATACGGCAGTTACAGATTTTTTGCGCTTCAAAGAGGCAATGATTCTGTTGAAAGTCTCAAAATCGTCGAAAAACGGAATTACAGGAATACCGTCCGGAATGTTCTGCCGAAGATTGAAGATCTGTTCGGGGAATTGAATAAAATAGAAGTGTTCCAAAATTCAGAAACTTATTTCTTTTTGCCGGCTGCTCTTTTCGAAGCTTTAAGAGGATTGAGCTTCTTAGTAACAACTTTAACTTCTCTTTTTACATGAGAAGCAAAAGAACAAACCTGGTCATTTTCCCAGTGAAATGAAGGATCTGCATATTTTTTGCAGAAGCTGCCTGCCTCTGTAGCTTCAACTTTGTCGCAGCCTTCGCAACGTTCGTCAACCGGAAGTCTTGTTATTTTTTCGAAATCTTTGTTAGCCATTTTTTATACCCTCCAAAATGGTTAGAACCAAAAAACCGCGACAGCATATTCAGAAAATCTGAAATGTCAATATAAATCGAACATTGTGCAAAGCTCTGAACGGCATAAAAACGTCTTCCTGATAAAATAACGGCTTTGAGATTTGACTATTCGGAAACTTTCCGTATATTGCCGCCGCTTTTGGTTTTTTGTTATTTTTAATGGAGAAAATCATGTCCCTTTTGTCAAAAGAACGCTTCTTTACCGATAAACTTTATTCGGCAAGATGGTTCAAATCCTACTTTCTTATAATCTTCGGCTCGATGATAATGGCATCCGGCTACTCATTTTTCGCAGACCCGCACAGGATCGTTCCGGGCGGAGTTTACGGTACGGCCATCGTCATCCACCACGTTTTCGGATTCCCCACAGGAACGGTCGGACTCATGTTCAACATCCCGCTTTTCGCACTCGGCATATACCTTCTGGGACCGAGATTCGGCGTAAAAACTTTTGTCGGTACGATCGCGACCTCGTTTTTCATCGACTTCCAGTCGAAAATGATAGAAAATTTCAAGTGGTTCCGTCCGAAAGATCTTGCTGAAGGGGAGAATTTCATAGCTTCGCCGGTTCAGGATCCGTTTCTTGCCAGTCTGGTCGCCGGCGTTCTCATCGGAGTCGGACTCGCGCTTATTTTCAGGGCGAAAGCATCGACCGGCGGCAGCGACATCATCGCGCAGATAATCAACAAATACACCAAGATCTCAGTCGGTCAGCTGCTTATCTTCATTGATTCGGCAATCGTTTCGATAGGCGTTATCGCTTTCAAAGACTTTTCCCTCGCACTCTACGCCCTCATCACGATCTATCTCACCGGCAAGGTGCTTGACGCTGTAATGCTCGGCGGAAACAACAGAAAAGCTGTTTTTGTAGTCTCATCGAAACACGAGGAGATCAGCGATTTTATCCTCCACAAACTGAGAAGAGGCGGCACGTTTTTCTATGCTCAGGGAATGTACGGCCACGACGACAAAAAAGTCATCTACACCGCACTCAGCCGCCGTGAACTCTCGGCGCTTCAGGATTTCGTAAGAGACACCGACAAAGACGCTTTCATTTCCGTTTTCGACACAAACCAGATCTACGGACGCGGATTCCTTCCGATCGCCGAAGAAAATTAGCATCTTATTTGATTTTTACCGCAAAACTTTCAATTTTTCGGGATTTTCAGGATAAAAAAAACCGCCCTTTCGGGCGGCTTCAACCAAAAAAAGGAGTTAACCTCTTTTTTTCTTCATGTTTTTTCTGCGTCTTCTCTCCGCTTCTTCCTTTTTCAGGCGGTTACGGACTGACGGCGGCTCGTAATGACGGCGTTTTTTGATTTCTTTGTAAAGACCTTCGAGAGCCATTTTTTTCTTGAGGATCTTTATCGCCTTCTCGAGATCGTCGGAAACATAAACCTCCAAAGGAGCGATGATTTTCTGTCTACGCATTGGTTTTCACCACCTTTCATACTTCTGATTTGTTAATAACAACATGAAGCGGCGGAAATTGTAGGCAAAAAAGTGCTTTTGTCAAGGGAAAAACCTCACCCATTTACTTCCCCTCTCCAATGTGGCGAGGGGAAATCGGGCTAACAGCTTGCACGCAAAAATCTTTTACTTCCTCTCCAAATCATTCATCAAAAGGAAGTCTTTGAGTTTCAAGTGGTCGATATTGCTGGTGGAATAGTCAATGTCGTCGTTCGTGACAATGATTTTCCTGTCCCTTTGCGTCAGGGAATCGAATGCACCGAGTTCACGTTCGTAGGCTTTTTCCTCGGCAATGCTGTATGCAACCTGAATGTAGTATCTTTGATTTTCCTTTTCGGCAATAAAATCAATTTCCTTTCCGCCGTTGTCAAAAACAGAGAGAGTATAGCCCATAAAAACGAGCTCGTTGTAGACGATATTCTCAAGATTGTGCGTCATATCGAAGCGGTTGTCCCTGCACCGTATCGAATTGAGAGAAACATCGCAGTTGTAGATTTTTTTGCTTTGTTCAAGCTCTTTTTTCGCCTTTTTGGAATAGCGCGGGATTTCATCGATGATATAAGCGGCAGCAAGATAACTTATCCATTTCTGAACGGTGTTCGAAGTGCAGTCGATGCCGCAGCTTTTCATATAGTTCGAGATCGATTTTGCCGAATAAATCCTGGCATTTGAAATCAGCATAAAGTTCACGAATTTTTTAAATTCGACAGATTTTCTTATGCCGTAGCGGTTGATAATGTCGTTTGAAACTATCGTCTCGTCAAGTTCAGAAATATATCTTCTCGTTTCGCCGCTTCCGTTAAGTTCGAACCTTTTCGGAAAGCCGCCCCAGACAAGGTAGTCGGTAATCGTAAACTCTTTTTTGAGCTCTTCTGCATATTCGGAAAGTTCCTTGTAGACAAACGGACGGATCCTGAACGCGACATATCTTCCGGAAAGTTCGCTTGTGAACTCTTTTGAAAGAAGTTTTGAATTTGAACCTGTGATAAAAACCGAACAGTTTTCGCGTCTCAGAGAGCGGCATGCAAATGCCCAGTCTTCGATTTCCTGAATTTCATCGAGAAAAACATAGCAGAGTCCTGTTTTTTTGTGCGAATTTACATAATCAACAATATCTTTCCAGCTTTCTATTGAAGAAGTTACCGCCCTGTCGTCAAAGTCGAGATAGACCACATTGTCGGAACGGAGCCTTATTTCTTCCATAATTTGTTCCAGAATCACCGACTTTCCGCATCGCCTGACACCAGTGATGATTTTTATAAGGTCGCTGTCATAAAAACCACGGATTTCAGCGAGATATTTCTCTCTTTTTATCATGCCCGGACTCCTCCAAAAAAGAACCTATTGAGAAATTTTACTTATTTTAGAAAAATTCGCAACACTATTGAGAATTTTTTCTTATTTCGGAAATTCTCTAAATGCTATTGAGAATTTTTCCCGAAATCGGAAAAATTTTAAATAGGAGCCAAAAGATGTTTCGCTTTTCTCAACATGACAGTCATTCTGAGCGGAGCGAAAAATCCAAGAAAACTCAAAAAATTGTTGATTTCTTTCAGATACGGTCAGTTGCAACTCTCAATTTGACAAAAGTTCTTTGTGTGCTACACTTTCACGCATTATTTAAATTAAGCACTTCAGAGGTTGAAAATGAAAAGAAATCTGCTGACAAACATCATAAAAACCAAATCTTCTAAAGAATATTACGAACTTTTAAAAATTGAAACTCCGGGACCGTGGGGACATTTTTCATATATCTGGGCAAAATTATGTATATATGCCTACATTGCAATACCTGTAATTGTTGCCGTAACTCCGTTAATTTATGAATATTTCCTAGACAAAACGCCGCCTTATGACTTGTTCAAGGACTATACTTTCGTTCATTTTCTCGGGTTCTATTTTGTGACATATTTGCCAGTCTGCATATTGTCGATTATACCGCATCTGCTTGTCTGGGGCACGCAGGACGATTCTTCGGAAGGTGATTATGTTCCGCAGTCTGAAATCGTCAGCGGCGGGGAAAACGAGTTCATTCCGGGATATGAAAAAGTCGGATGTCTCACTGTTTTTACCGGAATTCTTCTTATCGGCGGCTGGATTACAGGACTTTTTCTCTGGACATCAGCTTTTTTAAGCAAAAAATACATTTTTGGCGGATTCTTTGGGGATTTTGCCGCACTGATGCTCATAAACGGCTTTTTTGATGTTGCGGTCGGGTTTGCTTACAAGATGATCAGCTCTTTTACAAGGAGGTAAGCATGGAAAAATTCATCGATTTCATCTACAAAGTCTTAAAAATCTTCATAGTTTTGGTCTTTGCAGCAATCTGGATTTTTTCGTTCTGGTTGTGGTGGTATTGTTTCAAAGATTCTGAAAGCTCCATCTTTGAAGCCGCTGTTTCTCTTATTATCCTTGTAATTATTAATATATTTGTAGATGTTTTCGCCTACGCAACTTGGGATCTTGTTGACCGTGCTACAAAAACGATTGACAAAGTCATCGACAAACTTTTGGACGATTAAGACTAAAATTCGTGATCTCTAAACAACACTTCTAAAGTACATCTTATAGACATTCAATGTATTGACAATAAATATAAAAACAATATAATAATGCTTGTTTTGGTTGGATGGAGATGAATTATGGCAGTAAAAACAGACACAAGTATGACTATCAGGATGAACAGAACCGTAAAACAGGAAGCCCAGCAGCTTTTTGCGGCTCTCGGAATGGATATGACTACGGCGATCAATGTCTTTTTAAGGCAGGCGATTTACCACAACGGATTACCGTTCGAGGTTCGTTTCGAAAATCCTAATGCAACAACAATAGCGGCATTGGAAGAAGGCGACCGCATGATCAAAGATCCGAATGCAAAAAGATTTTCAAGCGTTGACGAACTTTTTGACGAACTTGAGAACTGATGAAATACTCGATTCAGATAACAACCCAGTTCAAGAAAGACTACAAGCAGGCAGTAAAGCGCGGCTGCGACATTCCTAAACTTAAAAAAGTCATTTCTATGCTCGCCGACGGCGAAAAACTTCCGCAAAAATACTCGGATCACGCATTAAAAGGCGTTTTCAGCGGCTACCGCGAATGCCATATCGAACCCGACTGGCTTCTGATTTACAAAATTTCTGAAGATGTTCTTGTTCTCTCTTTGTACCGGACAGGAAGCCACAGCGATTTGTTCTGAAAACTCAAAAATTCGTTGATTTTTGAAATTTCTTTCCAAAAATTGACTATAAAACTCAAAAATTCGTTGATTTTTGAAATTTCTTTCCAAAAATTGACTATAAAACTCAAAAATTCGTTGATTTTTGAAATTTCTTTCCAAAAATCGAAGAGAAAACTCAAAAAATCGTGATTTTCTGAAATTTCTTCCCGAAAATTGACGAGAAAACTCAAAAATTCGTTGATTTCTGAAATTTCTTCTAAAAAAGTATAGTTTCTTTGAACCCAATCGAGATTTCGCTGATTGAATAGTTTTTCAGAACAATTTTAAAAGAAAACAATCGTTGCCTTTCCATGCGATTTTCCTATAATTTCGTGCTTTTTGTGATTTTGTTAAAAAATGAGTTGCCAAATGAAAAAGCCCGAAAAAACCAATGTCATGCGTGTTCTGGAGAGCAAAAAAATCTCCTACACCGCGCATGAATACGAGCCTGACGCCACTTTGACAGGCGTCCAGATCGCCGCGATCTTAGGCGAAGATGCGTCCAATGTTTTCAAAACGCTCGTCACACAGGGAAAAAGCGGCCAGCACTATGTTTTTGTGATCCCCGTCCATGCCGAGCTTGACCTCAAAAAAGCGGCGAAAGCATCAGGCGAAAAATCGATCGAAATGATAAAACAGAAGGAGCTTCTTCCGCTCACCGGCTATGTCCACGGCGGCTGCTCGCCTATCGGAATGAAAAAACAGTTCCCGACATTCCTGCACATAACCGCCGAAAATCTCGAAAAAATCTATGTCAGCGCAGGAAAAGTCGGCTTTCAGGTCGAGCTTTCGCCCAAAGACCTCATCAGTGTCAGCCGCTGCACGCCGGCCGATATCGTGTGAAGTTTTCACAAAATTCCGGCTGTTTTTGACAGATTTTTCACAAAATTCCAGAATTTCAATTACATCATTTTCCGAAAAATGATGTAGTTGGCTTGATTTATGAGGCAGTTGAAACGGATTTTTCGTCCAAAAATATTGGATTTTTGCCAGAAATACAGCAAAATCGGACGAAAAACGGTGGTTGAAAATAAAATAATGAAATAAGGAGAAAAATATGGATGCAGAGTTTAAACGTAAGATTTTGGAACTTATAATGATGCCTATTGACACTACTCTTCAAATAACAAAAGGTACTACACCGATTCCTTTTTTTGGCAATTTGGAACAGGCTACAGCTTGCACAATATCTTTAAATCCAAGTGACAGAGAATTTTATGATGCAAAAAATAATTTGTTAGAAAACGATAGGTCTCGACTTTGTTATCGAAAAAAATTAGGGAAAAAAGATGAAGATAAACTTTCTGAAGATGATGCAGAAAAGGTTCTAAAAGAATGTGAAGGGTATTTTGATAAAAAACCATATAAACTTTGGTTTGATAAAATGGAAACGTTTTTGCGAGCATTTGATGCAAATCTTTCATATTATGAAGGAAGTGTTGTTGCTTTGGATTTGGTTCAATGGGCAACTACTCCCAAATGGGCTGACCTTACTGATCATTCGATGTCTTTATTGCTTCAAACAGGACTTCCTTTTTTAAAGGAATTGCTTTCATATAAAAAATTTAAATTTATATTTTTGAATGGAGAAACTGCTTTTTCGAAAATTCAAGAACAGCTGAAATTCCAATATATTGAACAGCCTGTTAATGATGGGAAAAAAAATTTCTCAGCATATTTTGGAGAATATAATCAAAGTATTGTTGTTGGTTGGTCAATTTATTTGCAATCCGCACAAGGTGGCAGCTATGACAATATCAGGAAGATTGCCGGCTATATATTAAACAAGTACTCACGACACAAAACATCAATAAATTCAAGATATTAAGCAAATATTGTATATTAATATGCAAAGCAGACAATCTGGCCAACTGACTATCTGAACCGCCAACGCGACAGCGGCTTAATCAAAAACGAGAGCCCGATTTTTCAATAATTTTTTAATCAGCGGCTTATAAACGGCATGGTCCGTGATTGTTGAAATTGTACAGACTTTTTTCCCCGCGTCTTTAGACGAGACTCCGCAGTGATAGATCTTTTCGTTTTTCGAGCCGAAATCGAGAATAACATAGCGGTCATGAAAAATACCGCCGGTTATTTTGAAAGAGAGCTCGACGTTAGGATATTCTTTAATAAAATCATCAAGTTCCTGTTTATGTAAACCATGACGGATATTGTCTGAAAATATCGTGATTTTTACATTTTCCCGCACCGATTTGAGCAGAACAAGCGTTTTTAAGCTGATATAGTTGTCAATCACAAAAATTGTTTCTCTTGCCTCGCTATAAATCTGCTGGTATGCAAGGTCTGCTTCAACAGATTTTCCGTTCAAAAAGAGAAAATCCTTTTTTATTTCGCTGCTGCTGAAATCTTCAATGATTTTTACAACATCAGTTTTTGTTGCCATGTTTTCTTTAATCAAGGCAATATCTTTGGTGTTTTGCGAAGTCTGGATCGCAAGTTTTGCAACATCGTCATAGCCGATAAGATGTTCCCGTTCGATGATGAAATCCTTCATCGTTTTGAAAAGCCGGATCAGAATTTTGCTCTGCTTTATTGCCAGATCACCGCGAAGAACCGTCATCAGCATATAGATTCCCTGCTCAGTAAAAGCGTAAGGAAGGTATTTCACATTGCTGCCGCGTCCTGTGTTCAAGGTCGAAATTTTCGACCTTGAACGCAATGATGATATTATTTCTAACTCCTCCCAAGTCAGCTGGAACCTAAAATCATCATCGAATTTCTCAATATTATTCCTGACTTGTTCGTTGAAGCGTTTGGTTGTGTAACCATAAATTTCAGCCAAGTCAAAATCCAGCATCACCTGCATACCGCGAATGGTGTAGATTTTTGACTTTAAATCGTTTTCGCTGTGAATTATAATTTTGTTTTCCATATTTCAATCATATCAAACAATTTTTACGAATCTATTGTAATATATCTTCGTTAGTCTTGTCAAATATATTGAAGTATTCCTTTAAAACAACGGGCTTTCGTCCAGAAATATTGGATTTTCGTCCAAAAATCGACAGAATCGGACGAAAAACAGAGCGGTTGGATGAAAAATGAGAAATTGAAGGAGTTCAGTAACGGCATCAAGCAAAGAATATCTGGATTTTGGTCTGGACGAAAAGAACCCTTCTGCGTTGACATCAAAAAAGTTGCAACTATACTTTTTCGTTCTTTTTTAATTGATTTTAAACAGGGAGGTCAAAATGCTGCTTGGCGAACTTAGAAAAATGATGATGAAGGCGAAACTTGAGAAAGATACGGTCAAAGGAAATCTCCTTTCGACTTTAGTCGCAGAGGCTGTAATGGTCGGTAAAAACGACGGGAACCGCGAAACGACCGATGCAGAAACTATCGCGATGATCAAAAAATTCCTCAAAAACGTGAACGAAACTCTTGCGCTGATGGATGAAATGGGCAAGGACAAAACAGAAACTCTCCGCGAAAAAGAGATCCTTGAATCGCTTCTTCCGAAGCAGCTTTCTGAAGAAGAACTTGAAAAAGTTATTGAGGAAATCGTAGCGGCTCTTCCCGACAAGTCGCCGCGTCAGATGGGGGCTGTCATGGCTGAACTCAAGAAAAAATACGACGGCCAGTTTGACGGAAAAACGGCAAGCGGGCTCGTCAAAAAGGCACTTTCATAAAAAAATTTTAATTCCGGAAAAACATGCAGACGAATCATTTTCACGTAAAACGCGCTTCTAGAGAGCGTTTCGGACTTTCAAAAGAACTTTTTTCGATCACGGGGAACGTTGTTTTTGCCGATTTCGCGGCTGCGAAAAATTTCGCATACAAACTCAATTCAAAGTATGCCGCAGAAAAAAACGGGAAGCACATAACTCCGGGAAACCTTTATGCGATGGGGCTTATCGACGAGATCAGCCACTTCGTTTTTCATCTTTACAGAACCGAGATCTTTCCGCAGTTTTCGGAAAAACTTTTTGAATCTGCCGAGCGTGAAACCGGAGAGGATGCTTTCAACAAGCTGATGCTTGATTTTGTCAGGGAGTTCCCGACAAGCGTAGTCGCATCTGGCGGGATGTCGGAGGCTGAGTTTTTAGCCGCTTCGACGAACGGTGTGCCCAACAAACTTGCGGAACTTGAAGAAGTTCTTCTGCTTAAAATCGCTAATGAAAATCCAGCTTTTTCCGAATTTGACGAGCTTTTCGGAGATGCAAAACTTGCGGAAAATCCAACTTACGGCAGATTTTTTGATATTGCGGAAAGATTTTTTGCAGGAAATCCAAAGATCGATTTCGGCGGCGAAAAAATTTCTGTTCTCGACCTTCTGCGCGCTCCGTTCAAGGCCTCTCCGGACTCTTTGGCGGGACAGCTTGAATTTATCCGCGAGAACTGGGGAGTTAAGATCTCGGCGCGTTTTTCAAAAATGCTCCTTCTTTCGGCAGACATCATAAAAGAGGAGACAAAACCTGTCTTCGGGCCTGGCGGAGGCGGTAATTTCCCGGCACTTACAAAAGATGCGCTTTCAGGCTGGGGCGAAGGCGACCCTGAGAACGAAAATTTCTCGAAAGATTCGCTCTGGATGCCGAGAGTCGTAATGATCGCGAAAAACATTTTTGTGTGGCTCGACCAGCTTTCAAAGCAGTATTCGGCAAATATCCACACTCTCGACAGGATCCCCGACAAAGAGCTTGAAACCCTGTCCAGACGCGGCTTCACGGCACTCTGGCTGATCGGTTTGTGGGAACGCAGCAAAGCATCAAAACGGATCAAGCAGATAATGGGAAACCCCGAAGCTGCGGCAAGTGCATATTCGCTTTACGACTACGAAATAGCGGCTGAACTCGGCGGCGAAGCGGCGATGCAGAACCTTCGCGAAAGAGCGTGGAGACACGGGATCAGGCTTGCGAGCGACATGGTCCCCAACCACACGGCAATTGATTCGAAGTGGATCTCGGAGCATCCCGAATGGTTCATTTCTGCGGACGTTCCGCCCTTTCCTGCCTACACATACAACGGCGAAAACCTTTCGAGCGACCCGAATATCGGGATTTATATCGAAGACCACTACTATTCGAAAAGCGATGCGGCGGTAACTTTCAAACGGGTCGATTTCAGGACAGGAAGAACCGATTACATCTACCACGGAAACGACGGGACCTGCATGCCGTGGAACGATACGGCACAGCTCAACTATATGCGTGCCGATGTCAGGGAGCAGGTAATTCAGACGATCATAAAAATCGCGAAAAACTTCCCCGTAATCAGGTTTGACGCGGCGATGACGCTTGCAAAAAGGCACTATCACAGGCTCTGGTTCCCTGAACCGGGAAGCGGCGGAGACATTACATCACGCGCCGAACACGGACTTACGACCGAAGAATTCAACAAACTTTTCCCGAAGGAATTCTGGCGCGAAGTTGTCGACAGAGTTGCAGTAGAAGCACCAGACACGCTGCTTTTAGCAGAGGCTTTTTGGCTTATGGAAGGCTATTTCGTCCGCACTTTGGGAATGCACCGCGTCTATAACAGCGCCTTTATGAACTTCATGAAAAACGAGGAAAACGCTAAATATAGGCAGTCTGTAAAAAGCGTTCTCGAATTCGATCCGCATATTCTCGAAAGATACGTCAACTTCCTCAACAATCCCGATGAGGAGACGGCGGTCGCGCAGTTCGGCGACAACGACAAATACTTCGGAGTTACGCTTCTCATGATAACGATGCCGGGGCTTCCGATGTTCGGACACGGCCAGATCGAGGGATTTTCCGAAAAATACGGCATGGAATACCGCCGCGCCTACAAAAACGAGACCGTTAATCAGGCACTTGTAGAGCGGCACGAGCGCGAAATTTTCCCGCTTCTGCATCTGCGCCGCCTTTTCGCACACGTCAACGACTTCCACTTCTACGATTTCTACAGATCCGACGGCACAGTCGACGAGAACGTTTTCGCATATTCCAACGGCTGGGGAGAAAGCAAAGTCCTTGTTTTCTACCACAACAGATTTGCAGAGACCTCAGGCTGGATCAAGCAGAGCTGCGCTTGGCTCGATAAGGGAAGTGGCGAACTCAGACGGATAAACCTTGATTTTGCCCTCGGTCTCAGACGTGAAAAAGGGACTTTCGTCCGCTTCAAAGAGCTTATTTCGGGGCGCGAGTACACTTTAAGCACAGAAGATATTTTCGAACACGGTTTTTACATTCATCTCAAGGCTTACGAATACCGTGTTTTTACCGATTTCAAAGTAGTTAGTAACATAAACGAAGACAATGAGGAAAAGATGGATTTCCAGCTTTACATCGACGCTTTCAACAGTGAAGTCGTGCCGGCTCTCGGCTGCACAGAACCGATAGCTGTGGCGCTTGCCGCGGCAACTTCCGCAAAACTTCTGGGGAGACCGGTAGAAAGAGCAGAAATCGCCCTCAGCGGCAACATCATGAAAAACGGTTTAGGTGTCGGAATTCCAGGAACAGGCATGGTCGGGCTTCCGATCGCGGCTGCGCTCGGGATCAAAGGCGGCGATCCTTCGAAAGAGCTTGAAGTGCTGAGCGGAGTTACAAAAGAGCACATTGCCCAGGCGAAAGAGATGGTGAAAAAAGGGGAAATCGCCGTTTCGATGAAGGAAAAAGTCGATAAACTCTACATCGAAGCAATCTGTTTCAGCGGCAAAGAGTGTGCGAGAACAGTGATCTGCGGAAGCCACACAAACATCGTTCTCACCGAACTCAACGGAAAAATAATCTCGCAGAAATCGTGCAACGCCTTCTCGTTCGACTGGAACGAAAACAGCCAGAAAACTCAGGAATACCACATGACAGTCGAAGGGATCTGGAATTTCATCAACAAAGTTCCGCTTGAAAAGATCCGTTATGTCCTCGAAGGTGCCGAAATGAACAAAAAGATCGCGCTTGAAGGCTTGAGCGGCGACTACGGCCTGCGTGTCGGAAAGACTCTGCGCCTCAACGTCCAGAAAGGACTCCTTGCCGACGACCTTGCAAACTACGCGATGTCTCTTACCGCTGCGGCAAGCGATGCGAGAATGGCAGGCTGCACCCTTTCAGTCATGAGCAATTCAGGCAGCGGGAACCAGGGAATAACCGTAATGATGCCGATAGTCGCGACTGCCGAAAGACTCGGTTCGAGCGAGGAAAAACTTATCCGAGCACTTTATTTGGGCAATCTGATTGCGATCCACTTGAAAGAATTCATGTCGAAACTTTCGGCTCTCTGCGGCACAGTCACAGCTTCGACCGGAGCCGCATGCGGGATCACATACCTCATGGGCGGAAACCTGACGCAAATAAACTACGCGATCAAAAACATGATAGGAAACATTTCCGGCATGATCTGCGACGGCGCGAAGGCTGGATGCGCACTTAAAGTCTCGACGACGATCAACGCCGCGCTTCAGAGCGCACTTCTGGCTATTGAAAACATCGAGATCTCCGAAACAGACGGAATAATCGAGCGCGACATCGAAAAAACGATCAAAAATCTTGCGACTGTTGCTTCAGAAGGAATGGAAAAAACCGACGAAGTGATCCTCGATATTATGACGTGCAAATAGAGGCAGAAATGATAGAAAATATCCGTGAACACCTTGAAGAGATAGAGAAACGGGAGCTTTCATGGGCTGCGGCGCTCAGTTCGCAGTCGAAAGGAAGAATGCGTGAGGAAGAGCCGTGCAGCATCCGCCCGGCATTCCAGCACGACCGCGACAGGATCGTTCACACCAAGGCTTTCCGCAGGCTGGGAGACAAAACTCAGGTTTTTCTTTCGCCGAAAGGGAGCAACTACAGTAACCGTCTCACCCACACGCTTGAGGTTTCGCAGATAGGCAGGACCGTGGCGAAGGCGCTTCTCCTCAACGAATCGCTGACCGAAGCGATAGGTCTCGGCCACGATCTGGGGCACACTCCTTTCGGTCATTCCGGCGAAAGAGCTTTGGGAAGACTCCTCAAAAACGGCTTCAGGCACGAGCAGCAGAGCCTGCGCGTAGTCGATTTTCTCGCGAAAAACGGTCAGGGGCTCAATCTGACTTACGAAGTCCGCAACGGGATCGTGCTTCACTCGAAAGGGAAGGGGCCGCTCATCAAAAAAACGGGCATTCCCGAAACGCTTGAAGGGCAGATCATCCGTTTTGCCGATATAATTGCATACCTTAACCACGATATCGACGACGCAGTCAGAGGCGGATTTCTCGACATTAAAGATGTCCCGCACAAAGATATTCTGGGCGAAAGAGGCTCGCAGCGCATCAACGCGATGACGACAGACCTCATCTACAACAGTTATGAAGCGATTTCGGCACACGAAAAAATCATCCGCTTTTCAGACAAAATGGTGACTATCATCGGTGATTTAAGGGAATTCATGTTCAAAAATGTCTACGAACTTCCTGCGATCAAAAAGGAATTTGCCAAGGCTGAGCAGATCATTTCCGTCCTTTTCAAGCACTTTCAGGAAAATTACGACATCATCCTGAACTCGAACTTCATCCCCGTTTCGGATGACCAGGAAACGACGATAGCAGACTTCATCGCGAGCCTCACAGACTCCTACGCGATACACCTCTACAACACCTTTTTCATCCCGAAAACGCTGAAATTCCCGGATATTTAGTCAACATTTCCGACACAGATGACGGATCTGGATGTTCCGGAAACCCGATAATCGTCATAGTCCTTCAGGAGATTTAAAACTACTGACAGAAGATACCATTTCATTTTACTTATTTCCAAACACCAAGTATAATCCAATGTTTTTATTCATTTTCTCTATGGAGGGCCGTCATGCAGAAAATATTATCATTTTTTGTTGTATTATTTTCTTTCCTTTCTCTTTCCGCCGACTGGGGAGAAGAGCTCTGTGAAGACCAGACCTGTTCCGGTCACGGCGAATGTCAGGATGACGGAGAAAATGAATGGTGTGTATGTGATGAAGGGTATATCGCAGACGGCTTGGACTGCATTTTAGGCTGCAACGGTGTTACATGCAGCGGTCACGGTGTCTGCTCGGTCGTCAGCGGTGCCGAGGTCTGCACATGTGAAGCCGGATTCTCCGCAACTGGCCTCAACTGCATTCTTAATGAAGCTTCGACTGTTGATACTCTTGCAATTCTCAATGAAACGGAGTGCTACAATACGGGAAACTGCCACTACCGGCTGATTTTCGCGACGGGGGCATACAGTTTCACGCCGGCGATTTCTTCTCTTTATGACATAATCGTGAATGTTCTTGACTCCGAAAATGTATGGCACAATTACCGTAAAACCGTGGCACAGTGCGTGACGGAAGGTGTATGCGACAATGTTGATGCGCAGTATATCGATTTCCGGTTTCAGCACAGTGTGAACGGTAATCAATATGTTACGGTCGAGCTGCTGGGCAACGGAGATGATGCAAGCGATGACATGTATCACGATGTTCTGATCAACTACTGCTACGGTGTTGACTGCGGGAGCGGCGGAAGCTGCGACGGCACTTCAGGTTATCCGGTGTGCACGTGTGAAGAAGGTTATGTTCTTCGCGGCGGAATATGCGAGGAAGGCTGGTTCGAGGATGAAAATCTTGCAGCGGCGGTAGTAGAACTGCTTCAATACAAGGGTTATGATGTTGAAACGGAAACGGATATTGAACCTGAAATGCTTTCTGATATTGAATCTTTGCCGTTGAAAGGTAAAAACATATCATCTTTGGTCGGGATCGGACTCTTTTCCTCCTTAAGTACTCTTGATATTTCAGATAATAATATTCATGACTTATCGCCTTTGGCCGACTGCACGGGACTTCAGGCCCTTAATATTTCCGGCAATCCGGCCAACGATCTCTCTCCTTTGATTGCACTTCCGCTTTTCAGCATAGATATTTCGTATTCAGGCGTCTACAACCTGAATCCGCTTGTTTCGGTCACTTCATTGGGAGAAATCATTTTTGCCGGCAGCGGTGAGGGCAGACACGGCATTATAAGACCCGGCAGCACATCTGTTCCGCAATGGCTTGCCGGAGAGAATCTTACGGGCTGTAACGAACTTTCGCTGTACGATATGAGCGGAAGCAGAGTCGGTAAAATAGAGATAAATACCGGATGTTCCGTTCACGGTTCATGTGTTTTGGGGCA
>JAGCUA010000015.1 GCA_017963125.1 bacterium
AAGATATACCGAACGGTTTTCCATACCCTGCTTGAAAAATGCTCCACCTGCCTGATTTCCGGGAATGTAGCCGGCTGATGAAGAATTGAAAGAGTCATCCATTCTCAAATGGATAGCTGCAGCTTCTTTGTAATATATTTCTTTTACTTCGTCAGCAGTAATGTTCCAGTCGTAAATGCGAACATCGTCCATTTTTCCTTTGAAAAAATTTGTCTTAAAGTTCCCCGGATCCCAATCCATGCCAAGAACCCAGGGATGATAATTATCCTCAAAAGTTCCTGCGGCATCATTCAATGTTCCGCTCCATATCTGAGAACCGTTTTTGTAAATTACAACAGAAGTTGTTCCATTATTTTGTTCTATTGCAGAAACAGCATAGTGAACCCAATAACCAACAGGTTCGCTTCCGGCTGCCGGAATAGATATAGATGCTGTTTTTACTTGAAAATAAAGTTGTCCACCAAAATAGCCGAAAAGAATAAGTTTACCTCCCAAAGCTGTATGTTTTCCAATATAGCTGTTATTATTAGAGGATGATGCAGCTTCAGAGGAAAGAACCCACATTGAAATGGAATAACGCCCGCTGTATCTGGGATCAAAATCACCGGAACCGAATTCCAAATAATCACTTGTTCCATTGAAAAGAAGAGCCTTTCCGTTTCTGCCTACCTGATAGGTGGTAGAATTTGAACCATAAAAAGTTCCGTTATTGTCACCAACACTGTCTTCCAATGATTCTTCAAATTCAAGATGCGTCAGCAATTTTGCCGACAAGACACTCGAAAAACACACAAAACCAAATAATAAACAAATTATTTTTTTCATATTCCCCTCACCACGTTATTAAAAAACTGAGATTTATTATACATATTTTTTTCTTAATTTCAACAATTACTTTTCACTAATTGACAATTTTCTAAAAACAAAAAAGTAGAATCAACATTTTTAACGATAGGGTTTTTCATTTATCTGTCTTTTTAAGGATTTTATGCTATAAAGCACAGTTTTTTGTGCAGACTCTTTTACGGCGGTGCGTTTTGGAAATATATCTTGCCCCTCTTGCGGAAATAACTTCGAAGGAATTCAGACTGCTCAGCTACGAAGGCGGTGCCGATGCATGCTTCAGCGAGATGATCTCTGCAAAAGCAGTCACTCTGCGCAACAGAAAAACGATCTCTCTTTCGGAAATTGATGAATCGGAACCCAAGACTTTTCTGCAGTTTTTCGGCGGTGATCCCGATGTGATCAAAGAGGCAGCCGAAAAGATTTTAGAACGCGTAACACCGGCAGGTATCGATATAAACGCAGGGTGTCCGGTCAGAAAAGTCGTCGCGGCACGTGCAGGTTCAGCTCTCATGGATGACCCCGAAAGGCTGGGAAAGATCGTGAAGACTCTCCGATCGGTCACTGATCTCCCGCTTTCGGTCAAGATAAGAAAAGGGTTCAAAACTCCGAATTACGAGCGCTGTGCGGCTGAGGCGGTCGACAACGGCGCCGATTTTCTCACCATCCATCCGCGTCTCAGGACCGACATGTTCACGGCCGGAACATGCGATTTCGATGTCTCGGTCGAACTTGCCGAAAAACTGCCGGTTCCCGTGATCCATTCAGGAGACATCAGACAGAAAAGCGATCTCGACAGATTCAAAGGGACGAAAATCGCCGGAGTCATGGTCGGCCGCGGGGCACTCGGAAAACCGTGGATCTTCCGAGAACTCAAAGGTGAAACCGTGAGCGATGAAGAAAAAAAGGCAATGATGACAAAACATTTCAGATACTATATCGATCTTGATACGAAAACCGCACACACAATGATACGGCGCCATGCTTCGTGGTATTCAACGGGATTTCACGGAAGCGCCGAGTTCAGGAATTCGATATTCAACCTAGACAACGACACAAATAAAGTTATTGAAATCATTAACGATTTTTTCAAAATAGAACTATGAAGAAAATTCTTGGACAAAGCGAAACTGCAAAAGAAATGCGCAAAATGCTGCGCAGTGCCGAGCCCGGCGGGACATATCTCATCGGCGGAGAACCGGGAACGGGAAAAGGCTTTCTTGCAGGGCTTATCGCTTCAAAAATCGGTAAGGACGAAGCCGAAAAAAACATTGTCCGCGTCAAAAAAATCGAGGATTTCAGAAAAAACGGCCTTGTTTTCATCACCGAAAACCGCGCTCTTTTCGACATGAAAGCCGAAAAATTCACCGCTTCGCTCTGGCTCCTGCCGCTTCGGGAACGGAAAACCGACTTGACGGAACTTATCGAATACTTCATCCAGGAAGGTGGCGTGGTATCAAAACGCTGGTATGAAAAGGATGCTCTTCTTCTACTTTCGTCATACTGGTGGCCGTTCAACATTCAGGAACTCAAACGGGTCGTAGGAACGGAAGAGGGCTACAAACTTCTCCCCTACCAGAATATCGGAAAAATACTCTCGAACTACAGCGCCACAGAGATTTTAAGAGCAAAAATCGGCAATCTTTTCGATGATTTAGGCAAAGAATCCAACGCAGGGAAGATTTACCAGCTTTTCATAGATTCGGTCGAAGGAGTCTTCATCGAAGAGGCGCTGAAATACTGCGGAGGATCACTCTCGAAAACAGCGGAATTCTTAAGCATCCACCGCAACACTCTGACGCAGAAAATCAAAAAACTGAAAATAAAAAACGACGTGAAAAATCCGTAGAGAACCTCCCTGTGCAGCATTCCGTTTGTCGCAACAAATAAAAAAATAATTGCAATAAATTAAAAAAAGAGTAGTATTTCGCGCTTTTAGCGGACTTTCTATGCCGGATGACAGATTTCCGGCATCGGGAATGACTTAACAGCTGATAATTGTTATTTTTTTAGCCAATATAGGAGGAACAGATGGCTGATTTCAACAAAAGCTCTTTACGCAACGTTTGTGTCGCAGGACACGGCACATCGGGAAAAACGACTCTCGTCGAATCGCTGCTTTTCAACGCAGGCGCAATCAACAGACAGGGAACCGTCACTGACGGAAACACCGTTTCGGACTTCACCGAAGAAGAGAAAAACAGAGGAATTTCGATTTCCGCATCGATCAACGCTGTGGAATACAAACAGAATCTGCTCACTTTCATCGATACTCCCGGATACTTCGATTTCGGCGGCGAGCTTGCAGCTTCAATGCCTTTCTGCGAAGCAGCTCTTCTTACCGTTGAAGGTTCGACCGGCATCGACGCAGGAACCGAAAAAGCTTTCAAACTTGCGAAAAGACTCGGAAAATCGATCGCTTTCTTCATCAACGAAGTAGACCGCGACAACATAAACCTTGAATCGGCTTTCGACAGCATCGCGAAAGAACTCGAAATTTCGCTCGCTCCGATCACATATCCGGCTGCAACCGGCCAGAACGCTGATTCGATCATCGACATTTTCAAAGGCAAACTCGTTAAATACGCTAACGGCAAAAGAGCTTCCGAGAGCGAGATCCCGGCTCAGTTCGCAGACAAAGTCGCAGAACTCAAGGAAAAACTTATGGAAGCAGTTGCAGAGAGCGATGAAGAACTTATGACCAAATACTTCGACGAAGGTTCGCTTTCGGAAGAAGAGATCAACACCGGTCTCCACAAGGCTTTCTCGAACGGAACGATCTACCCGGTATTCTTCGGTGCACCGAACAAAGGCATCGGCGTTGACATCGTTCTTGACTCTGTTGTTGACTTCTTCCCGTCACCGGAAGGAAAAATCATGCAGTTCGGCGAAGGTGAGATCGATACAAATGACGATTCCGTAACGAAAGGCATCATCTTCAAAGTCAACTCGATCCCGCAGTTCGGCGAAGTCTACGCGTTCAAACTTCTCCAGGGCAACCTTGCAGAAGGCGCAGACGTTTACAACATGTCTTCCGCATCGGCTGAAAAATTCGGTCAGCTTTTCTACACAAGAGGAAAAGACAGATTCCCGGTCAAAAACGTCGTTGCAGGTCAGATCGCTGTAACCGTTAAACTCAAAAACAGCAAGACCGGCGACCAGTTCTCCGACAACAAGGCTGCTGAAGTTTATCCGTTCCCGCTCATCGAATGGCCGGAAGCAATAGTTCGCGGCGCATTCGCAGGTGCTTCGAAGGAAGATACCGATAAAGTCGCTGCTGCAATCAAAAAGATGCAGATCGAAGACGCATCATTCAGAATGGTCAACGATCCCGAGCTCAAACAGCTTTTCGTCGACGGTCTCGGCGAACTTCACCTCGAAGTTCTTGCTAAGAAAATCAAGAACCAGTTCGGACTTGACGTCAAAATACTTGAACCGAGAATTCCATACAGAGAAACGATCAAAGGAAGAGCAGAAGCACGTTACCGCCACAAAAAACAGTCGGGCGGATCGGGCGAATTCGCAGAAGTCAACATCGTTCTCGAACCGAACAGCGAAAGCGAATTCGAATTCGTTGACGCTATCGTCGGCGGCGTAATCTCCGGCAGATTCATCCCGGCAGTTGAAAAAGGTATCCGCGAAGTTCTCGCAGAAGGCGTTCTTTCGGGCTGCAAATTCATCAACTGCAAAGTTACACTCAACGACGGTAAGGAACACCCGGTCGACAGTAAGGAAGTCGCGTTCAAAAAAGCTGCTCAGATGGCTTTCAAAGACGCCGTCAAGAGAGCTAACCCTATCATTCTCGAACCCATTTACGAGATCAAGATCACAGTTCCTGAAGAATTCGCAGGTTCTGTAATGGGCGATATATCCAGCCGCCGCGGTAAACCGCAGGGCATGGAAAGCGAAGGCAGACTCACAGTCATCAAAGCTCTCGTTCCTCTTAAAGAAGTTCACGGATATTCGACACAGCTCCGTTCGATGACAAACGGTCGCGGAACCTACACCATCAAATATGACCACTACGAGCAGGTTCCCGCTGACATCCAGAAGAAGATCATCGACGAATACGAAGCAAACAAAGACAACAAAGAAGAATAGTTCTCGCTGGCGCGCCAGCGCACTTCTTTTTTAAGCCGCCGCGTAATGCGGCGGTTTTTTTTATGCGCGCCATTTCGTCGTTACGGCGTTACGGCGTTACGGCGTCACAACGTCACGTTAGTGGCGCGCGCATTTTTTAGATTATTTCTCAGGTTTCATTGTGGGGAAAAGGATGACATCGCGGATGCTGGGGGAGTTGGTCATGAGCATGACAAGTCTGTCGATGCCGATTCCCTGTCCTGCTGCCGGCGGCATTCCGTATTCAAGGGCGCGGATGTAGTCGCTGTCCATATCGATCGTTTCGTCGTCGCCTGCTTTTTTAGCTTCGACCTGAGCCGCAAATGAGTCATACTGCTGTTTCGGGTCGTTGAGTTCGCTGAACGCGTTGGAAAGTTCTCTTCCTGCGACAAAAAGCTCGAACCTGTCGGTGTATTCAGGATTTTCGTCGTTTCTGCGTGCGAGCGGGCTGACTTCGGTCGGATATTTCGTGATGAATGTCGGCTGGATCAGGTGCTCTTCGACAAAGTTGTCAAAGAATTCCATGATGATTTTGTAGCGTGACATTCCTTCAAGCGTCGCCTTGTCGAGACCGTTTTTGACACCGATTTCAATGAGTTTTTCTCTGTCTTTGAGGTCTTCTTCGGTGCAAACGCCCGATTTTACGATACTTTCTTCGACTGTCATTCTGTTCCACGGAGCTTTGAAATCGATTTTCATTCCGTCGTATTCGACTTCAGTCGAGCCGTTAATCTCGACGCAGAGTTTGCTGATCATTTCCTGCGTGAAGCGGATCTGGTCTTCGTAAGTCGCATAGGGCCAGTAGAATTCCATCATCGTGAATTCGGGGTTGTGTTTGAGGTCCATTCCCTCGTTTCTGAAGCTGCGGTTGATCTCATAAACTTTGCCGAGTCCGCCGACGAGAAGTCTTTTGAGGTAGCACTCAGGCGCGATCCTCATGTAAAGCGGAATATCGAGCGCATTGTGGTGCGTGATGAAAGGTTTCGCCGCAGCACCGCTTACGAGCGGGTGCATCATCGGAGTCTCGACTTCCATGAAACCTGCGTTATTCATGTAGTTTCTGATGAAATTGATGATCCTGACTCTCTTTTTGAAAGTCTCTCTGACATCGTCGTTCATGATGAGGTCAAGGTAACGCTGTCTGTAACGAAGCTCTTTGTCGGTAAGTCCGTGAAATTTTTCGGGAAGCGGTCTGATATTTTTGGTGAGAAGCTCCGTTCTGTGCGCTAAAATCGAGTATTCGCCCGTTCTTGTGACGAAAACTTCGCCTTTTACCCAGACGATATCACCGACATCGAACGATTTTTTGAATTTCGCGAAATCTTCGCCGAGAAAATCCTTTGCGAAAAGGACCTGGATCGAAGCAGTCTCGTCTTTCAAATTTGCAAACGCGAGTTTTCCCATGACTCTAAGAAACATGATCCTGCCTGCGATCGCGAATTCAAGCGGTTTTCCCGTCTGCTCAAGTTCTTCTTTGGTCTGAGTTTTGCAGTATTCAACGACCTTTTCGACTGTCGAATCGGGCGCGAAAGTATTTGCGTAAGGGTGGATCCCCTCTTCGCGCAGCATTTTAACTTTCTCTTTTTTGCGGGCTATGATCTCGTTTTCATCCATCTGCGGAACGACTTTTGTTTCCGGAGCTTTGTTTTCAGCCATTTTTTTCTCCATTAAGCGACATCAAGTTATTTTTTATTGAAACACTTTAAAAGTGCTTTGTAACTCTTACTCTCCTCCAATCAAAGTTACAGCGGCGGATTATATTGAAAAACGATTTGAAAACAAGGGCTAAGACCTGCAATAAATGCCAAAACGGCTAACGGACGCAGCGGACAGAACCCCATGAGGATTTTTCATCCTTTATAATGTTGCCGCGATAAAAATTAACTGACCATACATATTTTGCATCTCCGGATACCGCTGAAGATGACCAGAATACGGCGGAATCCCCGAATCTGCTGTAAATATTTACTTCCTCCTCCCAGTCTGGATTATCGCAGTCATCGTGATTGAAATCTTTTTCAGAAAGGTTTCCGCTTTTTTCCGAAATTCTGCAGGGACCTCCGGAAGCCACATCGGAATCACTTGTAACAAGTGTTCTGAGCTCGTCGATATTCGGCATTCTCCAGTCATTATGGCCGCCTTCTTTCAGATTTTTGCAGTAATCCATGGCTTTTTCCCAAGTCAGCCGCGATTCGTAATCGTAGCTTCCCTCCTTCTCCCACTCAACTGTATAGGCTGCAGACCATTCGAGTCCTTCAATTTCCCTGAGGCTGTCTACTAAATCCGTTGCTTCCTTGGAACATCTGCCGTCGGGGAACTCTTGCAGATAAATCTCCCATCCGGCTCTGCTTTTGGCTCTTTTCGCTTTACTGCAGGCCATTTTATCTAAAGTGGTCTTTGCCTCTTTTGCACATTTGCCGTTCGGATAGTTTTCGAGATAGAAATACCAGTAATACGGTTTTTTGTACTGTCTGGCAGTCTCGCACGCATCAAGGTCGTCCTGACGGACACAGCGCTGGTAAAATGAAAAGTAGTTTCTGCGAAAAGGAGCCAAACCGCCATTGTCGAAATAAACAGCCCAATACAAATCGCCTTCCGATTCCGGAGAAGATGACCAGAGCCAGCCGGAGTCTCCGAGTTTGCTGAAATTATCACCTTCTATACCGTAACAGTTCTCATCGAAATATTCATCGTCAAGTCGTCCGTTCCGTTCCGAGATTTTGCATTTTCCTCCTGAAACTGTTCCTGGATGATTCCGGATCAGAGTCCTGAGTTCATCGATATTAGGCAGTCTCCAGTCATCGTGACCGTCTTCGACAAGTTCCTCGCAACTTCCGTTTCTGAATGCCGAAGACCATTCAAATTTGCCGATTTTTTTCAACTGGTTTTTACTGTTTATGTCTTCTGAATAGAATGTACTGCAGTCTTCCTCATTTTCGCACCTGATGCAGCGGACATGCATTCCTGCGCCCATACCGCGCATATCTATCCCGCCGTTATTGAAATCTACAGACCAGAAATCCCACCAGTGTACATTATAGCTGGAAACGGTTTCAGCCTCGCTTGCCGACCAGAGTTCAACTGTATCACCGAGTTTGCTGAAATTACTTCCTTTTATTCCGTGACAGCTCTTTGAATAATCATAATTTGCCGATTTATATTTGAAAATTTTGCATTTTCCGTCTACAGCTGTGCCGGGATGATTCTGAATCAGCATTCTCAAATGATCGATTTCCGGCATATGCCAGTCATCATGACCGTTTTCCTTGAGATTCTTACAATAATTTTCTGCTTCGTCACCAGAAATTACCTCATTCGATATATTGGACCATTCAATACCGTCTATTATTCTTAACTTGTTTATGACAGCGTTTCCCTCTTCCGCACATTTTCCGTTCTGGAAGCTCCTCAAATACGGTTCCCAAGATGCGCGGGTGTTTTGTGTCCGCGCCTCAGCGCACTTTTTTTCATCTTCGTTATCTAAAAATACTTTCGCTTCCTCGGCACATTCGCCGTTAGGAAAGTGTTCAAAATAAAAATTCCAATAATAGAATGCAGAATATTTTTTCGCCGTTTCACACATTTCATGTTCATCCTGACGTACGCAGCGGATCCTGTGTGTAAAATTCTCGGTTTTGCTCCAACTATCAACACCTGCCGACTTGAAATCAACAACCAACGCATTGTCCGAAGAAGCCGGATCGGGTGTATTTGACCAGAGGGCCAGACTGTCCCCGAGTCTGCTGTAATAACCGCCGTTATCTTCTTTCATTTCGCAGGAACATGACTCTCTGCACTCTTCCGAAAGGCAGCCCTTTTCTTCGCTCACCCCGCACGAGCCGCCTCTTTCAGTTGACGGACAGTTTTTTATAATCGTCCTGAGTTCGTCAATATTCGGCAGCCTCCAGTCTGTATGACCGTTTTTCTCAAGATTTTCACAATACTCAAAAGCCTTTCTCCAAAAAATATCGTAATCGAAAGAAAAAAGCTCCGACCACTCAAGACCGCCTATTTTTTCCGTTCTGCCGTTCCCGGCTTCTTTCACTTCCTCCTGCTTTGCAACCGTTTCCCCAGTTTCATCTGATTTAGAAATTTCATCTGAGCGCATCAGTTTTTCAGCCAGAATTCCTGCAAACAGCGCTGAGAGAACAAAAAACACCAGAACCGCGATTTTTTTCATTGTTTATCTCCGTTTTTATTTATTTTTACCGTATTTCTAAATTAGAACAGCCTTCAAAGGCATCGTCAGCTATTGTTTTCACTGAATCCGGAATTACGACAAATTTCAGGTTGCTGCAATAAGCGAATGCAAGTTTGCCTATCTCTTCAACAGAATCGGGGATTACGACCTCAGTCAGATCGCAACAACTGCAAAATGTTCTATAGTTTATTTTCTTTACTGACTTAGGAATTATCACAGATTGCAGGCTGGTGCACAAGCTGAATGCGCCGTTACCTATTTTCTTTACAGAATCAGGAATCCTTACAGATGTCAGGCTGTTGCAGGAACTGAACGCCTCTTCACCGATTTCTTTTACAGATTTCGGAATAGTTACAGATGCCAGCGCCTTGCAACCATCAAAAGCGTTGTCTCCGATTTTTCTCACGGAATCCGGTATTTTCGTTCCCCAGCATCCTGCCACCAGTGTATTTGTTGCAGTTTCTATCACAGCACTGCAGCCATTGCGGGAATCATATTTTCTGTTGCATTCTGACACCATTATATCCATTAAGGAAAAACAACCGTAAAAGATACTTTTTCCTATTTTTTTAACATTTTCCCCTAAAACTACACACCTAAGGCTGTTGCAGCCTACAAAAGCGCAACTTTCAATTTCTTGTACAGAATCGGGAATATCCATCCTCACCAGACCGGTACAGCCTGAAAAAGCATTGGTTCCGATTTTTGTCACACTACGCGGGATCTTAACAGATGTCAGACTCCTGCGACCGGAAAAAGCATCATTTCCGATCTCCTTAACAGAATCGGGAATAAGTGTATTGCAGGATCCCAAAATCAATGTGCCTGAAGCAGTCTCTATTATGGAATTGCAGTTGTCTCTTGAATCGTATTTCAGGTTTCCGTCCGCAACAGTTATACTGCTCAAAGCACAGCAGCCTTCAAAAGCTATGCCGATTTTTCTTACAGAAGCGCCGATTTTCAGCGTTTTCAAATTTTCACAGTCTTCAAATGCATAGTCACTTATTTCCGTAACCGAATCAGGAATAACCACGGATTCAAGACCGGAACACTGCAAAAACGCAAATTCTTCGATTTTTTCCACGGAATTGCCTATAGTGATCTTTTTCATCGAAGTGCAGTATTCGAAAGCGCTATTTCCGATTTTTGTCACAGAATCGGGAATAACCATCGATATCAGCTCAGGACACTCGAAGAATGCCAAATCACCGATTTTCCTTACAGATTTCTTGAGCACAATTCTCCCCATACCGCTTGTAAAAACGTGCGAAACAGAATTCTTTTCAACCCACTCACTATCTATTTTACCATACCCCTCGTAATAAATCGTGTTATTTTTCCCGACATTTTTCTCAACAGGATCAGCACACATTCTAGACTTCTGCATTTTCAATCTCCTAATAATTTCTTTACTTTAAAATCTGAAACTTACTATTTATGTTCTTATTTTCCGAAAAAACAGGAACGCCAAATACCTCACACCCCAAAGGCCGACATTTTTCCTATATCTTTTTGACGGCGAGAATCAATAATTTTTTTGAAATATTTAAAAATATTTTTGCGATACTGCCCGAGAAATATTTGACTAATACTCTGACACAAAAACCCAGATATTAAATATTCAAGAAACTGATTTCACCGATATTTTCTGCTACCAGATTGGTGACTTTACCGATGAGGTTCATTCTGTTCGTTCTGATCCCAGCGTTATCGTGCATTACGAAAACAGCGTCGAAGAATGCGTCGAGCGCCGGTTTGAGAGAGAGGATCTTCATCGCGATCTCGAAGTTGTCGTGCATATTCTTGATTTCGTTTTCGACTTTTACGACTTCGGCGAAAAGGTTCTTCTCTTCATCCTGCTCGAAAAGCGATTCGTTGACTGTTCCGACGGAAAATTCCTGTTTTTTCAGGATGTTGCAGCCGCGTTTGTAAAGCTGGACGAGTTCTGAAATCCCGCTTTCTTTGAGAAGGCGTGCAATCGTCTCGGCCCGTTTTGCGACAACTTTCGGAAATTCGGCGTCGCGTGCCGTCGCAGCCTGGATTACAGGTGTATCGAAACTCAGAACGCCGTTGTATCTTGCGACTATGAAGTCGATTATTTCCTGTTTCATCTCCTCTTTCACGTTTTTGATGTGCGGAACGATGAGGTTCCATGCGAATTCGACGACTTCTTTGATGTCGAGGCTGTAATTCTGCGCGACTGTGAGGAAACCGATCGCGTTTCTGCGGATCGCGAACTTGTCTTTCGAGCCGCTCGGCTTCATTCCAGCCATGAATCCGCCGACGATAGTATCAATTTTATCTGACATGCTGAGGATCGTTCCGATCTCGGTCGATGGAAGTGCGTCCCCTGCGTTTATCGGGAGATAGTGCTCGTACATCGCTTCGCAGATATCTTTCTCGAATCCTGCGTGAAGTGCGTAGTAGCGTCCCATGATCCCCTGCAGATCGGGAAATTCAAAAACAACTCCCGTTACGAGGTCGTTTTTGATCATTTCGCCCGCAGTCTGGAGGCGTTTTTTCGCAGCATCGTCAAGCGTGAAGTATTTTCCGGCGATGAAAGCGGCGATTTTGCAGATACGCTCGACTTTTTCGCTGTAAGTTCCGAGATCTTTCTGGAAAAGAACGCCTTTCAGCTTTTCCTTGAGCGCGCCGAAATCTTTCGCAAGGTCATCGTTGAAATAGAAAGCAGCGTCGGAAAGACGTGCAGCGACAACTTTCTCGTTTCCTTCTATTACAAGCGAATCTTCACGCGGAATGTTATTGAGAACGCTTGCGAACTTGATAACCTGCGAATTTTTGTCGCTCAAAGTGAAGTATCTCTGGTCTTTTTTGAGAACTTTCACAACGAGCTCTACCGGCAGGTTTTTGTATTTTTCGGGAATATTTCCGATGACGACATGCGGATATTCGACCATGTCGGTGACTTCATCGAGAAGATTTTCGTCGATATTTGCGATAAGTCCGAGTTCTTCGGCTTTTTTCGCGACTTCGGAGCGGATGAATTCCTTTCTTTCAGTTCTGTCGACCATGATGTAGTGCATGGTGAGAATTTCGTAATAATTCGAAGCGTTTATGTCAAGCGCGCCGTTTGAAAGGAAGCGGTGTCCGAAAGAAGTTTTCGAAAATTTTATCCCCTCGAAATCGTCTTCAACAGGTTTTCCGTCGATCGAAAGGAGGATCCATCTGATCGGTCTTGCGAAAGCGAAAGTATTTTCCGCCCAGCGCATGCTTTTTTTGAAGTTCGCAGCGTGGAGAGCCGCCTTTACGATAGGAGCGATAACTTCTTCCAAAGTTTTTCCCTTTTCTTCGACGTATCCTGCTATCACTTCGCCTTTTTCGGTGTTTTCAAAGAAATATTCGGTGATCTTGTTCTTTGCAAGGAACGCTTCTCCCGCTTTGGAAAGAGTCCCGTCAGCGTTCAGCGCGACTTTTTTCGGAGCACCTGTGACTTTTTCGCGGATGTCGGGCTGTTTTTCGGGAAGTCCAGTGCAGATAAGAGCGGTTCTCGAACATGTTGAAAACTCTTTGCAGTTTCCGACAGTTACGCGCTGTTTTTCAAGCTCGGAAAGGACTTTTTCCTTAAGCTGCGAAACAAAAGGAAGAATAAAACTTGCTGGGAACTCTTCATAACCGATTTCAAAAATAAAATCCGACATTTATTCCTCCTTAAAACTTTCAGCGTATTTTTTTGCAGCGGCACACGCAAGGTCTCTGATGCGCATGATGTATCTCTGCCTTTCGGTGACCGAGATCGCGCCACGGGCATCAAGAATGTTGAACGCGTGGCTTGCCTTGATACAGAATTCATAAGCGGGGCGCGGAAGCGATTTTTCGATAAGTTCCTTCGAAATTTTCTCGTATTTGTCGAAAAACGCGAAGAAATCTTCTACCGGAGCCTCTTTGAAGTTGAAAGTCGAAAATTCGACTTCGTCAGCCTTGTGGACCGTACCGTATTTGACTTTGTCGTTCCACTGCAGATCGTAAACGTTTTCAACACCCTGCAAGTACATGCAGATCCTCTCCAGACCGTAGGTAAGCTCTACCGGAACCGGTTTGAGGTCGATTCCGCCTACCTGCTGGAAGTATGTGAACTGGCTGATTTCCATTCCGTCAAGCCATACTTCCCATCCAAGACCCCATGCACCCAGAGTCGGGCTTTCCCAGTCGTCTTCGACAAAGCGGATATCGTGTTCCGCAGGGTCGATCCCGATGACTTTGAGGCTTTCGAGATAAAGCTGCTGGGCATCTTTCGGGCTCGGTTTTATGAGGACCTGAAGCTGGTAGAACCTCTGCATCCTGTTCGGGCTTTCGCCATATCTGCCGTCAGTCGGTCTGCGCGAAGGCTGGACATAGACAGAGCTTATATTCGCCGGATTCAGCGCGTAAAAAAACGTCGCCGGGTGGAATGTTCCGGCACCCATTTCCAAATCCCACGGCTGAACCAGTATGCAGCCGCGTTCCATCCAGAATTTTTCAAGTCTAACGATCATTTCCTGAAAGGTAAGTCCTTTCATTTTGGCCTCCCAAAAAAATTAGCGCGCGAATATAGCACAAAGATGTGCTAAGTCAAAAATTGAATAAGTATTAAAGGAAAAATTCAGACATAAAACGTTCGATTTCGAGATTCGTTTCAGAAGTTCCCGTTTCTGCCGCCCCTTTCATACCGAGCTCTATTCTGGAAATACGTTTCAAGGCCTGCAGAACAGTCGAATTTTTATATTTTGAGGCGATAGCCAGGGCATTGCTGCGCATATAAAAAACTTTCGAAGCGGCAAGATACGATGAAATTTCGCTGTTTCGCCCTTCGTGAGCCATGATTTTTATCTGCATTATCGCTTTGAAATGCTTGAAAAACATCGAAATCATCACCGGATTGACCTTCTGTTCCGCTTCGACGACCAGAGTTTCGCGGTAAAGCGATATCGCCGCCGCCTTTTTCCCCGAAACGAGAAAATCCATGATCTTGAAGATCACCTGCTCGCTGAGATCGTTCAGAACTATCGACATCTCATCATAAGTCATCGTTTTGATCTGCTTCGCCTCGGCGTAAAGTTTCAGCTTTTCGATCTCGTTGTGGATGAAGAACATATCCTGGTTCGCACCGTTGAGAAAGAACGCGACAAGAGTTTCGTCCGGCGAGAACGGCTTGAACTCGCTTTTTATGAAATTTTTAAGCTCGACTGCCGAAGGAAGCGGGACAGGAAAGTAGATTTTTGCCAGTTTCTGCAGTGATTTGAAGAACTTGAGCCTTTTATCGATCTCACTTAGAAAAACGATGAGAAAGTTGGCTGTTTCGCAGGAATCAATGTAGCGCTCCAATGCTTTCTGATCGGCATCCGTGATCTTTTCCGGAATATCGAGGACAACAACCCTGCTGGCAGCAAAAAGAGTTATCTCGCTTGCTGTACCGATCGCCTCAGTGACAGCATTTTTGTTTTCACCGGCATCAAAAAAGCACACTTCGACGCCGGTATCACCGTCAGACAAAGCGGAGATCTCACCTTTCATCGTCTTTAAGACATAGCGTTCAGGGCAGTGGACGAAAAAAATCCCGCCGCTTTTAGAGAAATCAATGAAATCTTTTATTGAAGGAGGATAATTCTTCATGGCTACAGCAAAATATTCAGCACGCTCTGGATATCATTTTCGTCAATGTTGCCGAACCATCCGGTGAGTTTGTTACGGGCCTGACTGATTATTTCGTTGTCGATATAAGAGGTAACTTTTTTGAGTGCGACATAAAGCGCCGTCAGGTCGTCGGCATAGCCAACAATCGGAATGAAATCGGGGATCAGGTCTATCGGAAGAATAAAGTATCCGAGAGCCGCTACGACAAGAGCCTTCTCGGTCATCGGCATTTTGTCACTTTTCATCGCATAGAAAAGAAGAAGCGCCGCAAAAACGACCTTGGCTCCTGCTGCCTTTCCGTACTCCTTTATTTTGCCGAAAAATGAATCTTCGCTGAAATGTTTCGAATACTTTGCGCCGTTGTCGATAACTTCCTGAGCAGCTTCTTTTTCTTTGCCTTCGTACATAAAAACCTCCAAATTCTAAGTTGCAGCTCTTTTTTTAGTGCAATATTCCGGAAAGTCAACCCGTAAAAAAATTTTTGTATCGAGCGTCATCCTGAACGGATGTGAAAGATCTCTCTGAGATTCTTCGTTACACTCAGAATGACGGGATTTTTTCATACATGATTTCCATTCCGACTTCCGAATATTCACCATTCGAGTCGCGGAGTTCGAAAATTTCTGTATCGGAAAGAGAAAAAAGTGCAGTTTCAGAACCCAGAACGAACGATGCGGCGAAAGTCGCAGGTTTTGTCGATGCGTTTTCACGGAAAAAAGCGATATTTTTCAAAGTGTAACCCGATTTTGCTGCTGAAAAAAGGGCGAACTGTACTCTTGAAGCGGGAAAAATAGCAATGAATTTCCCACCTTTCCGCAGGATGTTTTTGGAAATTTCAAAAAAATCGGCGAGACTGCCTGCAACTTCGTGTTTTGCGAGAGCTTTTTCGGAATCGGTGCTCAAATGCCCGCTTTCTTTGGCAAAATAAGGCGGATTTACAAAAACGAGGTCGTATTTTTTCCTTTTTGTCCTGACAAAATCGGCAAAATCGGCGCAAAACGGCAAAATTTCACCGGTCAGAGAGTTCGTTTCGATATTTTTTTCAAGGATTTTGTAAAGGGATCCCTGAATTTCCACGCAGTCGATCTTCGGAAGAAAACCGCGTCTTTTCAGAACGATCGAAACTATCCCGCTCCCCGCCCCTATTTCAAGTGCAGAGTTTTCCGTGCCAAGATTCGGGCAGATTCTGTTAACAAACCACGAAAGTATCATCGAATCGGAATTGAAGCGGTATCCGTTCTTTGACTGATATAACTCCGTAGATTTATTATAAATTGCGTTTAAAGTAAGCTCTGTTTCAGGCATAAATCAAAGGATCTTTCTGAAAATATCTTCTTTTTTGATCGCTCCTTCACGTACGATCTCGAAATTGTGGTGTTCGACTCTGACGATAGTCGAAGGAATGTTCGTCGGGCTTGCATGATGCTCGATCGAAATCGAATCGTCACAGATGAGAACGCCGTCGATCGTGCCGTCAAAATACGAGAAAACATCGGTATAGTTCGTAGCCGGAGCCTGTCCTGTGATGTTTGCACTCGTGCTGACGATCGGATGACCGACTAAGTCAATGAAACTGTTGACAAAAGAGTACGGCGAGCAACGGATACCGACATAACCTGTTCCACCCGTTATAAAATCGGGAAGATCAGGTTTACATTCGTGAATGATCGTAAGCGGACCCGGCCAGAAAAATTTCGCAAGCCTCTGAGCGACAGGAAGAAAACCTTCGATGAGTTCCGAAAGCATTTCCTCTTTTCTGTTGTTCGAAATAAGGACGGAAAGCGGCTTGTTTGCCGGAATTCCCTTGATCTGCTTGATCCTCATGACTGGTTCTTCTTCAAAAATTATAGAACCGAGTCCGTAGACTGTCTCTGTCGGATATGCGATAACCTGACCGTTTCTGACTTTCCACGCAGCTTCTTCGATTGAAAGGATCTCCATACTACACCTCTTTAGCCAAGTCTTGAATTTTATTATCTTTTGCTTCAACTTCTTCTTTCATTTTCAGCTTATATGCCTTCAATGCCGAAGCAAGTTTTTCATCATTCAAAGCAAGGATCTGGACTGCGAAAAGTCCTGCATTTTTCGCGCCGTCGATCGCCATCGTCGCAACCGGAACACCTGAAGGCATCTGGACTGTAGCATAAAGCGCGTCAAGCCCGTGAAGTGCGCCGGAATCAAGAGGAACGGCGATGACAGGTTTCGTTGTATGAGCTGCAACAACTCCTGCAAGGTGAGCCGCTGCCCCTGCACCTGCAATAAAGCAGGCACCGTCAAAATTTTCAACCAGAGCGACTGTTTTTTCAGGAGTTCTGTGCGCCGAACTTACATGAACTTCGAAATCGACACCGAATTCCTTGAGAACAGCGACAGCTTTCTGCATTATCTTCCAGTCGGAATCGCTGCCCATAACAATCATGACTTTTTCCATTTTTCACCTCTGTTTCTGCTGATTAGCATTGTTTTTATTCTGCTTTTTATTGTACATTTCGCTCAAAAGGTCTATTTTCTTGCGCGAAAGTTCCATGCATTTTGATATTTCTTCTGTCGAAATCTTTGCTGAAGCCGACGAATATTTTTTGATTTTGTCTGAGCAGGTCAAAAGCTGGTCAAATGCTGAAATTATCTCTTTCGTGAGCGGATCGGGAGCAATATTTTTGACCAGAAGTATCGATTTTCCGTTTGAAACCGTTGCATCGACTTCGTCAAGGATCGCAGTGATGTATTCTTTATCGACCGCTTTTGCCGCAGCAAGGCTCATCGTGAGATTTTCAAGCCTGTATGCAAGCGAAATTTCGCCGATCGCCATTGCCTGATACTTCAAAGTGAGAAGCGCTGTTTCGGAACTGTCAGAAAAAAGGGTAAAAAAAGAAAAGAGAATTAGAAATACAAGGGAAACACGCTTCATAAAAACTCCCCGAAAAAAAGCGCGTTATTATACTTTTTTTAGTGAAAAAGTCAAAATTTGGTTTATTTTCCTTCGGTGTATTCAACCATCCAGTTGTAGTGGTCGCGGAAGATCTCTTCGACATTGCGGAACTTCATTCCGAGTTCTTTCTGAGCCTTTTCGGATGAAGCGTGGAGATCGCTTTTGAGAATTCTCGCACTGCCGCGTGTGATAACGGGTTCAACGCTCTTGAAAAAACGGTAGAAGCAGTTTTCGGCCAAAAATCCCATGGTGTACATGAGCCAGTAAGGAAGCGAAACACTCGGGCGTTTTCTGCCGGAAAGCTTTTCAAGGATCCCCATCATTTCGTCATTCGTCACATGACCGCCGGTAAGAAGGTAGAATTCACCGGTTTTTCCCTTTTCGCCTGCAAGGATTATTCCCTCGACAACGTCTCTGACATCGACCCAGTCAAATCCGCCGTAAGCGGGATAAGCGGGAAGTTTGCCTTTGCGGAAATTCATTTCCATAGTTCCCATCTGCGACGGACGGAAATCGTTCGGACCTAAAATCCCGACGGGACATACTGTGACGGCGTCGATCTTGCCTTCCTTGACCGCTTTCTGGACAAGAAGAGAACCTTCTGCCTTCGTGATTCCGTATTCAAGCATCGCTCTGTCTGGGTTGAAACCCATTTCTTCGGTAGCGACAACACCTTCACCGGGATCGCCTAAAGCCTCGATCGAGCTGACGTGGACGAGCCTTTTGACATTGTTTGCGATGCATGCGTCAATGACATTCTGCACACCGTCGACGTTTACGGTTTTGATTTTGTCGTAAACTCCGCATTTGATAGAAATCGCTGCTGCGCAGTTGTAAACCAGTTCGGCTCCTTCAAAAGCCTTTTTCAGCGATTCGAGATCCCTTGTGTCACCTTTTACTTCCTCGAAATCGAGCCCTTCGAGAGCTTTCCGGACTGTAGTCGCCTCGTGAATAAGGATCCTCGGTTTAATGCCTCTTTTGTTGAGTTCGCGGACAAGATTGTTGCCTACATGACCGCTTGCGCCCGTGATAACTATCATTTTCCCCTCCAGTGATAAAAAAACAAACAGCGGAATATAACGATTATTAGATATTTTTCAATTAAGCAGGTTACAGTTTAAGGATTTTTTTATAGAAAAGAGTGTTTGCCGGAAAAATCCATGCCTTTACAGCAATCCTTTGATTTTGTCAGCGATCTCGGCAGGTTCGACTGTCGATTCAAAGCGTTCAAGGACCTCGCCTTCGCGGTTTACAAGAAATTTTGTGAAATTCCACTTGATCTCTGCATTGTTTTTGTAGTCGGGATCCTGTTTTGCAATAAAACCGGCCATAAATTCGGCTTTTTCGCCCGTAAAACCTGCGAAACTCTTCTTGCTTTTGAGGTATTTGTAAAGCGGTTCCGCGTTTTCGCCGTTTACTTCGATCTTTTTGAAATTTTCGAAACCGGTGTTGAACTTCATCTGGCAGAACTGATGGATCTCATCGTCCGTTCCGGGAGCCTGATGTCCGAACTGATCGCACGGAAAATCCAGTATTTCCAGACCTTTGTCGTGATATTCCTCCCAGAGTTTTTCAAGTCCTTCATACTGCGGAGTGAAACCGCAGCCCGTCGCCGTGTTCACGATAAGAAGCACTTTGCCCTTGAAATTTGCCATCGGAACATCGTTTCCCTTTCTGTCTTTCACCGTAAAATCGTAAATAGTCATGTTTTTCTCCTCCTGAACTGGTTGAGCTGTCTCTTTCGCCTTGATTTCTCCGGCCTTTTCTTCGTTTTTGACGGCTGTTTTCTCCTTGTTGCACGCCAAAACCGTAAAAAGCACTGTCAAAAGCACCAAAATAATTTTTTTCATATTGACCTCCTGTTAATTTTTATCCCTGATAGACATAAACGCTGCCTCTGCGGCCAGACTTCTCGGCAGGAAACGAAGGAAAAACGCTGCGAAGCGGTTCATGAAACGCGGCATTACGACCGGCTTGTTTTTGAGAAGACCGTTTACAGCCTCCTCCGCTGCCGGATAGCTTCTGCCGATAACCATTTCGAGAAGTTTCGAGCGTTTCTGATTTGCGGTCTCGACGAATTCAGTATCGGTAAAACCCGGACAGAGCGCCGTAACACAGACATTTTTCCCGCATTTTTTGAGTTCTGTGCGTATTGCGACCGAAAAATTCATGAGAAACGCCTTCGTTGCGCCGTAAGCCGCATAAAAAGGAGTCGGATTGAACGCCGCAAATGATGCTGTATTCAAAATCCAGCCGGAATTTTTTGCCGCGAAATCCTTCACGAAAAGGTTGGCCAGAGTCATCGCAGAGACGACATTGAGCTGCACCATTCTGTTTACCGCTGCAGCATCCTGACGCTCAAAGTAATCGTACATGCCGTAGCCTGCGTTGTTTATGAGCATGTCGATGTTTTCATCCTTCACTTTTTCGTAAAGGCTGCAGGCCGCATCGAAGCCTGTCAGATCCATGACAATGACGCGCACACCGACGCCGTATTTTTCAATGATCTTTGCTTTGAGAGCATTGAGTTTATCTTCGCGGCGTGCTGTTATGACGAGATCCATCCCTTTTTTGGCAAGAATGTCGGCAAAATCGGCTCCGAAACCGCTTGATGCACCCGTGATAAGGGCTTTTTTCCCTTTAAGATCGACCATTTTACATCACAACGACAGAACAGCCGCTGCTTTTTTTCGTTTCAGCAGGTTTATCATCCTGATGGATATCTTCGTCTGTATAAGGCTCAGAATCTTCTACGCTGTCGCCGTCAGTCGCAATCTCATCATCCGGATTATCAATGACCTCGGCATCATCTCCTGAACCTGTGTCATTGTCATCTTCCGGTTCTTCTTCGGGCCAGCCTTTCCATTTTTCAGGTGCACAGTAACCTTCTTCGTTGCATGTAGCAAGTTCGTCATTGCAGTCCGAGTCGTTACGGCATGCCCTGTAGCAGACACCGGTTTTTGATCCCATATTCGGATGACAGAGATAGCCTTCATCGGTCCTGCAGTCTTTATCGGAAGAGCATGAAGCAAGACACGATTCCGTCTGGCGTCTTCCCGTTACGCATTTTGCTCCGTCGGGGCAGACTGAATCATCGCCGTCGAAACATTCCTGAGTACAGTAGCCGCCCTCCATCCATTGGTTGCATGTCGTGTATTCGCCTAAACATTCTTCATCTCTTTCACATGAACCGCCTATAGACGACGGGATCTTCTCACACTTGCTTTCGTCGTTGCAGAAAGAACCTGTGTTGCAGTCCGAATTTTCCTTGCAGTGCGGAAGACATACTCCGAGAATATCGTTCGAGCAGTAATAGCCCTTTCTTTCGCATGGATGGACACTGTTGCATTCAAGAGCGCAGATATAATTCTGTCTGTCTTCCGAGACATCAAAAGGTATCGTTCCGTCAGGGCACGGGGTCTTGCCTGTTTTTACGGCACAGTAGCCGCCGTCAAAAATCCAATAGCGGCTCTGTTTAAGACATTTGACATCGGATGCTTCAAGAGATCCGGTCTTGCAGTCGTCAGCATCTTCGCACGGAGAACCGGCCGTCAGTTTGTCTTCGCATCCTTCATCAACATATCCGTCGCAGTCATCGTCGAGGTGGTTCCCGCACTCTTCCTCCTTTTCACCGTCGCACATCGGGAATCCGGCTGCAAGACGGGCAGCTTTTTCGAGGTTTACTCTGCCGTAGCCGAATTTTACGCTGAATCCGTTTTCATCCCAAAGACCTGTCTCAGGATAAATTTTATCCGAACTTTTCTTCAAAATTTCGATCGCTTCTTCAAGCGTAAGATCAGGATTTATGCTGAATACCGCACCGAAAAAACCTGAAACGACAGGCGCAGCTGCCGAAGTTCCGGAAAACAGAAGAGTGTAGTTTGTTTTGTAGTCGCCGTAACCCGGGATCGAGGTAGTGGCTATACCAACCATCGGAGTTTCAGAAAGCGACGGAGCTATAACTGTCGATGAAAATCCGTAGTTTGAATATTCAGCTCTCGTGTCCCATGCGGTCGAAGCGTTGACTGTTACAACTCTGTCCTTCACATCGGCACCGTTGCGTTTGAAAACGAAATCATAACTCAGAAGCTGCTCGTATGAAGAATCGGTCCCGTCGTTTCCGGAAGCATAGACTATGACGCCGCCCTTTCCGCCTCGTCCGTTCTGCATGAAATTCTGATGCGCTTCGATCTCTCCGGGCGTGACCGGGATCGTGCCGTAGGAAGAATCGGGACCGAAACTGCAGTTTACCGTTGTGATATTAGGATCTGCGACATATTTTTCGTAGACTTTGATCATCGTTCCGTCGGAACTTGCAGTTCCCGTAGTTCCTTCAAGGTATCTGACCGGATAAAGCAGACACCACGGACACATTCCGCTCATTCCGATTTCGTTGCCTACACCGGCGCTGACACCGGCGCAGGTCGTTCCGTGACCTACCGAAGAAGCCAGATACTGACCGTAAGGCGAGCCTTCGAGTTCTGAAAGATCCGGATAGCCCCCTTCTTTGTTCTTGATCGCGTCATATCCGGGCTCGATATTAGTCAGGTCCTCATGATCCGGAACAATACCAGTATCCATTATCGCGATTTTCGTATTCTCATCGACTTCGATTCCGTTCGAGTTCAAGAATTCGAGCATCTGAATGAATTTCGTATCGGCATTTTTCATGATCGAAGCATCGTTTCCGTAATAATCTTTGACCTTTCCTCTGTTCTGCAAGTGCCACTGGACATCGAAGTAAGGATCTTTCGGCGCACTTTCTGGCACCATTCTGAGTGTTGTCTCGCGAACCAAATCGGGAAATGCATAACCGTCACCGTTTCGGACGATTTTTTCGGCAGTTTCAACGCTGTCGCCCTGCACCGAAAAGGCATAAAGCGGATAACTTTCAACTATTTCCACAAGTTTAAGCCCGTATTTTTTCTCCATGTATCCGACCGTTTTGTCGCCGCGCCAGAAAAGCGTCCTTTCAGCAATGACCGGCATCTCGCCGAGGAAATAGACCGGCAGTTCACCGCCGTTTCCGTTTATGAAAGAGTAAATGCTGCTTCCGGTATTCAACCTGTAAAGCTCGTTTTTAGGAACAAAAGCAGCAGACACGTCACTTTTTACAACACTGAAACTTTCGGCTTTCGTGACGGAAACACTTGTTCCGTTGCTGTAGAAAAGCTCAGAAGCGCTTACAGTCACAACCGCAAAAAAGATTGCGAACACAAGAAAGATCTTTTTCATCTTGAACCCCTTTAATCAAAGAAAAAACGAGTAAGCATACTCTATTCTTTATTTTTTTCGAGCATTTTTACGATAGCAGGGTATGCGAGCTGACAAACCGTCCGTTTTTTCAGTTTCATTCCGGCTGTTTTCATCGCTTTGATCTGCTTTTCAGACGGGAAAACATAAGGATAAATGCCGTACATGAAGGGAAAGAAGTGATAGCTGAAAGCATAACTTTCGGCCGGAGACGCCTTCGGATCGAACTTCCTGAAGCACCTGTCAACTGCATCGAGAGAGGCTTTGTAGACCCTTTTGAACTCCAGCAGATTTTCATCACGGCTGTTTTCTTCGATCGCATAAAGGTTCATGCTGAGAAGTTTCAGGAGCTGCACCCTGTTCTGCAGCGAAAGTGCCAGCATTTTTGCGAGTTTTGAAGCCGTGAGCTTTACTTTCGTCTGTTCTATATTTTCAAGTTCTTTGATCCACTTTCCGTATTCGCGCTGCAAAAGTGCAAGAAAAATCTCCTCTTTTGTCTGAAAATAGCTGTATATCGCAGTGCGTGTAAACTCAGCTTCATCTCCGATTTCTTTTAAAGTTATCTCATCGAAAGTCTTTGTCTGATAGAGCTTTTCACAGGCATCGATCAGCTTTTCCCTCCTGCACACCATTGTTTCAAGTGAACATTTCGGCATTTTCTTCTCCTATAGCAAACGAATTTTTTATTTTATCTCGACAAGTCTGTAGTTTCTGTTTCCAAGTTTGATCTCTTCAGCATAGTCGAGTGTGTGAAGTCCTTTTCTAGATTCGATGCGCTCTTTCAGCGATTTTGAATCGGTCGCGGCGTAAACCATGTCTATCGAAGCCTGATCTATTGCAAGCGGGTCAAGTGAAGCGACGATGCCGATATCGTGCATGTCGGGTTCTGTCGGGTTTCCGTTGCAGTCGCAGTCAACGCTGAGGCGGTTGAGAACGTTGATGAAAGCGATGTTTTTGCCGCCGTTCATAGCCGAACACACTCCTTTAGCCGCTTCAGCCATAGATTCAAGGAAGTCAAGCTGATCTGCCGTGACCCAGCCTTTTGTCGCCTGACCGGCAGAATGGATGTAGATCTTGCCCGAGTGTTCGACGTCGGTCCCGCTTCCGAAGCCTATCGAAAGGTTCTTTATCGCGCCGCCGAAACCTGCCATCTGATGCCCTTTGAAGTGCGAAAGAACGAGGTATGAGCCGTAGTTTTTGAAGTGCGTTCCGACATAGTCGCCTTTTACGAGATGTTTTGCCCCCTCGATCGGGATCAGCATCTCGCCTTCCTCGTCAAGAAGGTCGAAAGGAGCGATTTCAAGGTATCCGCGCTGCTTGAGCGCTTCGAAATGGGCTTTGTTCGTGTTGCGGTTGCCCGGATAAGCGGTGTTGCACTCGACTATCGTGCCGCCGATTTTCTGGATGAGGTTCTTTATCAATGCGGGTCTCAGGTGGTTCGACTTTTCCGATTCGCCGGTGCTGATTTTGACTCCAGTTTTGCCTTCGGGCTTCCATCCGAGAGTGTCGTAGATTTTTACAAGTGCTTCCGGAGTGATTTCTTTTATGAAATATACGACCGGCGCGTTTTCATCATTTGTCTGGTGGGGAAGCATGGGTTTTTCCTCCGTTTTGTTCTCTTCCGCAGGAGCGGGAGTTTCATTCTGGGCAGGTTTTTCTTTTTCCTGTTTTTCCGCTTTTTCAGCCGATGTCTGCGAAGCCTCTGACTTGCTTTCAGCCTTTTCCGAAGCCGATTTGCATGAAATGATTGCAAACACAATAACTGCTGCTATGAGTAAAAGTTTTTTCATGGTTTTCTCCTTAATTTGCTTTCAATACTCTGCGTCTTTCAAACACCGCAAGCACAGCGAATATAGCAACTCCGCAAAGAATGATTATTACTCCAAGAATCGTGTCTTCCCGGCTGATGTCGAAAAACGGCTCTCCCTCAAGCACCGAGGCGACTCCGTCAACGCTCCACATCAAAGCCGCGGCCCAGAACATAAGCGTTGTCGTGAGAAGGCTCTGCTTTCTCATTTTCGCCCAAAGCGCGGTAAAAACGACCGCCGCGATCATTGTCATTATGAGACACATCATCTGCCTCCATCGTTCGCCGGGACCTGCTTTTTACTGCGCTCAAATGCACTTGAAACGCCGACGATTACCCCCCATACGGCTGTTGTAAGAAGTGCCATCGCAACGCCTGAAGTCGCCATTTCATGCAGCATTACAGGTATTTCCTCCGGTGTATTGAGAGCAGTGAGAAAAGGCGGGAAAATAGAAATTTCACCGTGATAAAGGTGTTCTACTGCAAGCAGAGCCGATCCGCCGTAGAGCATTTTTTCAAGCCAGCCCACTTTTTTGTCGATAAAATCGAGAGTTGTTTCGCTGCAGTGAGCCTTTTTAGCAACTTTTTTTGCCGCCGAAACAATAACAGCCTCGGCAAGCGGAACTGTGAAACATGCCATTGAAACCTCCATAAAAATCAGTTAAAAACGAACTTCCATCTCGACACCATGTCAGAATAAATAAAAGTGACACCGTGTCAAGTTTTATTCTGACATCATGTCAGGTTAGAACTGTGCTTTGCACAAACTTATGAGTTCATTGTATATTTTGCCGAAAGAGATGCCGGTTTTGCGGCTGATTTCGGCGACGCTTTCGTATTCCGGCGCGAAACGCTTGCGGTTGTTGTGGATGAGAAGCTTGATTTTCGCGTTTCCGTAAGGTGTCTGGACTGAAAGTTCCTCGCGCTCAAGCACTGTCCGCTCCATCGTGCAGCGGCGGATCCCGATAGTTGTTGTGTGGTTGAAAATTATATCTTCCATTTTTTCAATGTCGCTGTTCCGGCAGAGAACGGTGAGCATATACGCGGGGCGGTTTTTCTTCATGAAGCACGGTGTGTAGAATGCGTCGAGCGCGCCGGCTTCAAAAAGCTGCTCCATCGCAAAACCTAAAGCTTCTCCTGTCGAATCGTCGATATTGGCTTCCAGCTTAGTGATTTTATTCGGAGTTTCTTCATGCGTTTCTTCTAATTTCTCAGGTTCTTCGATAAGAAACGCGCGGAGAATGCTCGGTTTTTCGTAGTTTCTTTTCCCAGCGCCGAGCCCAGTTTTTGCGATTTTGAACTGTTTCGGCAGAGCCTCATCGGTTTTTACTGCGGCAGCTATCGCAGCACCGGTCGGAGTCACGAGTTCACCTTTCATTTCTGCCATCTGCAGCACAAGTCCGTGTTTCTGCACGATGTTCACGACTGCCGGGACCGGTATCGGCAAAATCCCGTGCTGACACCTGATCTCGCCCGTCCCCTCGCAAAGATGAGGAATGAAAACGCGCCCGATACCAAGATTGTCGAAGCAGAATGCAAACGCGACGATATCGACTATCGAATCTATCGCGCCGACTTCGTGGAAGTGGACTTCTTCAACAGGAACGCCGTGCGCCGCAGCCTCAGCTTCTGCAACTATCCTGAAAATTTTTTCAGCAAGATTTTTTGCGTTTTCTGAGAGTTTGGTTTTGCCGATAATCTCAATAATGTCGCTTAAATGCCTGTGTTCGTGGTGGTGATGCTCATCTTCGTCATGCTTGTGACCGAAAAGATACTCTGTGTCGTGGTCGTGGTTTTCGTGCTTATGATCCAAAATCACATTGAAATCGCAGCACCTTATCCCGTTTTTTACCACATCCGTAATCTCTATCCTGAAACCATCCGCAGGGATCGAAGCAAGCGTTTTGAGAAGCGCCTCTTTATCAGCACCAAGGTCAAGCAGCGCGGCAACAGCCATATCTCCGCTTATTCCCGAATTACACTCGAAATACAGGTTTTTTCCAGCCATTTTATACTCCATTTTCACCAACGAACTTATCCCGACACCGTGTCAGAATAAATAAAAATGACACCACGTCAATTTTTTTGTCAGAGCGCGGGCGGCCGACCGGACCTTCGTCATGTTGAGGCTAAGCCGAAACATCTCATAGATTCTTCGTTTCACTCAGAATAACGGTTGCTGAGCGCTCATTTCAAGTTGCAGTAAAGCTGTAGAATATTCCACCCGTTGTGTCAGAAACACAGATTGATTTCACAATTTTAAGAATGAATTTATCCTGACTGTTGGTATTATCCCAAGATATAGAGTCCGTGCTGCTGAACTTTATCTTTATCGAAGCAGTCTCTGATAATTGAGTAGTAGGAATCATCCTTATATTCGAATGCTCTGAACAAAGCGAAAGCAATAAGATCCGCAACTTGAATACTTCTTGATATCGCAGAATCCAAAAACAGAGGAACTTCAGCAAAATTGTTCAATTTTTCATTCCAGCGGTTTCCAAGTGTCTGATAAATTTTTGACCAATTCTGATACTTGTTTTCCATTTTAGATTTGTCAAAAATCGCAAGACCTCTGGCGGATTCATCGTGCTTTAAAAACCTGCGTTTTAAGAATTTGTCAAAACGGCTTGTAAGCTGGGAAAACAATTCTTCCTGAACATCATCATTTGTGTTGTCTATTACAGCACCGAACAAGACGAACCGACGCGGATAGTTATCTTTTATATAAGTCAGCGTATCTTTTATAACAGCTTCCCTTTTGTCTTTGGGAAATCCGCGCCAAATACCTTTGCCGCATCTGATCGGGCTTGTGTGCAACTCCAGATCTTCACGTCCTATATGTTTCAGCATGATTTCATCTACCGCTTTTTGAATCCAGAAAGTCTGATTTTCGAAAGTCGCAAAACCTGCCAGAACGCTGAATTTTACATTGGGATCTGATGAAACACCCGAATCATCCGCGTAAAGAAGATACATTGAAACTCCACATAAAAAAAAGAGGGCCAAGCGAGAAACCTCGACGCACCACATAAAGGCGGCACTCTTGACCCTTCAACGCAAATATTAGTTCGAAATTTTTAAAAGTCAATATAAAAATTTATATCATTGTCGTTTTTTCTTTCCGCGAATAATATAAATTTATCTCTTTCCTCTCTCAGCCAAAAAGTTTATCTGGGATGCGATGTAGGCCGCTCCGAAGCCGTTGTCGATGTTGACGACCGAAATGCCGTTTGCACACGAATTTATCATCGTGAGAAGTGCGGAAAGCCCTTCGAAGCTCGCTCCGTAGCCGACCGATGTCGGAACTGCGACGACGGGAACCGAGACAAGACCTCCGATAACGCTCGCCAAAGCTCCTTCCATTCCGGCAATAGCGATCACGCAGTTTGCTTTCTGCAGAAGTTCGGTTTTGGAAAGGAGTCTGTGGATCCCGCTGACACCGACATCGTATATCCTTTCAACGAAACAGCCGAAAAATTCGGCACTTTGCGCAGCTTCCTCAGCAACGGGGATATCGGCAGTTCCGGCAGTGCAGACCGCTATGTTGCCGATAAGATTTTTCTTCTCTTTCCGCACAGTTATGATTCTCGAAATTTCATCGTACTTTGCGTTTTCAAGGACGCTTTTCACGATTTCAAACTGCTCTTTCGTGGCGCGTGTTCCCATAACTTCGCCGTTTTCCGCATAAAGTTTTGTGAAAATATTTTTCAGAAATTCGTCCTTTTTTCCGGGACAGAAGACCACTTCGGCGAAACCTGTCCGTTTTTTGCGTTCAAGGTCAAGTTCCGCAAAGTTCAAAATATCAGTTCCGCTCATTGATCACCTCGTTCATGCTGCCGCTTCTGAAACCGGTCAAATCCAAAGTTGTGTAGACAAATCCTAACTCTTTGAAAAAACTGTTGATCTCATCTTTTATGGCAAGAATTTTATCAAAATCGTTTTTCTCGATTTCGATCCTCGCAAGGTTTTCGCCGTGAATCCTCACGCGTTGCTGCAAAAAACCTTTTTTGTGCAGAAAATCTTCTGCAATTTCTACCATTTTGAGCTTTTTTTCCGTTATAGTTTCTCCATAGACAAATCTTGATGCAAGGCACGCCGCGCTCGGTTTGTTCCAGCTCGGAAGATCCATCTCTTTTGAAAGAGTCCTGATCTCGTTTTTCGTAAGTCCGCATTCCAGAAGCGGGCTTTTTATGCCGAGTTCGCTCACTGCCTGCATTCCGGGGCGGTAGTCACCTGTATCGTCGGCGTTGCTTCCTTCACAGACCGTGAAAATTCCGTTTTCTAAGGCTAAATCTTTGATTTTATTAAATATTTCTTTTTTACAGATGTAGCAGCGGTTTTCGGGATTATCTTTAAAACCAGGGATTTTGAGCGGATCCAGTTCAAGAACAAACTGCCTGATATTCTCTTTTTTGCAGAAATTTTCGGCATTCTGCGCCTCTTTTTTCGGGATAAGCGGCGAAATGACCGTAACTGCGACAGCTTTTTCACCAAACTCATCGTGCGCGACTTTCAGCAGAAAAGTCGAATCGACCCCGCCCGAAAAGGCGATAGCGGCACTTCCGAAAGATTTCAGAAGTTTCCGCAAGTCCGAAAGTTTTTTGTAAATTTCTGTCAAATCACTCTCCACGATCCTGACACCGTGTCAGAATAAATAAAAATGACATCGTGTCAATTTTTATTTTGACAGAGGCATATTGAGACTGCAATCAAACGCTCGAATAGAATGGAAGAGAGGGGGATAATCTCAAACCCTGAATTCCGTGTTTTTCGTCTAAAAAATGTCTAAATCGACAAAGTTTTTCAGATTTTTGCAAAAATTCAACTCATTGATTTTATTTTGATTTTTCATCAATTTCGTCTAAAAATGTCTAAAATCTCGTCTAAAAATGTCTAATTTTCATCGCATTTAGACATTATCCATTCTCTTGCGGTGCTTTTCGGATTGACAGTTATTTTTCCACTATTTCCCAGTGTCCGCCTTTGTCAGGACCAACGCGGCAGATAATATTCTGTTCTTGAAGAATTGCGATTTGTTTCGTTATTCCACTCCTGGACATATTCAATTTATTTGCCATTTCAAATGTTGTTATATTCGGATTTTCAGCCATCAAGGAAACTATTTTCTGCCTACTTTTCTCGTTTTTCTGTCCACTTTTCTGTCTACTTTTTTCACTTTCCTGTCACTATTCTCGTTTTTCTCCGAACTTTTCTCCGAACTTTCTTCAGTTATCGCTGCTTTATCGCTACTTTTTTCCACAAATTCTGCTATGTCAAGCACCATTTTTATGCGGGAAGGCGAATATTTCTGTTCATATTCCGGTTTTGTTTTAAAGACTTTTTCCCAAGTTGCGACAATCCCTGGGATTCCGCTTCCAGCACGCTCGCCGATATCAAGCTTTAATCGGCATCCCTTACACAACGGACATTCATAGAAAAAGTCGTCTCGCTATTACCAATCAACCCACTAATAAAACTTACAACCCAAACACTATCTGTATGGTCAGCGATTACGGATGAAGACCAAAATGGATAGGAATCTCTATCCGAATTAGTCATTTTAAATTTACTATATTTATTATTATTGTCTCGCGGACAAGACCCACATGCATCATGTGACCAACAACTTGATTGCGACAAACATGAGTCTACGACACCACATAAACCGCCAGTTTCTGTCGCAGGACAATGTTGAATAATCGTCCTAAGTTCACTGATTGTTGGCAATCTCCAATTCATATAACCTTGTTCATTTAGTTTATCACAATAATCTTTGGCTTTTTTCCAATTCATTCTTCGAGATGCTTGGTGCGACCATTCAAGATTTTTAACTTGTTCTGATACTTTTTTATCAGCCGATTTTTGAACAGGGATTTTCTTTGTATTATATCTTACACAACGGACATAAAGATTATCTGCATCAGCTTCATAGTCCCCTATTCCACCATCTGTAAAATCTACACGCCATCTATAATTCGAATATTGTGATTCTGATAAGCTCGATGAAGACCACAGCTTAACTTTGTCATCATCTCCTGTTTTACTGTAATATCCTGAATTATTGTTTTTCCATTCACAAGAACAAAATCCACTTAATTTCATAAAACAATCGTAAGACAGACAATTTTTCTTACCAATTTTGCAAACACCGTTAAGTTCTGTTTTTGGACAATTTTTGATTAAAGTTCTAAGTTCGCCTATTGTGGGTAATTTCCAATCGTCGTAATTATTTTCATTCAATGTTTCACAGTAGTTTACAGCATTGCCCCAATTCATTGCTTTGGTCGATCTTTTTGACCATTCCAGTTGTTCTGGCAAGAATTCATTTTCCCAAGAGTCATCTATCTTATCCACAAATTCTTTGACGCGGTTCTCATGAGAATTCGCTTTTTGTGCAGCCATAAACTGTTGTAGGGAAAATTTTTTCAATTCTCTTGTTATTCCAGGATGAATATAGGCTGTTTCTATAACATCCCACATTTTATTGTAGTCAGAAAATACTATGTTTGTAAAATTGTCATAATCAACCTTTTCAGCCATTTCCCGATTGTAATAGAATCCAAAGGCTTTGCTTATATCTTTTTTACCATCTTTGCCGACAAATTTGGTATCAAATTCAAAGTATATACGATTAGTTTCCGGGCAATTTTCATAAATATCCTTGGCTGTTTTTAAAGCATATAAACTGCCATCTCGAATCAAAGCATCTTCGTCCACAGAATGTTTAACAAACAATGTAATTCCTATTGAATACTCGAATATTTCAACTTTTACATCACCCATGTTTCCAGGTGCGTTTTTTGAAGCATAGGAATTTAATTTTCCGTTCAAAGAATTGTCTTCTGAAACAATAGTGCCTATTCCGGCAAGAATAAACATACATCCCATAATAGACAATGTGACAAGAATAATCTTAGCGTTTATTTTTTTACGCTTGTCATCTAAAGGTTTTTTCTTTAAATCTCTAATTTTAAAAAAGACAAATCCCAAGAACACAATACCTAAAAAAATAGAAAACATTGTAATCTCCTTATACAAAGGTGCATAAAATCAACGCAAAGTATAATAAAGAAAGGGCAGAAAATGGCAAGGTTTTTGGAGAAGAATTAAGTCCTTCAAGCGCTCCTTTGCTTCAACTGGAAAATCAAAGTCTCGCTTTTCCCAAAAAATTGAGTATAATAAGTTGTTTTTTTGCAGGGAGGTGCGGAAATGCTGTCAGTAAAAGGATATTTTGACGGTGAAAATTATGTAACCGAAGGCGATGTAGCCGTAAAAACAAATCAGCGGGTTATAATAACTTTTCTCGATGAATTCGTGCATCCGAAACGGGATCTCAAAAAATTTGTCGGAAAAATAAGCGAATCCGATTCCGATTTAATAGAACAGGCTGTTTCTGACGGTCGAAAGGTGGATTCCGATGAATGGTAAACTCGTCGATACAAACAT
>JAGCUA010000016.1 GCA_017963125.1 bacterium
GAGCCGCGGGCATGGCAAATGCTTTCGCGAGGGCCGCGGGCAGCTACAGGGTATTCGACCTGATGGGCTCCGAGCTCGGGAACATCCGCCTGAACGCCGGCGCAACGCTCACGGACCTCAAGGCCGGACTCAAGACCGCCGGTTACCAGGGCGGAGCCTATGTGATTAGAAATGCCGCCGGTCAGACCCTGCGAATCAATTTCGAGAAGTAACACCACGTGTCATCCTGAGCGGAGCGCAGCGAAGTCGAAGGATCTCCCCTGCTTTTAAAATCCTCCCCTACGGAGGATTTTTTTTCATTTTTCGCTCTGCTTGGCTGTCTTTATCAAAAAACTACGATAAAAGGTCAACGACGAAAAATTGTATTTAGGAGGCAAAGGCTCTTTGTTCAAGCCTTCTATAAAATCATCTATATACTTTTGAAATTTTTCCACAATAAACACATAGCGTTTCATCAGCTCCGTATGTTCCTTTGAATCGATATGCGCCGGCATCCCCACTTCATCTTCATTGAATATGATGACACTTTTACTAAAATCTAGACCCGATGAAGTGCGCTTTGCGTTTTCACATTCAAATTTATACGCATGCGTATGCTGGATATTCGATCTAAACGGAATCGCAAATTTTAGGGAACGATATTCCACAAGCAAGACTAAATACGGACGATTTTTCTTCGCAAGAATTTCAGTATTATCAGCATACCTTTCATAAAATATTGGTGACAGCAGCATAACCTTTGGTGCTTCTTCTTTCTTCATAATTAACCTTTTTTTTAATAAAAAAAAGAAGCCGTTTTTATATGGATATATAAAAACGACTTCATCTAATGAGCTTTCTTTTTTATCTCAGGTGGTCGCTCTACCACCCTGTCATCAATTTGAGTTTTCTTTTTTATCTCAGGTGGATACTCTGCCACCCTATCTGACCCAAATATACATTATTCATTAACAAAAAACAATACATTGTGAAAATTTTCCGCAAATCAAGCTGGATAGGATTCGGAATTCTGAAGGCTCTTGATGTATTCCGGGGCAAAATCAACGCCATTTGACCATGTGATTGTGTGCGCTTGCAATGTGAAATCCTTAAAGGTATCGATATCTGCAAGTTGCTGCACGATAGGTCGGTGGTCCGACTTGATGACGTTTTCGAAATCAGCGACAAAACGGCATCCGTCATTGAATTCGACGGATATTTTGTAATCGCCAATATATTTCGCGTCAGTCACATGAAGCATAGTCTAGACCAGTGGATCGATTTTTTTGTATTTCTTCTTGACATCGGAAAGGACCATCGCGGCAGGGCGGGTACGGCCTTTCAGCATATCGTCATAGCCCTTCTCGAGTTCCGCATCGAAGCGTTCTTTTGACCATGTGGCGGCATTTTCAATCTTGTTCATATCATTCAACATACATATTTGCCCGCACAAATGCAAGATTTTTTTATGATAAAATCAATCTCTTGACAATGGGATAATTTGAAAATAGATTTGAAGCATGATAAAACCAACATCGACATTTGATAGAATTATGGATGACCCGAAGCAGAAAGTGGCTTTCGAAAAGGAATATGCCAACTTTTTTCAGTCAGAAATGAAACTTCAGAATGCTCTTGCCGAGGGCGAACGATCCGCCGAGCAAGGCGGGTGGCTTTCTGCTGCAGACGTAAGGAAGAAA
>JAGCUA010000017.1 GCA_017963125.1 bacterium
ATCTTTACCATTATCGTCGCGATATTTTTGCCTTCGGAGAATCCGAACATCGAAAGAAGACCGTTGTCAGTCTGGCCGGTTATCGTGTAGTAGCTTCTTACGTCCTTTTCATCGATGTTTCTCTTGACGATTTCTTCGATCTTTTTTGCAACTTCCGCAGTCTGTTCGGCATTTACGCTTGATTCAAGCTCCGCTGTCGCAACTATATCACCCATATCGAATTCGGGGATGTAGTCGGTTCCTGTGCTGAGTCCCGCCTTTATCGTGAAGAAAAATACTGCGGCAACTATGATGACGACTAGCCATCTGAATCTTATGTTGAGTCCGAGCAGCGATTTGTAGAGATTTTCGACGAAAACGAAGAGTTTTTCCGAAACGTTGTACAAAAATCCGTGCTTTTTCTCTTTTATTTTACGTTTCATAAGTACCGAACTCAGCATCGGAGCAAGCGAAAGCGAAACGAGAAGGGAAGCCGCGATAGTGACTGATGCGACGAAAGCGAGCTGTTTGAAAAGAAGTCCGACGATACCGCTGACGAAAGCTAATGGGATGAAAACGGCAACAGTAGTTAAAGTCGAAGCCGAAATCGCCGAAGTCATTTCTCCAGCACCGAAAATAGCCGCTTCCGCCGGACGCGAACCCTCTTCGATGTGCCGCGTGATGTTCTCGAAGACGACGACGGTGTTGTCAACGACCATACCTAGCGTGATCGAAAGAGCCATCAGGGAGAATATGTTTATCGTATATCCGCAGACATACATGAAAATGAGACCGATGATGAGCGAAAACGGGATGGTCAGAGTTATGATGAGGCTTCCTCTCCATTCACGCAGGAAGAAAAGAATTACCAAAATGACGAAGATCATCGCGTAGGCTGCCGTCGTCGCCAAATTGGTAATTGAAAGTTCAATGACTTCCGAAGCGTCGTTGAGTTCTTCGATGACTACATCTTTCGGAACGTTTTTGCGGATCTCCTCCATTGCCGCCTTGATGTTTCTTGCAACTTCGAGAGTGTTCGCGCCGCTCTGCTTCTGCGTCATGATGACGGCCATCGTCTTCCCTTTCGCACGGACCGACAGATCCTGATCTGTGAGCCTGTCCTTGATCTCTGCAAGAGAGGAAAGTTTGACCATGCTGCCGTCACGCGCCGGGATCTGTATCTCGCCTATCTCGTCAACCGATTCGAATTCGGCCGGAACGCGCACCGAAAGGTCCATTCCGCCCGTTTTTATGCTGCCGCCTGGAACTGAAATGTTCTGCGTTTCAAGAAGTTTCGCGATCGTTGCGACCGAAATTCCGCTTGAACGGAGCTTTATCGGGTCAACTATGATCTCGATTTCCCTTTTCGGTGCGGCTAAAGTGATAAGACCGCCGATTCCGTCGACCTGTTTGAGCCTTCCTTCAATTCGGTCGTCTATGATTTTCGCCAGTCCGGCTTCGCTTTCTTTGGCCGTGATACCGTACATGATGACGGGCACCATCGAACTGTCGACTTTTAGGATCATCGGATCGAATGCGTAGGACGGAAGTATCTTTTTGACAGGGTCGATCCTGTCTCTAACGTCGTTGGTAGCCTCGCCGATGACGGTCCCGAAGTTGAATTCGAGCATGATGAAGCTGACGTTTTCCTTTGAAACCGACTTCAGCGACTTGATCTTGGGAACGCCGGCAAGCTGTTTTTCAAGCAGCTTCGTGACCTGCTGCTCGACATCTTCGGAAGATGCGCCGGGAAGGACCGTGACGACCGTGAGTGAAGGATATTCGGCCTGAGGCAGGATATCGAGTTTCAGCCCGTAGAACGCCAGCAGTCCGAAAATCAGGATGCCCGTAAATATCATTGATATCGTGACGGGCTTTTTTACTGCAATCTGTGACAGTCTCATGTTTTCACCTACTTGCTGCTGACAGTAACTGAAACGCCGTCTCTGAGGTTCGCTTTGCCGGCACTGACGACCGCTTCGCCGTTATTTATTCCTTTAACAGCGTAAAAATCGCCCAAGTCTTCAATAATTTCAACATCTTTAAGGACAGCCGCGTTGTTTTCGATGACGAAGAGGTGATGCTGGTTCGTTCCTGCCTGACGTATCACTGAAAGACGCGGAACCATTACCGCCTTGACTTCGGGAAGAGAGATCTTTACTCTGCCGAACATGCCGGGTTTTATCAGTTTTTTCGCGTTGTTTATTTCAATTTTTACGACAGCCGTCCTTGAAATTACCGAGACGAGAGTTTCTGTCGAATAGATCTTTCCCTTTATCTTCGTGTCGGGATATGCGTCGGCTACCACTTCGATTTCCTTAACGTTCTGAATGAGCGGAAGTTCCTTTTCATCGACCTGGATCTCAAGAAAAAGTTTGTTCAAGTCCATGAATCTGATGATTCCGTTTGCGTGGGAGAAACCTGGGGTAAGGCCGGGGTTGAGAAGCATGAACTCCTCGCCTTCGCGGAGCATGTGTTCAGCGACCATGCCGTCGAAAGGAGCGATGATCTCCATGTTTTCCTTCGTCATTTTGACTTTTGCCTTCGATGCGTTGAGTTTCGCTTCGAGGTGATCGAGCTGCTGCTGCGGAAGAACGCCCGAATCGACGAGGTCTTTCACTCTTTCGTAGTCTTTTTCTACCGCTTCGAGCTCGGCTTCGGCCGCTTCAGCCATTTCTTCTGAAAGCGTAACGATTACAGAGCCTTTCGGAACTGTCGCACCTTCGCGGTAATGTATTTTTTTGATCTTTCCCGGCATTCTCGCCGAAAGGTTGGCCTCTCTGAAAGGCTTGAACGAGCCGCCGAATTCAAGAACGGGGGAATAGCTTTCCTCTTTCGCTTCGACAACTGCTACGACAGGTTTCTTTTCGACCGGAGCCGACTGCTCCTGAGTCTTCTCATTTTCAAGGCAGGAGGTGATAAGGAAGGGATAAACGAAGAATAAAATCAATAACTTTTTCATGACAACCTCTCAAACAATTATTTTAAAAGTCCATAGTTGAAAACATTCACAAAAGTCTCTTTGACACGCACATAATCGTCAGCCTCGGGCGAAATATCCTTCGTCAGGCAAAAACTCTGAGAAACTAGGTTCAGCATTTTCACAAGTACTTCCAGATCAACGTTTTTAAGAATTCCGGCTTTCACGCCGCTCTGAAGTTTGTCCAGAATGATCTTCATCTTTTCCTTGTGAAGCTCATGAAAGAAGTTTATCGAGTTTTTCGGCATCTGCAGAATTGCGTTGGTCACCAGCATATAAGTGTCTTCGTGTTCGCGGTAGTAATCCATATGGGCATCAAAAAGCACGCCGACAAAATCTTCATAACTGATATTTTCGAGTTTTTTCCCGATCTTGTCATACATATCGTCCATGCAGTATTTCACAGACTCGAAAAAGAGATCCTCTTTGTTCTGGAAATAGCGGTAAAGCGTTCCTTTGCCGACACCGGCATTCTTCGCGATATTGTCGATATCGGAAATGTGAAAACCGAAAGTGGCGAAACTTACGGCAGCCGCCTTCAAAATCTTGAGCTTGCGCTCCAACTGGTTTTTTGTCATCTTGAAAAACATTGTAAACCTCACATTTCAGTACGGGCAAGTTCCGCAAAATGGAACTATTCGGTTTCAATTTTTAGCACTGAGCGGTCATTTGTCAAGAGAAAAACAAAAATTTATCAATAATCCAATAATTTTAACGATTAAGCCCCCCTTCTTTGATTGACATTTCTTTCGTTATGTTGAAAATTTCGGGATTTTTGTTGATTTTGGAGTGCAAAATGGAAGAGTTTTTCGCGCTATTAAATTCGCCGCGTTTCGCGACATTTTCAGCCGTTTTCGTTTTTGTCTACGGGCTTCTCTTCGGTAGTTTTCTCAACGTCTGCATCTACCGCATTCCGCTCGGCAAAAGCATCGTTTTTCCGCCAAGTTCCTGCACAAAATGCAACCACCAAATAAAGTGGTATGAAAATATTCCCGTTTTCAGCTGGATTTTCCTGCGCGGGAAATGTTCCGGCTGCGGCGAAAAAATATCGCTCATTTACCCAGTGATCGAGCTTTTGAACGCATTTTTATACCTTGCCGCATTCCTTAAATTCGGCTTTTATCTGCGTCTGATACTCCCTCTTTACTTCATTTCGGCACTTGTCGTTACGGCGGCAATAGATTACAAAACTCAGTTCGTCTATTCAAAAGTGATAATTCCGCCTATTTTTATGGGAATTTTGTGGAGCTTTTTCGAGCCCTCTTTCAGCTGGCAACAATCCCTCATCGGAATCGGCGTCGGCGCAGGATTTCTTCTGCTTGCGATACTTCTTTTTTATCTTATTACTAAAAAAATCGGCATGGGCTTGGGTGATGTTTGGATCTTAGCGGCAATCGGCGCATTCACAGGACCTGTCATGATTCCGTTCATCCTTCTCATCGCATCGTTCGGCGGAATAATATTCTATCTGGTGGCAAAATTTATATTCGGTAAAAAACGCTTAGCCGGTAACATTTCAGCTGAAGACCTCAATTCGAAAGAGGAAAAAGATGTAGAACACGCGATTTATTTCGGCCCGTTTCTCGCGGCAGGCGGTCTTATCATGTTCCTCCTTCCGACTGAAATCATAAATTCTCTACTTTCATTCTTTTTCGGCATGTAGAAATGGAAGTGTTTGATATTACAAGGAAAAATTTAGAAAGTGCCCTCCTTGGAAACGGCTTTGCAAAATTCAGGGCGACGCAGATAACTCAGTGGATCTATCAGAAAAGAGTCTTTTCGTTCGATGAAATGAGCAATATCAGCAAAGAAGACCGCGCGAAACTTGCCGAACTTTTTACGATCACGCCGATGCAGCCCGAAGAAGTTTTCACCTCGTCTGACGGTACGCAGAAACTTGCTTTCAAACTTTATGACGGGAACGTTGTCGAAACGGTCATCATTCCCGAAGAAACCCGCTGCACGCTCTGTGTCTCAACTCAAGCAGGATGTCCGCTGCACTGCGCATTCTGTCGAACGGGAAGCCTCGGTTTCAAGCGGGATCTCACTGTTTCAGAGATCACAGGTCAGGTTCTGGCGGCGCAGATCGCTTCGGAAGAGCGCGGACAGAAGATAACGAACCTCGTTTTCATGGGAATGGGAGAACCTCTCCTCAACTTCAAAAACCTGCTTGACTCGATAGAAATTCTTCTTGATGATTTCTGCTTCAACTTTTCGAATAGAAAAATCACCGTTTCGACTTCAGGGGTTGCAGATAAAATCGTCGAACTCGGCGAAAAAACGAAAGTCAATCTCGCAGTCTCCCTTCACGCCGTTACTGATGAAAAACGCAGTAAAATCATGCCTATAAATAAAAAATATCCGCTTTCGGCACTGCTCAGAGCTATAGACTCCTACCCGATTTCAAGAAAAATGGTCGTTTTGGAATATGTCATGCTCAAAAATTTCAACGACACACCTGAAGACGCCGAAAAACTCGCAAAAATCGCGAAAAGATACGACGCAAAAGTCAACCTCATCCCTTTCAACACCTTTGAAGGAACCGCTTTCGAGCCGACTCCGATGAAAAAAATCATCGACTTCCAGAATATCCTGATTGCGAAAAATGTAACTGCTCTCATCAGAAAGTCGCGCGGAGGCGATAAACTCGCAGCCTGCGGACAACTCGGAAGAGTTAAATCTTAGTTTCTACGAGGCACGTGCTCGTCCAAGCGCAAATCTCATAAACCAGAAATAGTAACCGAGCATTATCGCGGCGGTGATGCTCCAGCTTATCGGGTAGCACGCAAGAAGTGTGCTGTAAGTGCGATCCATCGGGAAAACCGCGAAGACCCAGATGACGCGCGTCACGCAGATGCCGAGCAGGGCTATCAGAGCAGGTGCAAGCGAATTTCCGTAACCGCGCAGACTTCCCGACATTATCTCGACAGAAAGGTTAAGCAGCTGGAAAGAGGTAATGTAGAGAATCCTCGTTCTTCCGTATTCGATGACGGCGGGATCTCCGTTGAAAAGGCTCAAAAGTTCACGCGAGAAAATTATTATCGGCAGAGCGACTGCGGCTGTGAAAACGCAGTCCATCCAGAATGCGTGCAGCGTAACTTTCCTGCAGCGGTCGAGTTTTCCAGCACCGTAATTCTGCCCGATGAAAGCAGTGCACGCCTGACCGAAAGCGTTCACTATGAAGTAAGCAAAAATCTCGGTGTTGAAAGCTGCAGCTGATGCAGCCATTACGTCGGCACCCAGAGAGTTTATCGCAGATTGTATTATGATGTTCGAAAGTGCGAAGACCATGCTCTGAACGCCTGCAGGAACGCCTATCCGCAAAATTTCGAGAAGAGAAGCGTGATCCGCACCTATCTTGTGGAACTCTATCCCGACATCGCTTTTAGAGCGCAGAAGAACGATGAACATCGCGCCTGAACTCAGGATATTGGCTATGACAGTGGCTATCGCGACCCCTTCGGCACCCATCTTGAGGACAAGAACAAAAAAGAGATTGAGCAAAACATTCACTATCCCTGCTGCAACAAGACACATGAGCGGAGTGTTGGTATCTCCGCGCGAACGGAATATAGCCGACTCGAAATTGTAAAGAAGAATCGCAGGAAGCCCCGAAATGTAGATCCGGAAATATGAAAGCGCCATCGGAAGGACTTCATCAGGCACCGAAAGAAGCGACATAATGCGGCTTGAAACAGCAAGAGCGAGCAGCGCCATGATACTTCCGCAGACAAGACTCAGAAAAACCGCAGTGTGGACAGCCTTTTTAATTCCGTCACTATCCCCCTTCCCTATGCACCTGGCGATAACGACAGTCGCACCGGTAGAGATCCCGACAAAAAGGTTGACGACGATACCGATAACCGGAGTGTTGCAGCCGACAGCAGCCATCGCGAATTTGCTCGCGAAACGCCCCACCCCCATGACGTCGGCCGCATTGAAAAACTGCTGGAGAATGCCCGTCAGAGCAAGAGGGATCGCAAACTGCAGTATTTTTGCGGCAAAACCGCCGTTAAGCATGTCTATTTCATGTCTCATCGAAACCCCTTGCATTTCCGCCGAAACGGTACAAAAAGCGGCGCATTATCCTGTCGGAAGAAAGAAAGTCAATAGCGGATTTTATTTATGATTTTTTCTTAGATTCAGAGTTTACTGGCAGTCAGCCGAGTCGTCGAAATGGTCTGCGGGGAAGAAGTCACTGCACATTTTGTCGCAGGTCCCGTTGTTTTTCCATGAACATACGTCGGCTGTTCCGCAGGTGCAGCTGGAAGGTTCGTTGTCCGAGCAGAGTTCCTCGACTTTTGCAGCATCCGAGCAGTCGTATGTGCATATACAGCCGTTTCTTTCAACCGAGCCACTCGTCGTGTATGTCGTTTCGCAAGTTCCTGCGGTACCGCCCTCGGAAACGCAGTAAGAATTGCAGTTCGCGGTGTAGAGAATGCCGAGCGACAAATCGCACATGCAGAGATCAGCCTTGTCTGGCAGGCACATTCTGTATGAAGATGA
>JAGCUA010000018.1 GCA_017963125.1 bacterium
AATTCTCTGCGCCCTAACTGGATCGTTGTCTGCAACTTTCAGGAGTTTCAGATCTACGACATGGAAAAACCGCAGGGCGAACCAGTCCAGGTCCTGCTTGAGGATTTGCCTGATAAATTCGAATGTTTGCAGTTTATGGTCAATCCTGAGAACAACAAAATCGACATAGAAGCCAAAGTTTCGTTAAAAGCCGGAGAACTTGTCGGAAAACTCTACGACGCGCTCATCAAGGAATACATAAATCCCGATGAAAACAGCTTTAGAAGCCTGAATATTCTCTGTGTCCGCATTGTTTTCTGCCTTTATGCCGAAGACGCAGGGCTTTTTGAGACACGGACGGCTTTTGAGGATTATATAAAGTCCTTCTCGATTGAAAATCTGAGACGCGGACTTATGGATTTGTTCAAAATCCTGAACACAAAACCGGAAAACCGTGACAAATACGATACAAAAATCAATTCATTCCCGTACGTCAACGGCGGTTTGTTCGCCGACGATACGATTGAAATTCCTAATTTTACTAAAGAAATTGTAGATATTTTAGTAAATCACTGCGCTCCTTTTGACTGGTCGAAAATTTCACCCACGATTTTCGGAGCAGTTTTTGAATCGACGCTCAACCCCGAAACACGGCGCAAAGGGGGAATGCACTACACGAGTATTGCAAACATCCACAAAGTTATTGATCCGCTTTTTCTGGATGATTTGAGGCATGAATTTTCATCTATTGTCGGAACTAGGTCTGCTTGCCCGCAGAAAAACAGTGCACGCGAGCCGCGTGCGCTCCGGCAGAAACTGGAACAGTTTCGCAATAAAATCGCCTCCTTAAAATTCCTCGATCCTGCCTGCGGAAGCGGCAATTTCCTGACAGAAACCTATATTTCGCTGCGCCGCCTTGAAAATGAAATCCTTAAAATCATCCACGGAAACCAGCAGCTTCTGGGAAGTGATTTTTCGCCGATAAAAGTCAAAATCTCGCAGTTTTACGGCATTGAAATCAACGATTTTGCAGTAACAGTCGCAAAAACGGCGCTCTGGATTGCCGAAAGCCAGATGATGAAAGAAACCGAGGAAATTGTTGATGAAGATCTCGATTTCCTGCCGCTTTCGACAAGTGCGACGATTGTTGAAGGCAATGCACTCAGAATGGACTGGAGATATTTGTGCGAAGAAGAAAAAATTCCCACGATAAAAGCAAAAAAGACCAATCTTATTTATGAAGTGCGTGAGCCTGAGGTCAAATACGAAGCGATAAATCTTATCACGGACGAAATAAATGTCGGAAAGCCGCAGCAGAAAAAGAGCGAAAATCATTACGACTACATCATGGGAAACCCGCCGTTTGTAGGTTATTCCTATCAGTCGAAAGAACAGAAAAACGATATTTTTGCAACCTGCTGCAATAAAAACGGTGTTTTTTACAAGGGAATCGGAAAAATAGACTATGTTGCCGGATGGTATTTCAAAACGGCTGCAATTATCCAGGGAACAGACACGAAAGCAGCTTTTGTATCCACGAATTCGATTACGCAGGGAGAACAGGTCGCTGCTCTATGGAAACCGCTTTTCAGCGATTACAATATCAAAATTGACTTTGCATGGCGGACATTCAGATGGGCGAATGAAACATCCGACAAAAAGAATATGGCGGCAGTTCACTGCGTAATTATCGGGTTTTCCTGTCGGAACCATGTCTGCCTACCCGCAAAGAACCGTCATTCTGAGCATAGCGAAGAATCTCAGAGATGTTTCGCAGGCGCTCAACATGACGAAAAGCGGATTTTCAATGCTGACGGAACTGTCATCGAGGCCAAGAATATAAACGGATATCTGCTTGATGCGCCGAATATCTGGGTCGAGAGCCGTGCGAAATCATTGTGTGATGTGCCGCAGATGACTACGGGAAACCGTCCGACCGACGGCGGCAATCTTATTATTGAGAATGACGATTACGAAACTTTCATCAAAAAGGAACCGAATGCAAAAAAATATATAAAAAAACTGTTAGGATCAGAAGAATTCATAAACAACAAAATCCGATGGTGTTTGTGGCTGGTTAATGCGACTCCTGCCGAAATAAAGAGAATGCCCGAAGTATACAAGCGTGTCCAGCAGTGCAAGGCTGCGAGGGAAGCTTCTCCGGATGCAGGAAGAAGAAAACTCGCCGAAACTCCGGCACTTTTTCGAGAGATAAACAATCCTGAAACTTTTCTTCTTGTTCCAAAAGTCAGTTCTGAAAGAAGGTTGTATATTCCTATAGGATTCTTCGACAGTGAAATCATTTCAACAGATTTAAATTTCATTGTTTCCGATGCTACGCTTTATCATTTTGGTGTGCTGACATCATCGGTTCACAATGCTTGGATGCGTGCAGTCTGCGGAAGGTTGAAAAGCGATTACCGTTATTCGAAAGATATTGTCTACAACAACTTTCCGTGGTGCAATCCAACAGACACGCAGAAAGCAAAAATCGAGCAGACAGCGCAGGCAATTCTCGATGCCCGCGCAAAATATCCTGATTCATCACTTGCCGACCTTTACGATGAAACTACGATGCCGCCGGATTTGAGGAAAGCCCACAAAGAAAACGACAAAGCCGTTATGGCAGCTTACGGCTTTAGTCAGAAAATGAGTGAAGCAGAGATTGTTGCGGAACTTTTCAAGATGTATGAAAAGTTGGCTAAAAAGAAGTAGCTAAACTCTCACTTGACAGAAAAAGCTCCTTAACTAAAATCATCCGGCTTGAATTTCATGGAGGAATCAATGCTTCAGAAAAAAACATCATTGGGAAAAGGCTTGGATGCTTTGTTAAAAACAGACTCCGATAACATGATGCTTCCCATCGCATCAATAAAACCGAACGAAGAGCAGCCGAGAAAACGTTTCGACGAAAAAAAACTTAATGAACTTGCCGACTCAATAAAGCAATACGGCATAATCCAGCCGATACTCGTCAAAAAAGAAGGTACTTTCTACCGCATCGTAGCAGGAGAAAGGCGTTTCCGCGCAGCTCAGATAGCAGGACTTACACAGGTTCCGGTCACGATTTTCAAAGGTGAGGAGGAATATCAGGTTTCCCTTATCGAAAATCTTCAGCGCGAAGACCTCAACCCGATAGAAGTCGCCGAAGCATACGACGAACTTATGAAACGTTTCAACTACACGCAGGACGAGCTCAGCAAAAAAGTGGGCAAAAGCCGCAGTGAAGTGAGCAACTGCATGAGACTTCTCAACCTCTGCGAAAAAGTTAAGGATCTCGTCCGTTGCGGCGAACTCTCCACCGGTCAGGTACGTCCGCTCGCATCTCTCAGTCACGATGATCAGGAACTTCTGCTTGAGAGGATCTTAAACGAAAAACTAACCGCGCGTCAGGTCGAAAAAATCGCTGCTGTAAAACCGGCCAAGAAAAAGGCAAAAAAAGCGGAACAGTCGGAAATCTGGCAGAAAAAAGCTGCCGAAATAGCTTCAGGAACAAAGGCTAAAGTCATCCTTAAGCCGAAAAAACGCGGAGTTTCACTCACTCTGAATTTTGCTTCCGTCGAAGATTTCGAAACATTCTCCGCATCCCTCAAACGCAAAAAATAATGTTTTCCGATACTGCAAAAAGAATCATTTTCATTCTTGTTTTTCTATCGTTTCTGCCTCTTTCCGCTGAAAAAAAATTCAAAGTCGTGATCGATCCCGGACACGGCGGAACCAATACCGGCGCAGTTTCCGGTGAGATTACCGAAAAAGAACTCACTCTTGCACTCGCCGCGAAAATCAGAGCATTTTTCAAAAAACATCCCGCTCAAGGAATCGAGATAATTTTCACCAGAACGGAAGATGTTTCAATGACGATAAAAGAGAGAGTTGAACTTATCGAGCAGCTGCAGCCCGATCTTTTCATTTCACTCCACTTCAACAGCCAGAAAGTCCTCACTACGAACCGCGGATTTGAAATATACTACCCTGCCGATTTCGTGAGCAAAGACACCGCGTCTACTGCGCTTTTCTACGACAAAGTGAACCGCTCGTTCAACTACGGCGCGATTTTCCGCGACCTGTATTTCAAAGCGAATCTCCACACGACATGGCGGCTCCCTCTCAACATGTTTTCGCAGAAATACAACTTCGGTTTGTTCGATGACACCACGGTTCCTGGACTTCTGCTCGAAATCGCCTACATCTCTTCCCCCGAAGACAGAGCCTGCATAGAAAACCCGCTTTTCAAAGCCGACGTTGCGTGGTTCATATACGATGCGATCATAAAAATAGCCGAAAAAAATCAATAGTTGAGGAAATGAACACGTCAGAATCAAAAGTCGGTCCCCTTATCGATGAAGCAGAAAAAAAACTGAAAAATATATCGGCAACTCCGAGACTCGACGCAGAAATCCTGCTCGCAAAAGCACTCGGTACGAACCGGTTCGGACTTTTCACGAAATACAATGAAGAAGCTGGAAAGGAAGCTGCAGAACTTTTTGCCTCTTTTCTTGAAAGAAGGATAAATTTCGAGCCTGTCGCCTACATTACGAACGAAAAAGAGTTTTTTGAAGACACTTTTTTTGTAGATAACCGCGTTCTGATCCCGCGTCCGGAGAGCGAGTTTATAGTTGAAAAAGCGGCAGCTCTGCTGAAAAACACTGAAAAATCTGATGTTCTCGATATCTGCTGCGGAAGCGGCTGCATCGGGCTTAGCGTAAAGCGTGCAAGCGGCTGCAGGCTCACGCTTTCAGACATTTCGGCAGATGCCGTCGAAGTCGCAAAAATCAATGCCGCCCGCCTTTTTCCGGGATCTACTGACATTTCCTTCGTGCAGAGTGATCTTTTCGGCACTATTTCAGGCAAATTCGACATAATAACCGCTAATCCGCCCTATCTTTCAGAAAACGACATGAAAAATTTTGTCGTAAAAGAGCTTGGATTCGAGCCTGAAAACGCATTTTTCGGCGGCAGAACAGGTTTTGAAATCACCGGAAAAATTCTGGGCAGCGTTCACAGCTTCCTGAAAACCGGCGGATACTTCATCACGGAACTCGGATTTGAAGGCTCGGATTTCATAAACAAAAATTATGAAAACCTTGAACTGACTGAGATCATAAAAGACTATTCCGGCATCAACAGAGCCGCCGTGTTCAGAAAAACTCTTTAAGGTCGAATCTTTCGGAAAATTCGAACGAATCGCGCCAGATCCCGTCTTTTCCAAGTTTGAACCAGCGTCCGCGATGCAGAGATTCCTTGAAGAAACTGAGATTTTCTGCGTAGTTTTCGTCGTTTTTGCGGTCAAGCGAATAATTGAGAAAGCGCGAAATTTTAAGCAAGGATGCGACATTCGCCCGTTTTTCATCATCGAAAGGATAAAGCGCGCTTCCGCGGCAGAGCCGCACGTTTTCAGGGATCCCCATCTCTTCAAACATCGGCACACCAGGCACAAGGTAAAGCGGACTCAAGCCCCCTTTAACGCCGAGTTTATGCAGGTGAAGAAGCGTCGAGCAGGTGTCGGCAAGTTCGGTTCCGGGAAGACCCGGGATAAGAAAAACTTCGATCTCCGTTTTCCCTTCGGTGCGTCTGATTATTTCTTCGATCTCAGCAATCCCGTGCGGCCTGTGAAGATGGTTCGCGACACTTTTTTCGGCCGAAACAAGAGAAAGATCGAGTTTTATAAAGCCGGCATTCGCCAACTTTGCGGCAAAAGGAAGGATATTTCTTGCAGTAAGACCGTTCATAGCAGTGAAACACAAGCCTTTTGCGTGCATTTCTTCAAGAATATCAAGGATCTGCGAAGTATATTCACCGTTTGAGAAAATGTCGTCGTCTTCAATATCGACTACTTCTGCGCCGATACTCAGAAGGTATTCAAGTTCCTTTTTTATGTGAGGAATTTCCCTGAAGGCAAGCTTGTTGTCGCGGTGGATCGAGCAGAATGCGCAGCGGTTGCGGCATCCGGCAGAAAAAATAATTTTCGCTATCCTTTTTTTCCTGAACCAGCGCAGATTTTCCCGTTTCGGGATAAGATCTTCGCACCATGCCGGTTCAAGCGAAGGTTCGTTGAAAATGATTTCGCCGTTTTTCCTGTAAATCAGCCCTTTGGCCTCACCGAAAGAGATTTTCCCCTCTATTGCATCAGCAAGCAGTGGCAGAGTCACGGCTCCGTTTCCGCAGTTGAGATAGTCTGCATTCGTGGTTTCAGCGATCTTCTTTTTCTGCGCATTCACTGCCGTTCCGCCGATAGCGACAGGCGTTCTTGTCACCTTCTTTATTTCGGCGGCAAGATTTTCGACATCGGGATGATAAGGAGAAAAAAGAGAGCTCAAAGCAATCAGATCGAAATTGTTTTTACTAATAAAATCGACTATTTTTAGAAAACTATCACCTAATCTTTTGTAGCCGCAGTGAAGCGAAAACGGAGAGGCATCTTCTTCATAAAATTTGTCTAAATAGGCAAATTCCGGCGGAGTTGCGACACGCTTTACTTTGCCGGAAGCGGTCGCATCGTAAAGAGTGACATCGTGTCCCGCTTTTTCCAGAGCCTCGCGGATGTAAAGCAGCCCTAAAGGCTCCATTCTGTGAGTCGTGAAATAAAAATCGAAAACAGGCGGTGCAATGAGAAGGATTTTCATCAGTTCTTTCGGTTGAAAGCGTTCATTGCAGCTTCTACGCTTTCCGAAACGATCATTTTTGCGATCTCAGCCCATTTTTCTTTGTTTTCGGAGATCATTTCGAGCTCTTCTTCCGAAAACTCAGTGAGAACATAGTCGGCGATATTGATTCCCGGCATCGGCTTTCCTATCCCGAGACGGATCCTTGTGAAATCGGGCGTTTCAAGCTCTGCCATTATCGATTTTATGCCGTTGTGACCGGCTGAACTTCCGTTTTTTCTGATCCGCTGAGAGCCGAATGCGATATCCATTTCGTCATGAGCGACAATGATTTTTTCAGGTTTTATCCCGAAAAGCTTTTTAGCCTTTTTTGCGGCCAGACCCGAATTGTTCATGTAGGTCGAAGGTTTTAGCAGAATGACATTTTTTTCGCCGATTTTTCCTTTTGCTACAAGCCCGTTCACCTTTTTTGAAAACTCGAACGGCCCGAAATCAAAGGACGATGCAATACTTTCGACAAACATGAAACCGATATTGTGACGCGTAGTAAAATAGCGCTTTTCAGGATTACCGAGACCGATAATTAAAAAATCTTCAGTTTGATCAGGATCTTTTGAAAAAAAACGGAACCACAAGATTATAACCGAAAGCGATTATTCGCCGCCTCTTCCCTTGTTGATTACGATGACCGGAGCATCCTGGGTGAAAACAGGTCTTACGCCCTGCGGATAAGGCAGAGTCGAAAGTTTGATTCTGTCGCCGATTTCGTTGTTTGTTACGTCAACAACTATTTCAGCCGGAACGTCAGCCGGTTTGCAGGCAACTTTAACTTCCTTTACGACCTGGAAAATTTTTCCGCCGGCGATCTCGCCTTTCGATCTTCCCTGTTTCGTAACCGGAACAACGATCGTGATTTCCTTGTCTTCCGAAACTGTCATGAAATCAACGTGGATGATGTTGTCCTTTACCGGATGGATCTGAAGTTCGTGAGCAATCGCGAGGTAGGATTTTCCTTCATAATCAAGGCTGAATATTACATTTTTTCCCTGCGGAGTGTGAAGTCCTTTGATAAGCTCTTTTCTCTCAACAGAACCGCTGATATTGCTTTCGAGACCTTTACCATAGATTTCGACCGGAACAAATCCGTTGTTTCTTACCGCTTTTACACTTTTTTTGCCCTGTTCTCTTTTTTCGACTGCGAGCTTAAAAGTTTCCATAATTTCCTCCACATACAAATTATCAATGGCTGGGGCAGAAGGATTCGAACCTCCGGATGCCAGAACCAAAATCTGGTGTCTTACCGCTTGACGATGCCCCAAAGCCTGTTACTAAAACTCTTCTTATTAAAGAACACCCCGAAAAAATCGGCCGCAGTTTATAGTGAAAAACTCTTTATTTGTCAAGATTTTTTTGCCGGTGAACCGCAAAATACCGGAATCACGTTATCTCATTATCTCAGGATCACGGAGCGCCGCAAAATACGGGAATCCAGGGATCATGGAGCAAGCCTAAATTGTATTGACTATAATTATTTTATTATTAGAATATCCGGTCTTTTGTTGGAGGTGACATATGCAGAAATTCAAAGTTTCAGTTTTTTTTCTTATATTTTTGGTCATTTCGCTGCTTTACGCTGAAGAACCTAAAGAATCAATGGTTTCGATAAACCGGTTTCCGCAGAATTCCGATGTTTTTGAAGATTATCAGTTCCAGATGCAGACGAAAGCGATCCTTGATCCGAAGATAAACGGGATTCTCTACCCCGTTATCGGTTTTCCGGCAATGGTAACGCCCGATGAACCGTGCTTTTCAGTCATTTTCAGGCACGATCATCTCTCTCCGAATCTGTACAACTCTGTGGAAGTAAGACTTGTCCGCATCTCTGAAACCGGAAGAAGTGAATTTCTCACATACAGACCCGTAATGGAACTGCAGCCTGATTACTATTATTTCGGAATGATCGCCGACGGCATTTACAAACTGACACTTTGTTCGAATATCATCCTGCCCGAAGCGAAATATGATCTGACAGTCAAAGTTCCAGGCGATGAAAACGAGATGATTTCACGCAACGCCGTCTTCTTTCCGCACTATGAAGAAAACGACCCCGCAAAATTCCTCATCGTTGCAGATCCGCAGATAGAGGATCTTCTGAGCAAAAAGACAGACGACATGAACTTCAACCCTGAGAATTATCCGTTCTATGCCGAAAACTCGCTGCTCAACTACGACCAGCAGTTCGGAATCATAAAAGCGACGTTTTCACAGTTGAATTCCGCGGACACCAATTTTTCCATCATGCTCGGCGACATCGCCTACGGAAGAAACTACCAGCAGGAATACTCGGATTTTTACGACATGATGACAAAACTTGAAATTCCGATGTTCTCGATTCCCGGCAACCACGACGGATATGCCCAGTTTACAACAGTTGATGACCTGACATCACCTCTCGAATCGGATGGTCTTGAATACTGGGCAAAGTTTTTAGGTCCGATGAACAACGCCTTCAATTTCAGGAACAAAACATATCTGCTTCTCAACACCTACGACGGAACTTCGCAAAGGCGCGCAAGCAACCAGATCGGGATCGGCGACACAGGTGCTTCTCCGGTAGCGAACTGGGGCGGATACCTTGCCGAAAAAACGCTGAAATGGGCTGAGATCATGCTTGAAGACAACGATGTTGCGGCTGTTTTCGGTCACATGACGCCGCTCGGACAGGATGCGACCGGAAAGTATCACGCAAACAGGGCTTTCTCGAAGATCTACGGCATAGTGAGCGTAATCGACGATCAGGAATGGAACATCGACTCGTCAACGTGGGACAGCGATCTGAGCGACGGAGTCTTCAACGAGACTCAGACTTCCAACAACGGTGTTTCGCTCACTTCATTCATTGCGAAAAAGGAAAATCCCCCGATATATTTCTCCGGTCACACGCATCATGACAAAGTTTTCACCTTCGAAAAAGGTGCAGAACTTATTCCTGACACAGGAGTCATCGCGCCGGAAAAAATGGAATTCATTATGACGACAACGATGGCTACAAGCGGAAGCGGCGACTACTGGGGTTTCAGAAGAGTTGCAATGTCGGATGACGAGGTTTCATACAACTACACCTGCGAAAGATACGAAAACTGCGGGATCAACAAGAGCAACCGCGGAATGCAGTCAGTCCCGGCAGGCAACTTATGGGTCAACTATTCGTGGCAGCACGGCTCTGAAAATAAAGAATCGATTTTTGCAGGAGGCGACGGCACGGCAATAAAAGTAACCGCCGAGATCGTGAACTACCTTCCGACCGAAGAGAATGTTACGCTGCGTTTCATCGTGCCTGGATCAGAGCACGGCTACGAACTCGACAACGAAAACTTCAAGATCGTTGATGCGGCAGCTTCGACCGACCAGTCGAAAGTCATCATTATCGCGAAAGGAAAAATCACGGCAGGAAGCACGTTTGACGCTTTCTACAACAGAAATTTCACGAAATTCACCGACCATGTAACGATCTCGCCGATCACAGAAGGCGAAGTTCCGGTCCCGGAAATCGAATATACTCAGAATGCTTCCGAAACCGTTCCGGCAAGCGCGAAAGTCCTTAATGCAGACCAATTCATTTCCCTCATCTGGCAGATGAAAACGCCCGAATATCAGACTGCTGTAGACTTTGCTTCAGGAGATTCATTCACCTTTATGCCGAACAGCATAAAATACGGAACATGGAACTGGGATTTTTATCTCAGATATACAACTCTGACTGGAGCATCAGGCATCGTCAGCTTTACAGTCATATTTGATTTTCCTGAAGATGAAAACTGCTGCGGCGAAGTTGACGGGGACGGAGAGCTGGAACCTGACGAGGATATCCCGCAGGAAGAAGAAATTCCCGAAACAGAATCGGATGATGACACCGAAGAAGAACCCGATGAAGACATGCACCCAGCAATAAAGAAAAAAGGTTCAGGATGCTCGACAATCATTTTATAGGAGGATTCCATGAAGATTTTTAAGCTGATTCTTATTCTTGCCACAGCTTTGATCCTTGCAGCATGCAGCGGCGGTAATTCGGGCTCCATATACGATTATCCCGATGATGAAAGCGATTCAGGCAAAACCGACAAAGACACCGATTCAGACAAAGATTCCGGCGAAACGGACGATTCGGATACTCAGGGGAACGATGGAGACATCGATCCGGAAAACAATGACGGTGATACTGCCGATTCAGATTCCGACGGTGATCCGGAAAATCATGATGAAGACTCTGACGATTCAGGGACGCATGACGGAGACACGACCGATCCGACTGATCCTGAAGACGATCAGGACGGCAACAATGACAACGATACGGATCCGACCAATCCGACCGATCCGGGAAACGATCAGGACAGCGACAGTGACAACGATGCAGATCCGACCGATCCGACTGATCCTGAAGACGATCAGGACGGCAACAGTGACGAAGATGCAGATCCGACCGATCCGACTGATCCGAATGATGAAGCCGACTTCTCGAAAGCTGTTTTCGTAGACAAATACAACGGCAGTAATGAAAACGAAGGAACCATGACTGCCCCGGTCAAAACAATAGACAAGGCGCTCCAGCTGGCCAGCGCATCGTTCGGCGATATCGAAGGACGAAACCAGATAATCATCGCAAGCGGAGTTTTTAACTTTACAAATGACGATCTTCCGACCCTCAAAAGCGGTGTTTCGATTTTCGGCGGATATACAAACAACAGCGGCACATGGACTGAAGCGGATGAAGAATACTGGCCGATGATCAGGATTCCGGCAACAGGATGGAAACTTGACAAACTGCATGACATAACAATTTCAAAAATCAAAATCGCATCAACGGCGGACACAAATCCGAGCGGAAGTTCACTCGGTCTTATCCTCAACAAATGCACGAATATAACGATTGATCTTATTGATATATCCACTGCAGACGGAACAGACGGAACAAACGGTGAAAACGGTGTTCTCGGAGAAGACGGCGGTAACGGTTCTGACGGAATTCCGGGTTGTGAGGAAACTCACGGTACTTTCTTCGGAGACGATCTGATTCAATATTTTTGCGAAACCTTATGCGTTAACAAACCTCTGGGAGCTGCAGGCGGAATTTCTACATGCGGTGCAGGCGGTGGAAAAGGAGGAGATGCAGGCCAGGCCAGAAGCAACGGCTCTGCCGGCATGAACGGTGCCGGTTCTACAACAAACGGCGGAAAAGGAGGAAATGACAAATACTGGTCTGATATAGCCAACGAATGTTCGGAACAGCCCCTGCTGACTATAACCGGTAAAAAAGGCGAAGACGGCACAAACGGTGCTAACGGCACAGGCGGCAAAAGCTACGGAACCTTCTCTGTTTCAGGCTATACTCCTTCCGACGGAGGAGACGGAGAAGACGGAACAAACGGCCAAGGCGGCGGCTGCGGCGGCGGCTGAAAAGGCGGCCATGAGAACTGCAACAGCTACGGCAGCAGCGGCGGAGGCGGCGGTGCAGGCGGCTGCGGCGGAGGCGGCGGCAAAGGAGGCAAAGGCGGAGGAGCAAGTATACCGCTTATGATATTCTCTTCTACAAAAATCCTTTTCAAAACACCGTCCTTTCACACAGGAAACGGCGGTAACGGCGGAAACGGCGGTGCAGGTCGTGACGGCGGCAAAGGCGGATTAGGAGGCGCGGCAGGTCAGTACGGCGGCGAAAAAGAACAGGATGACGGCGGCTGCGGCGGCTGGGGCGGCGACGGCGGATTCGGCGGAATCGGCGGCAACGGCGGCGGCGGCGGCGGCGGTCCGGTGATCTGCGTAGTTTATGACGCAAGCAGTTCATTGTATGAATCCAGCTCCATGAAATGCAATGATGGAGAAGTCAAGACACCCGGAAGCGGCGGCACAAGCACTGCAAACAGCGGAATGTCGGGAACCAAGAAAAACATCCTTAAACTTGATTGATAAGGAGATTTTTTTATGTGGAGACAAGCCACTACAACGCCTCAGAAACTTGCGGTAATCAACGGGCTTCTTCCTTTAACGGCAAGTGAATTTTTAAAGGCTCTGATATTTTTCTGCGGAGACGAAGAGGAAACCGTCAGCAAAGCGGCGGTCGACAAGCTCCGTTTCACCCAGTCGAATGAAATAAAAAAGATGATTTCGCCCGAGATTCCTGAAAATTCAGTCAGGACTCTCACGAAACTTGCCGGCGAAAGAAGAGATTCCTCGATCATAATTTCTCTTCTGCTGACCGGAAAACTTCAAAGAAACTGGATCCTTGAATTTCTTGCAACAAATGACAGGACTTTCTGGACCACGCTTGTAACCCACAAAGATTTCGTCGAGTTCACCCTGCCGCAGAAAGAGGACTTCAAACAGCTTCTTTCTGCTATAAGCGATGTTCTTCTTTCTCTTTACGAAGAGCAGCTCTCCTACTTTGCAGACAGGATCGCCGAAACAGAAAGCGAAAAACAGCCTGAAAAGACCGAAGAGGCTGAAGGCGGAGAGGAAGAAGAGGTCGTAGAACTTGAAGACACGATCTTCGACTTTCCGGACTTCCTCACTTCAGAAACCGCTTTCGAAGGTTTAAGCGCCGACGATATGCTCGACCAGCGCAAAACCATTGCTGAAGCGCTCCGCGACATGAATGTTGGTCAGAAAATCAAAGTGGCGATGCTCGGGAACCTCGAAGTAAGGAAAATCCTCATCAAAGATCCGCGAAAACAGATCGTCATGGCTGTTTTGGGAAACGCGAGGATCACCGACAAAGAAGTCGCTTCGATTGCTGCCGATCCTTCTTCATCACTTGACGCGATAAGCTACATCGCATCAAACAAGTCATTAAGCAAAAGCTACGCTGTCAAACTCGCACTCGTCAACAATCCGAAAACTCCGCTGAAAACAGCCTTGATGCTTCTCGAAACGATAAGGATGAACGACCTCAAAAACATCGCAAAAAGCCGCAATGTTTCAAACGTCATAAAACAGCGCGCCGCCAAGAAAATAAAGTAACCGTGCCAGTTTTACCGAGATCCCGAGATCCCGAGATCCCGTGATCCCGAGAGTTTGGTTAATTTATATAGATACTGGACTTCTTCTTCCGTGAGCCTTCTGATCTCACCCGGTTTCAACCCCCTGCAGGTGATGCTTCCGAAAGCGAACCTTTCAAGTTCCAGAACGCGGCAGTCCAAAGCCTTGAAAAGCTCCTTCACTTCCCGCTTTTTCCCTTCGTGAAGAGAGACCGTAACATCTGAGATCAGACCATGCTTTGATGTTATCGAAACAGCCTCTGCCTGCATGAATTCGCCGTTTATTTCGATCCCAGACTTCATCGTTTCCGCTTTTTCCTGCGTAAAATCGCCCATGACTTTTGCGCGGTAGATTTTTCGGATTCCGAAAGAAGGATGGGTCAGGCGGTATGAAAGTTCTCCGTCGTTCGTGAGCAGGAGAACTCCCGTAGTATCGAAATCAAGCCGCCCTACCGGGACAGCGTGCGATCCTGCAGGAAGAAAATCGGTAACGACTTTACGTCCTCTGTCATCGCTTGCCGCAGAAATCACACCTGCCGGCTTATTCAGCAGAAAATAGTCGTAATTTTCAGGAACGGTCAGCTTTTTTCCGTTGTATTCGACAACATCTTTTTCCGGATCGACATCGTCTGCCAGAACGGCCGTACGCCCGTTTATCTTGATTTTTCCGGCATTTATCAGCTCTTCTGATTTTCTTCTCGAGGCAACTTTGCAGAGTGCAAGAAATCTGTTTATCCGCATTATTTTTTCGACCAGTGATAAGTCATGCCGCCCATGAAGTAACCGGCACCGAAAGAGATCGCGCAGCCTCTCGTTTTTTCATCTTTGAGCGGGCGGTTTTCGTCTTTGAACCATGTTTCAAGAACGAACATAACGCTCGGGGAGCTGAAATTTCCGTATTTTTGGAAAACCGACTTCGAGCGGCTTATCTGTTCTTCATTCAAACCAAGGATTTCAGGTTCTGTAAAGCGCATGAGTATCGGCATTCCGCCCTGGTGCAGCGACCACTCTTCGATATTTTCCGGCGTTACGCCCAAAGGTTTTATGATGTGATCGTGAACTATTTCGGGGACCGTGTCTTTGAGATTATCTTCGAGAACGAGTTTGCCTTCGTGCATGGAAAGCGAACCTCCCGAAACGAAATCAGTAATAATTTCATCGACTTCCATCAGCGGAAAATCAAATTTGTCTCTCAAATTTTCAGGAATGACCAGGATTCCTGCCGCCCCGTCGGCAAAAAGGAGCGTCGTTTTGAGATTTTCCTTAAATTCCGGGTCATCGATATCGTAAGTAGGGTTTACTATCCACGAACACTGATCGAAAAGGAACGTTATGGCCGCCTTGTTGTGCTCCTGGCAGTATTTCACCGAAGATTCAAGCGAAAAAAGACCTGCAGCACAGCCCAGATAAGCCATTTCCTGCGGAGGATAATCGAGTTTTAAAGCGCATTTCGAGGCGATTTTGCTCGACAGACTCGGCAAAACGTCTTTGTCGCAGCGGATATTGTAGGCAATCGAGAGGAATCCGACATCTTCACGCGACACGCAGCCGTCCTGAAGAAGCTCCTCCACCGCACGGCTGCCCCACTCTAACGGATGGTACTCTGGAGTTGCCAGCGCCCTTCCGGGAAAAGCCTCCCGAGAAAGTATCGTCGGACGGTAAGTTATCCCGACAGCACCGACGGAACGTCTTGCGAAACGGTGAGGACGACCGTTGTCGACAGATTTCGGATAGAGTATGTCAACAACTTCCGAAGAAGAGAAAAGATGCGGAAGAATCGTAGTGATTTCAGCTATATAAACCTTATTTTTCATTCAAACCTTTCAACAAGCAAAAAACAGATACAAAAAACGACGGCGGATAATACCCCTTTGGCAATGTCAGTCAAATATATGCTGTTTTTCTCTCAGATTACCTCCATAAACTTTACATCGCAAAACCCTTAAATAAAATAGCGCGTTTTCGTTCCGGAGGTAAAAAAATGAAGTCGAAAGCCCTCTTTTTGGCAGCCGCGGCTTTGATATGCGCGGTTGTAATTTCTTGCGGCGGTGCAGAAAGCTACAAAACACCGCTCGTCTATCCGTCAGATGTTTCACAAAGTGCCTGCATGTCAGCGGAAGAGATTGAAAATACTGAAGAAAGTTACGATGTTTCGGTTTCAGGCAAAGACATAATCGTCCGCCATTACAACATTCAGGCGCCGAAAAACACAACGATGGGGATCGTTGACAGAGAGGGAAACCTTTCCTACGAAAGCAAATACAGCTACTTTTATCTCGAGGCCGGCGACCGCTTCATATCGTATCAGGAGGCTTTCAGATACTCGTCATCAGATGAAATGTGCTACTACAACCTTTCGACAAGGATCACCCACATCAGCGGCGGGATATACGACTTTATGATTTTCAACGATAAAAACGAACTCGTCTACTCAAAAGAGGTGCGCATAAGATGAAAGACGATAAAATCATCGTCCTGAAATTCGGCGGTTCATCGCTCAAGGACAGCGACTGCATCAGAAAAGTTCTCGACATAATCATAAGCAGGATCAACTGCGGCTACAAAACGGTCGTCGTCGTTTCGGCACGAGGAAAAACGACCGAAGCCCTCCTCAAAGCTGCGGACGAATTCGCACCGAACGGTAACCCGCGCGAAGTGGACATGCTGCTCACTACCGGAGAAAGAGCAAGCGCGGCGATAGTCGCAATGGCGCTGGAATCAAAAGGCTTCCCTGCTATTTCGCTAACCGGCTCCCAGGCTGGAATCATCACCGACGACCATCACACGAACGCACGCATCATCGAGATCCGTCCGAGCCGCGTTCTGAGTTCGCTTTCGGAAGGCAAAACCGTTATCGTATGCGGCTTTCAGGGTGTCAGTTTCAAAAAAGAGATAACGACTTTGGGACGAGGCGGTTCAGACACGACAGCTGTCGCCCTTGCAGCTGCGCTCGATGCCGAAAAATGTGAGATTTTCAGCGACATAGACGGCGTTTATAATGCAGATCCGGCGATTATTCCCTACGCGGAAAAACTTGATTCCCTCACCTACCCTGAAATGCAGGAACTTTCCGAAGCCGGGGCAAAAGTTCTCCACTCGAGAGCCGTCGAATTCGCAAAGGCGCACAATATCGCGATCCACTGTAAAAGTACTTTCGAACCGGAAAATCCCGGAACTGTGATACACGGTTTCGAGAACAAGGGAAAAATCAGGAAAACAGCTGTGGCATACGAAAAAAACGTCCTGCTTTTTCATACTTACGAACCTGAATCGGAAAATCTCTCGACCATAGCGAATGTCCTTTCATTCTGTTCCGAAAAAAATATCGCCGTAAAGCAGATCTCGTTTCACCGCGGCTACAAAAACAGCATGACGGGAAGTTTCATCATCTCGAAAAAGGAGAACTATTCTATCGAACCTTTCATCTCGGAAATAAAACAGAAATTCAGCAGTTCAGTTGAAGTTTTCGATGACCTTTCGGCAGTTTCGATAATCGGTGACGGTATAACCGACAAACCCGACATCCTGCTTGAAATCACATCGCTGTTCAGAAAAAATGACATACGCATCGCCGGCTTCCACACGAGTTCGTTCAGAATCAGTCTTCTCGTGCAGACAGATCTTTTTGAAAAAGCCCTGAATTTATTGCACAAATATTCCAACGAGAATAATTAAAATCAATCAATTATTTCGGCTTCGACAGAATCGAGCATGAGGCAGGAATTTCCGCTTTTCGGAACGATTTTGAAAATGTGGTTTCCCGCTTTGAAACGATGGTTTATTGAGAAAACCCGTCTTTCCTGAAAAGAGGATTTTGAAGAAAAAGTTCCTGCATCTTCGCCGTCGATGAAGAGTGTCGCATCAGTTCCGCACTTGTCGGCGACGTAGAAAAGGTTGAACTCATATTCGCCCGGTTCGATTATCGGGTGAGTGAAATCGTAGTAGCTTTTTTCGGTCAGTTCGTCGAAACGCATCGCAAAAACAGATTCGTTCGATACAAAAACTGAAAGTTCCTTTACCGGATAGAATTTTTTATCTTCTTCCTCGCTCATCGAGAAGTTTACGCCGTAATCAGGCTCTCCTGTCTTCGGAAGGCGCTTGTTTTCGAACTCGAAAATCATCTTGCCGCGCGTTGCCTCAAAAAGCGGAGTAACAGAAGTTTTGTCGGCGAGTTTCGGGTAGTAGTCAATGAGATAAGCCCCTTCGAAATGCTCTTTATCCATAAAATATGCCGCGGCATAGAAGTTTTCTTCGCCGAGATCAAGGAGGATAAGATTTCCACGGTCATCGTAAGGGGGCTTTTTCATCAGATTAAGAAAAACACTGCCGTAAAGCGGCGGCACGAAAATTATGCTGTTCCTTATATCTTCGCGCTCGATCGTCCTCTCGACTTCCCTGTCTGTCGACCAGAAGGCATCGGAAAAATTGGTAAGGAACGGAGGCATGATCGTAGTGACTAAAAAAAGGAAAATCGCCGCAGGAAGCGCCGTAACGAACGGTTTCACCCACTTGTTTGCCGAATCCCTCATCGAGAAGAATGCATATCCGCAGGGAATCAGCAGAAGAGAAGCGACTTCTGAAAAATAGCGCGGTCCGAACAGATTCCCCGAAAGATAGAAAAAGAAGTAACCAACAAAAAATATTAAGAAAAACATTGACACTTCAAGACTTTTCCTGAACGAGTAGAAGAAAGATGCGATCAGAAAAATGAAAATCAGCGGATGACCTGCGAGGTTGAAGTTGAGCAGCGTCAGTCTTGCAAACGAAACCCAGAAAGCATACTGCGGAGTGAGCCCTTCCGTAGGCAAAAAATCGCCCTCGGTGTTTGGACAACCTTTGCCGAAGCCCATTCTGTGGCAGAATTTATAAGGTTCGCGGATGAAGAAATAGACATCCTGCGGGAAAAGCACCGGATTTCCGGTGTAGAAAAAGTTGTAGAACATAAGCATGAAACCGACAAAAATGAACGGCAGCGTGAAAACGACCGCACTTCTGAACTTCATTTTTTTCGATAACATCAGGAGAAGTACGCCGCCGTAAAGAAAAAACGCGTTCTGCGGGCGGATGAAAAGGATCCACGCACCGGCAAAACCGGCTGCGGCAAGCAGGCCTCTCCTGTTTTCAGAAATCATAACGAGATAGATCGTGAGCAGCGTCAGCATCAGATTGAACGGATGTGTCATGAACGACGCACCCATGAAAAGGTAGAACGAGCTGAAAAGTGCAAAGAACATAGCAAAGAACGAAGTTTTTGCGTCGAACTGCCTGTCAGCTATTTTTCCCAATAAAAACACTGCAATACCGTTGCATAGCGGTGTAAAGAACTGCGAAATGCCGAGAAGTTCGAAAGGAACGAGGAAAACCGAAAATCCCGGCAGAAAAAGCGAGAAATACCGGTTGTTTATATCGACATTAAACGTGTTCTGGTAGTATTCGTAAAGTTCACTCGTCGGAAGGTGAAAGTGACCTGTCTCGATGAAAACGCGCGCAGTCCACAAAAAGTGAGAGGCATCGATGACGTGCGGGATCGAATCAAAAACGAAAACTGCGATAAGAGCCGGAAACAAAAAACCTAAAAACGGAAGGACAAAGTATCGTTTTCCGACTAAAAAATCGAATAATTTCGTCTGTTTTTCCTTTGCAAAAGTGTCAGCGAGAAAAAACACGACTGCCAAAGCGAGAAAAATGAGATGAAACCGCGGATAAAAAGCGGTGAAAACTGTCCAGAACTTTCCCCGCGTGCCCCAGAAAAAAAACATCAGCAAAAAGAGGAGTGCCGGGAAAAAGGCAAGGATTCTTTTATTTTTCATTCTGCAAAAACACCTTTTATCTCAAAACCCATATCAAGCGCAGCCTTAACAGCATCACTTTCAGTCATGTTTTTTTTGCGTTTTTCAAGTTCTCCCGTACGACGGAGCTCGTCTTCATTGAATATCGACGCTTCGCCGCCTTTTTCGAATTTGACAGAAAACTCCTTCCGGCCGCGTGCAAAGCTGTCAAAAAGAGATTTAAGACGCTGCGCGAACCCCTCGCCGTCTGAAGCAAGGGTCACCGTGACGGTAACGGAAACTGAACTATCGTCCTCATGGTAAGGGAAACTCATCAGTCTGCCGTATAAAAACGCATCTTTCTCTCTGAAGCTTTCGGTAAAATCACGCCAAAGTTCCGGATTGGCCTCGTTTTCAGGAGTTTTTTGAACGCTCTCCTCGCGTTTTTCAGACTTTTCTTCAACTTTTTCAGGGATTTCTGCCTCTTTTTGCCTGATTTGCGGCTGGTTTTGAACCGTTTCTACAGGTTCAACTGTTTTTTTTTCCGAAAACTGCCCGTTCTGAGGCACCGAAGCAACCGTGGAAGCAATACTCTTGGCGAAAGACCTGAAATCGTTCATTGTCGGGAACGAGCATGCCGTGATTACAGCGACTTCAAAAAGCATGAGTGAAAAATCGGAACTTTTTATACCTTCGTACTCACTGTTCCAGAAGCGGAAAAGCCGCGTCCAGTCAGGAGTCGAAGCAAGTTCGGAACACGATTTTATCCAGTCGATCTCTTCTGCCGGAGCCTCTATGAAAGAACCGTTTCCGAGTTCACTGAAAAGAAGGATGCTGTGCAGGAGCGAAAGTATGTCGCGTGCCGCCTTTTCGATCGATTTACCACCTTTGTAGATCTCTCTGACAAGGGAAACCGCCGAAGTTGAATCGTGTTTTGCAATCGATTCGATTATGCCACGAAGCTGTTTTTTATCGGAAGCTCCCAAAATCATTGAAATTTCAGTTTCAGTTACCTTGCCTCCGCCGAAAGTTACAAGCTGCTCAAGGATCGTCTGGCTGTCGCGCATACTCCCCTCGCCTTCTCTTGCGATTGCATAAAGCGCGTCCATATCATATTCACGCTGCTCGGCATCAAGGATCTTCGCAAGCTGATGAGCCACGTCGTCAAGCGAAAGACGCTTCAGGTCGTAACGCTGGCAGCGGCTGAGAACAGTTGTCGGGATCTTCTGAGGATCGGTCGTTGCAAGGATGAAAACACTGTGAGCCGGCGGCTCCTCAAGAGTTTTGAGAAGCGCGTTGAACGCCGCTTTGCTCAGCATGTGGACTTCGTCGATGATATAGACTTTAAATTTCGACTTTACCGGTGAATAGGAGATATTTTCCTTGATGTCGCGGACATTGTCGACCGAAGTATTTGACGCACCGTCGATCTCAACAACGTCAGGGCTTCTTCCTTCCGAAATTTCGCGGCAGCACTCGCACTTGTTGCACGGTTCGCCGTCAGGCTGCAGATCGGTGCAGTTAAGTGCCTTGACAAGGATCCTCGCCAGAGTCGTCTTGCCGGTCCCGCGGATACCGGTAAAAAGATAGACCGGCGCGGTCCGCTTGTTCAGAATCGCGTATTTCAAAGTCGAAGTGACGTGATCCTGTCCCACAACTTCGTCGAAACGCTGCGGACGCCACTTTCTTGCAACAACCTGATAAACCATTTTCACCTCCAAAAGCGCGGAATTATACAAATTTACGCCGCAGAGTAAAGAAAATGGCTGTTTCTTGCTTTTAAAATAAAAATACTTATCATATCAACCTGCGTTATTTGGAGGCTGAATATGACAACTTATTTAACTTCTTTCATCGTTTCCTTCATTTTTGTATGCATGGTGACCCCTATCCTCATAAAAATCGGTCTTAAATTCGGATTTGTCGATCAGGTAAACCAGCGCAAGATCCACCGCGGTGCGATCCCGAGGATCGGAGGTATCGGCATTTCTCTCGGGACACTGCTCCCGATCTTTCTCCTCTGCTTCTTTTTCCACAGCGGAGTAATAATAAACACACCGAACAACATGTTCCTTTATTTCGGCGGTGGTCTTGCGATAAGTCTGCTCGGACTCGTTGACGACATCAAAGGTGTAAACGCAAAAATAAAGCTGCTTTTTCAGATAGTTATCGCATTCCTTGCAACGCAGCACGGGGCACTCGTGGAATCTCTTCCGATGCCGTGGGGAAGGCTCGAGCTCGGCATTTTCAGCTATGCTCTGACGATTTTCTGGATCATCGGCATCATCAATGCATTCAACCTCATTGACGGAATGGACGGCCTCTCGTCAGGCATCACCCTCTTTTCATCGCTCACGATAGCGATGCTGGCTATTGCGAACGGATACCTGCCGACCGCCCTCGTCGCACTTGCCTTAGCAGGTGCAGTAACGGGATTTCTCATCTACAACTTCAATCCCGCCAGGATCTTCATGGGTGATTCGGGCTCAATGTTCATCGGATATATTTTAGCGGTCCTTTCCCTGCGGAGCCAGTCGAAAGCCCACGCCGTAGTTTCGATCATGGTCCCGATCATCGCAATGGGTCTGCCGATCTTAGACACGACTCTTGCCTTCATGCGCCGTATCATGCGCCACCAGTCGATCTTTGCGGCCGACAAGCAGCACATACACCACTTTCTCCTTTCTTTAGGCTTCAACCAGCGCAAGACTGTGCTTATCCTTTATGCGATCTCGGTCACTTTCACAATCCTTTCGATGCTGATGATCTTCAACAAAGACATCGATACGTTCCTTATTGTCCTTGTTTTTGCGATAATCATATTCGTAATCATCACGAAACTCGGCTATATCGAAATGATCTACGGCAAATTCCGCGTAAAGAAGGAGAATTCGCTTGAAAAACACCTGGAAAACTTCTTCATCAACAAGATCTCGCTTCAAAAAAATGAAAATATTTTCTCTGAACTTCCGATAAAAGGTTTCGACATAATCGATGTCAAAGGAAAGAACCTCTTCTCGCAGGGCGAAAAGGACAAGATCAACTTTTTCGACGTTTCTGCAAGACGTTCACGTATAGTAAGGCTTTACTGGACTGAAAACGTTCCGATAATCGGTTCGCGCGAATCGGCCATGCTTATCCTCATGGCAAAAACTCTCGTTGCAAAATTTGCTCCGATAAGCGACGAAGACGAGAAAAAACTTTTAGCTGACATAAAGGAATAATCAAAGACTTGTGAGAACAACGGGACCGTTTGCGGTGATCGCTACGGTGTGCTCGAACTGACAGCTGAGTTTTCCGTCCATAGTGACGACTGTCCAGCCGTCGCTCAAAGTTCTCGTTTTGTAAGTTCCTTCGTTTATCATCGGCTCGATCGCGACGACCATACCCTCCTGAAGCCTGAGTCCGTCGCCGTGTTTGCCGTAGTGCGGGATCGCCGGATCTTCGTGAAGATGGACGCCTGTTCCGTGGCCGACATACTCTGTGACGACCGAAAAACCGTGGCTTTCTGCATATTCCTGGATCACTGCGCCGATATCGCCGATGTGGTTGCCCGGAACGCACTGTTCGATTCCGAGTTCAAGGCATCTGCGGGTAACTTCGACAAGTTTTTTCGCCTTGTCGCTCGCTCCCGGCATGACATATGTCATCGTGCTGTCGCCGATATAGCCGTTCAGCGTTACTCCGCAGTCGACCGAAAGGATGTCGCCGCGCTGGATGATTTTCGCCTTTCTCGGAATTCCGTGGACGACTTCGTTGTTGATAGCGATGCAGGTCGCGTGAGTATAGTCGTCGACTGATTTGAATGTCGGATGTCCTCCGTGTTTTTTTATGAATTTGTCGGCAAAAGCATCGATCTGAAGCGTCGAAACACCGGGCTTGATGTAACTTTTCAGTTCGTGGTAAAGTTCCGCGAGAACATGGCCTGCCGCCTTGATTTTTTCTATCTGTTCAGGAGTTTTGATAATAATTTCTTCACACATTTTTTCACCTCCGCAAAAACAAAAAGCCCGTTATTTTAAAGAAAAACTGCGGAAAAACAAGATTCTTTTCCTCCTTAGATTCCCTAGACAACCTAGACTCCCTAAATTCCCTATATTCCCTAAATTAAATTTTATTGACTTTAAAAGCCGCAGAATTATCTTGCCCCACTGATTTTGTTTCTTTAACTACTGAATAATGGTGAAATTATGACAAGAATTGAAAAACATCCTGTCCTTGAAATTCCTCAAGGCCAAAAGGAAGTCGAATTTACTTTCGACGGCAGAAAAATGACAGGTTACGAAGGAGAGGCGGTAAGTTCTGCTCTTTTCGCAAACGGTGTCAGACAGTTTTCGCTCCACAGAAACGGCAAAGCTCCTCAGGGTATCTTCTGCGCTAACGGCCAGTGTAGCCAGTGCACGGTGATCATCGACGGACTTCCGCAGAAGTCGTGCATCACTCCGCTCAAAGCAGGAATGAAGATCGAGACTCTTAACGGCGTTCCGAAACTTGCTGAAGACGACAGACCGGTAGAACACACTGAAAGACGCAACGAAAGCTGCGATGTTCTCGTTGTCGGCGGCGGTCCGAGCGGCCTCAATGCTACGATCGAACTTGCCCAGCTCGGTTTCAGCGTTATTCTGGTTGACGACAAGGCGAAACTCGGCGGCAAACTGCTGCTCCAGACCCACAAATTCTTCGGAAGCGAGGAAGACTGCTTCGCCGGAACACGCGGTGTCGACATCGCCCACATCCTCGAAGAGAAAGTCAGAAGTTTCAAAAACGTCAAAATCTACACCGAAACAAGCGTTATCGGTGTTTTCAAGGACAAAAAGGCTGGTCTTTTCGTCAAAAATAAAAACTATGTCACAGTCGATTTCAAAGGACTCATCCTTTCGAGCGGCGCAAGGGAAAAGTCAGTCCTTTTCAAAGGCAACGACCTTCCCGGTGTTTACGGCGCAGGCGCTTTCCAGACGCTTGTCAACCGCGACCTCGTAAAAGCTGCTAAGAAGATCCTCATCATCGGAAGCGGAAACGTCGGTCTCATCGGCGCTTACCATGCTCTCCAGGCTGGGATCGAAGTCGCTGCGATCGTCGAGATCGCTCCGAAGATCAACGGCTACAAAGTTCATGCCGATAAAATCAGAAGAATGGGCGTTCCGATCTATCTCAGCACGACAGTCATCTCAGCTGAAGGAAACGGCAAAGTCGAAAGAGTCACAGTCGCTCAGGTCGATGAAAAGTGGAACCCGATCCTTGAAACGGCAAGAACATACGAAGTCGACACGCTTCTTGTAGCAGTAGGCTTGAGCTCTGCTGACGAGCTTTTCACACTGGCTGACCAGTATAAGTTCAACGTCATGAAAACCGGAGACTGCGACGAAATCGCGGAAGCTTCTTCGGCTATGTTCGGCGGCAAAATCACAGGCAGAAAGATGGCTGCAGCTCTCGGAAAAACCGATGCTGCGATCGACGAAAGCTGGCTGAAAAAGGCTGCTGTTCTCAAATCGAGACCCGGCAACACGAAAGAACCGGAAAAACCGGTCATCACGGCAAAATTCCAGCCGAAATTCTCCTGCCTTCAGGAAATTCCGTGCAACCCCTGCACCACAGTCTGCGCTAAAAAGGCGATCAAACTCAAAGGCGAAACCGGCACGATCATGGATACGCCTTACTTCGACGGCGAGTGCATCGGCTGCGGAATGTGCGTAGCGGCATGCCCCGGCCTTGCGATCGCGCTTGCAAAGAAAGTAGACGACACGAAGGCTGAGATCGTTCTTCCCTATGAATTCAACTGCGATTTCAAAGAGGGCGACAAACTTCCGCTCACCGATATCGACGGCAAATTCATCGAAGAAGGAACGGTCATCAAAACAGCTTACAACAAGAAGTACAAAACAACTCTCGTAACACTCAGCGTTTCTGCTGCTAATGTCGCTGACATCGCCGGGATCAGATACCAGAGCGAAGAAGTCACAAAACCGCTTCCCAAACCTGATTTCACCTACGCTCCTGAAAACAGCATCGTCTGCCGCTGCGAGAGAGTAACAGTCAAGCAGATAGTCGATTTCATCAAGGAAAACAAAGTCAGAGATGTCAACCAGCTCAAACAGATAAGAGTCGGAATGGGCGCTTGCGGCAGCAAGACCTGCAGCGTTCTTATGCCGATGATCTTCAGGATGGCTGGCGTAGACTGGGCGGAAGTAACTCCGGGAAGGAAGAGACCGCTGACTGTCGAAACTCCAATGTACGCAATTGTAAACGAGGAGGAAAATTAGATGAAAAGTTACGATATTCTCATAATCGGCGCAGGCAGTATCGGAACACCGCTTGCATACAACCTTGCGAAAAAAGGTAAAAAAGTCTGTGTAATCGAAATGAACGCATCCACCGGAAGAGGCCAGAACAGAGCTGCTATCGGCGGACTCAGAGCAACATTCAGCGATCCCGCGAAAATCAAGATCTGCGCTGTTTCCATCAATGAGATCAGCCACATGAAGGAAAACCACGGAATCGATGTTGACTGGGTCGAAGGCGGATACATCTACCCGATCTTCGAAGAGCAGACAGAGAAAAATCTGAAAGAGCTTCTTAAACTCCAGAAGAGCATGGGGCTCAATATCGACTGGGTTTCGGCTGACGAGATCAAGGAAAGAGTTCCCGGAATACGCCCCGAAGGTCTTAGAGGCGGAACATTCTCGCCGAACGACGGAAGTGCTTCCCCGCTCAAGACGACAGGCGCTTTCTACAAGCTCGCAAGAGAGTGCGGCGCCGAATTCAACTTCCACGAAAAAGTCGTTTCGATGGAAGTCAAAGGGGGAAAAATCGTTTCGGTAAAAACCGACAAGGACACCTACTGCGCCGACCTCATCATAAACGCTGCAGGTCCATATAGCCGCGAGATCGGTGAAATGTGCGGAGTCGACATTCCCGTTTATCCGGACTGTCACGAAGGCGGAATCACCGAGCCGGTCGAATATTTCCTTCGTCCGATGGTCGTTGACATCAGACCCGACGCGATCTCGCTCAACTACTACTTCTACCAGAACTACGAAGGCCAGTTCGTTTTCTGCATCACGCCGAAACCTTCGATCAAAGGGACCGATATCGACAACACGAGCAACTTCATGCCGCAGGTCGTCGGAAGAATGCTTTCACTCTACCCGAGACTCCGCAACATCCGCATCAGAAGGACGTGGAGAGGCCTTTACCCGATGACTCCGGACGGTTTCCCGATCGTCGGCAGAACGAAAGAAGTCGAAAATATGTTCCTTGCAACCGGTATGTGCGGACAAGGCTACATGATCGGCAGCGGTCTCGGCAAAATTTTGTCAGAGATCATCGTCGACAACTCGCACGAATACGACTTCATCCTTGACCAGCTCACCCTTTACCGTGATTTCTCGGGCGACGAGATGCTGAAATAGGAGGTCCCGATGTCACCTAAAAGCCGTCTTGCAGCTGCGCTTCTCTGCGCTTTTTTCGGCGAATTCGGTTTCCACAGATTCTATGTCGGAAAAATCGGCACTGGGCTCATCTGGCTCTGCACGGCCGGAGTTTTCGGCATCGGCTGGGTCATAGACCTCATCTTCATAATCTGCGGCGAATTTAAAGACAAACACGGAGCAAAACTCATCAACTGGTAATAAAGACGCCATGATATGACGTCTCTGCAATGAGTTGATTTTTTCGAACAAATTCCTAAAATTCCCCGTTTTGCTTATTCTCTGCGGGGTCGCATGGGTTACGCCGAAATAACTTTGAAACTTCCGACCGATTATTCGGAAAAACTGCTGAAAAAGCTGATTTCAAAAGAGACCGGTAACGAAAATTTCTCTTTTCACATAATAAGAAGGAGCCTTGACGCTCGTAATAAACGCGACATCCACTTTCTGACTAAAATAGGAGTAACAGCCGATAATCTTTCAGGAAATGAGCCTGTGATAGAAAAGCTTCAGATCCCCGACAGACGCGGAATAAACAGAAAAATCGTCGTTACCGGCTGCGGCCCTGCCGGAATCTTTGCTTCCCTTATTCTGCAGAAAGCGGGATTTTCGGTAACTATCATCGAGAAAGGGTGTGAAGTTGCCGAGAGAACAGAAAGGATCGCACATTTTGAAAAGACCGGCGTTTTCGACAACTTAGGCGGCTACTGCTTCGGCGAAGGCGGCGCGGGAACATTCAGCGACGGAAAGCTGACGAGCAGGACAAAAAGCATAACTCTTGAAAAAAACTTCATTTTTGAAGAATTCATCAAAGCGGGAGCACCTGAAGAAATAGCTTACGAAACCTATCCGCATGTCGGTAGCGACAATCTTAAAAAAATAATTCCTGCACTCATTGCGAAATTCAGAGAACTCGGCGGAGAAGTCATTTTCGGAAGCGAAGTCACCGAAATCAATAAAAGCGGCAGCAGAATAACTTCAGTAGGTATTTCAGGCAGACACACAGGGATCATCGAAGGAGATATCTTCATCTTCGCAAACGGCCACAGCTCGTTCAAACTTTACAAGTTATTGATTTCACAAGGAGTTATATTTGCGCCAAAACCTTTTGCAATAGGTTTCAGAGTCGAACATATTCAGGAAGAACTTAACTTTTCAATGTGGCGCAAACGCTCACTTCCCGGCGTAAAAGCGGCTGAATACCACCTGACAGCTGACTGTGATCCGGGCCACGCATTCACCTTCTGCATGTGCCCAGGAGGAAGGATCGTGCAGTCGGCACCGGATGAGATCTCGTCAGTCGTAAACGGTATGTCGAACTTCGCAAGAAACGGAAATTTCGCGAACAGCGCCGTCGTAACTCCTTTCTCGCTTGAAGAACTTGCCGGAAAAGAAATAACTGCCGCAGCAGCATTGGATCTGCTTGAAGAAATGGAGCACAGATTCTACAACTACAGAAAATCATTTGACGTTCCAGCAGCAAGAATTTCAGACATACTCCACGGTAAACAAACTGCAAACCTGCCGGAAACGAGCTTTTCCTTCGGCATTGCTGCAGCAGACATGAGCGGATTTTTCCCGAAAAGCGTCTACGAAAGACTGAAAAAAGGGCTTTCGATCTTCTGTAACAAACTCGACTGTTTTGAAAACGGAGTCGCTATGGGCTTTGAGAGCAAGACTTCAGCGCCTATAAAATGTCTGAGAAATCAAGATCTTACAGTCGCACCATTCATGAATCTATACATCTGCGGCGAAGGGAGCGGCTACTCCGGCGGAATAGTCTCAAGCGCAGCCGACGGTATCAAAACAGCGATGAAGATCGCATCGATTTAAAACAAACTCAACTGTTCATGCTCTTCTTCCTTCACAAGTTTGAAACTTTTTCTGTAAATCTCGCACGGACCGATTTTTCTCAGGATTTCGTAATGTTCAGCCGTAGGATAGCCTTTATGCGATGAAAGGTGATATTCGGGATAGATTTTATCCCACTTGTCCATGATCCTGTCGCGGTATGTCTTCGCTAAAATCGAAGCAGCAGCGATGTTTATGCTTTTAGCATCGCCTTTGACAACAGCGATCTCGTTTTCAAACTGTCCGGTTTTTTTGTTTCCGTCGATCATAACAATGCAGTTTTGTTCAGTTTTTCTCATTATCCTCTTGGCGCACAGACTCATTCCGTAAAGCGAGGCGTGCAGGATGTTCATTTCGTCGATGACTTTCGGCAGAACTGAATAAACCGCCCAGAAACTGTTGTGAATTATCTGCGGAACAAGTTCCATTCTCTTTTTTTCGGAGAGTTTTTTGGAGTCGTTTATCCCTGGAATTTCGGTAAAAAGCGAAACCGCAGCCGTTACGACAGGACCGCACAAAGGGCCCCTCCCCGCTTCGTCAGCACCAATCACAAGAAAGCCCTGTTCTTTATAAATTTTATCTATTTCGCCAATCATTTCAGTTTCTTATAGCATCAAAAAGTTTAATAAGAACTGCGTTGAGGAAGTCACTTCCTTTCTCCGTGCATTTTATGATTTTTGCATTTTTGTCAAAGTCGAGCAACCCTTCCGAAACAAGCTCTGAAACAGTTTTTTCAGAAACCAGTTCAAGGAAGTCTTTCCCGAACAATTCTTTGAAATCATTTAAATTTATTCCGATTTTTACACGCAGGCCCATAAGCAGGAACTCTTCCAGACGCTCATGCAAAGTAAGTTCGACAGAACTGAGTCCGTCGCCAGCGATAAAAGCGCCGATATCGTCTGCATAACGCGAAGAAACGCCCGTTTTTCTGATGAACGAAGCTGCTCCGGCGCCGATCCCGAGCCATGAGCCGTAAGTCCAGTAAAGCATATTGTGCTTTGATTCAAAACCATTAAGCGAATAGTTGCTTATTTCGTAGCGAGAAAATCCTTTTTTTTGCAGAAAATCACGGATCTCCTTTTCCTGAAGCAGAGTTTCATCTTCATCGAGAAGCTGCGGCGCATTTTCACGCTCTGGTCTTGAGTAGCTGTAAGCCGAAACATGCTTGAATGAAGCCAGCCAGAAAAGCTGTTCAAGTTCCTGATTTATTTTACGATTTTTTCCTAAACCATAGATGATGTCGCAGGAGATATTATCAAAATATTTCGCAAAAACCGGAATATTTTTTTCCATGTCGGCGACCGTTGTCCTGCGTCCAATTTCAGCGAGAACAGCGTCATCAAACGCCTGAACACCGAGACTTATCCTGTTAACACCGCAGTTTTTAAGGTTTTTTATCCACGATTCGTCTATGTCGGCAGGGTTGACTTCGACCGTAAACTCACAACTGCCGAGGTCTATCCCGAGTTCCGTGGCACGGTCCGCAACTTTCCGGAAAAATCCTTCATCCATCATCGAAGGACTTCCGCCGCCGAAATAAAGAGAAACGGTTTCTGTACCGGAAAGCTCGTTAAACCTTGATTCCAGCTCGGCCAGAAGCGCATCACCGTATTCAACAAGCGTGTTTTTTGAAAATTTTGTGACACTGAAAAAATCGCAGTAAAGACACTTTTTCGGGCAAAAAGGGATATGAAAATAAATTCCAGAACGATTATGCAAGACAGTTCCCAATATTAAATTTTGGGTGCAGGATTCATATCTTCGACACCGATCGTAGCCTTTTCCGAAACAGCAATGAAAAGCCTTGCACCGACGCCGTGCCTGCTGAAAAGTGCCGAAACTTCGGTGTAGATCGTGTTTTTAAGCCCTTCTTTGTCCTCGAACTTGTATTCGCCGATGAAAGTTCCCTCGGGAAGCGGCTGAAGAGTGTTTTCGAGCCTGATCTGCGCGTACAATCCGAGCTCCTCAAGCTCGCCGTGGATGAAATCTCTGTCGTAATCCATGCAGGAAAGAACTTCAAAACTCAAAAAAACGAAATAATGCTGCATAACTCACCTACTCAGAAAGTTTGTCCATAACGGCCGCAGCGAATTTCTCAGCCGCATTCGGGCCGTTGCCTGTTATGAGATTGCCGTCGGTAACGACTTCTTTGTTGACGAAAATCGCACCTGCATTTTCCATGACCTTGCTTGTTTTCATGCCATATTCAGGGTCGTCGCCGAGCCATACCGTCACTTTTTTCCCTTTTACGACATCGGCCTTTGCAAGGATCGTCGGAGCCCAGCAGATCGCCGAGAGGACCTGGTGATCGACTGAATTTTTCGCGATTTCTATTGCTCTAACGCTTGCTCTGACCGAAGGAGTTCCCATTCCGCCGACAAAAACGACCGCATCAAAATCGGCTTCGTTCACTTCGTCAAGCGAGTATTTGACATCAAAAGTCGCACCGAACATCCCTGTCGCCTTGCCTTTGACCGGACTTGCGACCGTGACATCGATACCTTCGCCGACGAACTGCTTGTAAGGAACGTTCAGCTCCTCATCCCTGAAATTTTCATGCGCGATAATCATCAAAACTTTCTTCCCGCTAAGCATGTTTCCCTCCCTGGCACAGCCTAAAATCAACAAAATATTGACAAAAAAATCCCGACAAATCTCATTCCAACTCCAAAAAGCGAAAAAACAAAAAGCGCATTATTTTATAAGATATTGATTTTCAGGCAATATTTCAGCCGCAAAAAATTTTTCGCCGAAAAACGAAAAAAAAGTTGACTTTCATTTTTTCCCGACTATAAATCCCGCCGCTGACGTTTTTTTGATTGATGAGGTTCGCAATGTTTGAGGCTTTTGCAGTCGTTCAGATAGTTATCTGCATACTGCTTGTCGTAATAATCCTTCTTCAGGAAGGTAAAAAAGGAATGGGAGCTATTTTCGGCGGCTCGAGCAGTTCCGTTTTCGGTGCAAGAGGTGCTGGAAATATTTTGACAAAGATCACTTCCGTTCTTGCGATCCTTTTCATGCTCAACTCAGTCTGGATGTCCTACATTTCAAGTAGTGACAAATCGGTTGTAAAAATCGAGCAGCAGGCTGAGAAAACAAATCCGGCTCCGGTTGCGGCACAGCCCGCGGAAGAAAAGAAACCGGAAGCTGCTGAGCAGAAAAACGAGCAGCAAGAAGCTCCTGTCGAAGAACAGAAACCTGCTGAAGAGCAGAAAGAAGCTCCAGCTGAATAACACACAGCTGGCAGCTTCGGCAGAAGCCGATTTGTTCCTTTTTATTTGAGTTTTCCCTCCGGTGCAGGAGTGGTGGAATTGGTAGACACGTAAGACTAAGGATCTTATGCCTATTGTTGGTGTGGGGGTTCGAGTCCCCCCTTCTGCACCATCTTTTATATTTTCAATATTTTGGATTTTGAATGTCGTTTTTTTGGGTTTGTCTCTTTTCTTATCTTTTTGAGAAGGATTCAATTCTTGAAAAAGCGGAAAATGTAGGATTTTTCTATAAAAACGCAGAGATTTCAGAGTTTTCAGACTGTAAAACAAACGAAAACACGCTTTGCATCGAGCATAACGGCAGAAAATATTCCGTAAAAAGGCACGGAACATTCAGCGCTGATGTAAAAATCGCAGAGAAATCAGTTCACCTCACCATAAATCCTGACAACGACTACATCTCATACTTTCTTTACATCCAGACAGAAAAAACTGTCCACAAAGTCCAGATAACAAAAAAAGAGCTTCACCTTGAAGAAAATGCAAGCAACATCGTGCGCCTTCAGATCACGGGAACCGGTTCAAGCGGCCCTGAAATTCTCTGGAGCAGAAAATTTAAAGACGCAAAGACAGCAGAATTTTCAAAAGATTTCGATAATTCATTAAATTTATTAAGAAAATCATTTAAAGCAAGACCTATAGCAATAGATCAATCTTTACAGGTAACAGCTCTTTCATCGCTTGAAAAAGTAAAAAAAGAAGGTTTGAAACACTATTCATCAAAAGAGGGCGGCATCCGCCACAGCGGAGTACGCAAAAAGATCCTTGGCGAAAACCTTTTCGCTGCGAAAAACGAAGCCGAGGCGTGGAAAATGCTCGTTTCAAGCCCGTCTCACCTTTACAACCTCATAAATCCTCAGTTCGGGCACTATTTCTACGCGATCGAAAAAGGGAAAGACGAAATCCTGGGAGCTATAATTTTTTCGGAATAAATGGAGGTAAAAATGAAAAGATTCTGGGTGTTTATGACTTTACTGCTCACAATTTTCAGTATTTTTGCTGAAGAAGAAAACTCGCAGGACGAAAATGCGTGCGATTATGCAAGACAAGCGAAAAGTATCGAAGTCTGGCAGAAGTATCTTGAAAAATTTCCGGAAGGAAAATGCGCTTTCGAGGCTGAAAGCGAAATCGAAAGACTGAAAAACGAAAATCAGACGACGGAACAGCCGGCAGAGGAAAAAGCTGAGGAAGAAAAATACGAACCAGAGCCGGAACCGACTTACATCGTTCTGACCTCAGAGCCTGTTGTTTACTACCGTCCGTACAAAGCTGCCGGAATATCACTGCTTGTAGTCGGACTTGCAGCCGATGTCGCAGGCGGAATAACCTATTACACCGGCTGGTTCAAAGATGATTCCAAAATGATGCTCGGCGGACTCATCACAAGCATCGTCGGTGTTCCGCTTTGGATCACAGGAGCAGTTCTTATCGGCATAAGAAAACCGATGCCAAGCAAAAATGTGGAAGTCAGCCACCTTTCTGTAGCTCCGACAAAAGGCGGCGCCTACGCTTCATTCGGACTTAATTTCTAAGAGAGTCAGTTTAGCTGTTCAGCATTTCCAGCATGAGTTTGAGGGCGACTTCGACTGCGCCGAAATCGGGAAAGAAAAGGTTCGAGTGAAGAGAAATCGGCTCTGCATCGGGATTCTTGCGGCACCCTACCCAGAACATTATCCCGCTCCATTTTTTTGAGAAATAGCCGAAATCCTCGCCTACCAGGTCACCTTTTTTGTAAATGCACTTTATTCCGTGCTTTTCAGCGGCGGTTTTGAGTTTTGCGAAAAGTTCAGGCGTGTTGCGGACTTCGATGTATTCGCCTAAAATCGTGAGTTTTGCGGTGCAGCCGTATGTTTCGGCGCATCTTTTCGCGGTATCTTCGACTATTTTCGTGCCAGTAGCCATCATTTCGGAAGTAAACGAACGCAAAGTTCCTTCGATTTTGGAATATCCCGAAACGACGTTTCTTGCCGTTCCCGAAACGAGTTTGCCGAAGTGGGCGTGGAAAGTATCGGTCGGATTTATGGTCTTGCGGATATTGTGCTCTACGACAGTGAGAAATTCCGCCGCTGCAGCGAGAGCGTCGTGACCGCGTTCAGGAAAGGCCGCGTGCGCCGTTTTGCCTTCGAAAACGACATCGACTTCACGCGGGATCGCAAAAAGAATGTTGTCGTTTGAAGCTATCTCGCCGACAAGGAAGTCGTCGTTCACATGTATTGCATGCGCCGCCTCAATGTTGTAGCTGTCAAAGACGCCGCTTTCGATCATCTTTCTCGCTCCCCCTGCCCCTTCTTCGCCAGGCTGGAAAACAAAAAGGATGTTTTTTTCGGGGAGTTTTTCCGCAACTGCCATAAGGATCCCGCAGAGGACCGTCATGTGGATGTCGTGGCCGCAGGCGTGCATGACTCCAGGATTTTTCGAAACGATCTCATGTTCCGGGCTTTCATCGACTCTGATCGCGTCCATATCGGCGCGGAAAAGTTTGTAAGGAGCGTCTCCGCCGTTGTGGTAATCGATCACTATCGAAGTAAGGAACGGACGTTTGACCGTGAAAAGCGGTGAGCCTTTCGCGACTTCGTCAAAGAAAGAGAGGATGATTTCAGCCGTTTTGAACTCGTTGAACGAAGGTTCCGGCGACTCGTGCAGAGTTCTGCGAAGTTTTTTAAGTCTTTCAAGATCCATTTACTTCTCCTCAAGAAGGACTTGTACCGCCTTTTCGACCTGCGGATCGCGCCCTTCGATGATGTTGTTCGGGAGCATCGGGACTACAAAATCGGGAACAAGTTCGTTGTTTTCGAGATATTTTCCGTCGTTTCCGATAATTCCTATCTGCGGGATACCGAAGTAGAGCGATTCATCGAGAAGAAGCGGCCACCATACTGCCGTAGCCGTTCCTGCAACGGGCATTCCGACGATCTTTCCGAGTTTGAGTTCGCGGTAAGCATACGGGAACATGTGGGCGTCGCTGTAGTTGCCTTCGTTTACGAGAAGAACTGTCTTTTTCGTCCAGCGGTCCTGAGGATCACCGCCGAAATTCTTGACTCCGCGGTGGCTGTACTGCGTGTATTTTTTGCCGCCGAAAAGAACGGAAAGCTCGTCGTGGAGCCATCCGCCGCCGTTGAAGCGCGTATCGATGACGATTCCTTCAGCGTCGCTGTATCTGCCCATGATCTCGTCAAAAATCGTCTTGAAGCTTTCGCCGTCCATGCCTCTGATATGGACATAGCCGAATTTTCCTTCCGAAAGTTTTTCGACTCTTTCGCGGTTCTTCTTTACCCATCTGTTGTAGAGAAGCTCGAATTCAGCGCGATAGCCGATAGGTTTAACGACTTCATCCCAGCGTTCCGAAGTTGCCGGATTCCAGAGAGAAAGTCTCACTTTTGTATCTGCAGTGCGGTTGAGCAGTTTGTCGAAACTTTCAGCAGTTACGTTCATTCCGTTGATCTTCTCGATAACAATTCCTGCCTTGATCTTGCTTTCAGCCTTATCTAACGGACCGCCTTTCATGATTTCGTCGATCTTCACGCCGGATTTATCGAAAGAGTAGAAAATTCCAAGCCTTCCCGAGGCGTCACCCATAGGCATATACGGCATATATCCGCTTCCTGTGTGGGAAACGTTGAGCTCACCCAGCATTTCTGACAAAAGTTCGCTGAAATCGTAGTTATTGTTGATGAAGGGGATGAATTTTGCGTATTCATCCTTGTATTTCGCCCAGTCGACGCCGTGAAGGCCGGTGTCGTAAAACTTGTCGTTCATCGTTTTCCAGACATATTCGAAAAGATATGCGTATTCCGCATTTTTGTTGACTGAAAATTCAGCGTTCGGTGCGACCGGCTTCATTTTTCCGTCTGCAAGACCGAGTTTGCTCGCCTTTCTCAAAGCAAGGATGAAAAGCGATGTTCCCGCGCTGTCGGGAACAATCGAAAACTGCGGATCGTCCCAGAAAGAGAGATTTCTCGGATGCGGGATCGAAGAAAGCTGCTTTTCTGTTTTTTCGCGCAGATTGAGAGCGACGATCCTGATTTCGGCAGGTTCGTAACTCATGTAGTAAAGCGTCTCGCCGTCCTTTGAAACGGCGTCTTCGACATATTTCGCGGGATTGAGGGAAACTTTCACGATCCTCTCTTCGATATCAGTTTTGTCGAAAGCGACAGCCTCTTTTTTCTCTTCGGGTTTTGCTGCTGCCGGGTTAGGCTGTGTCGGCGGGACATTTTTCGCAGAAGCCGCTTTTTTGTTAGCCTCGGCCTTCTTTTCTATATCGATCTCCTCTTTTGTTTTCTGGAAGTTGTCGAATCCTTTTTTGTTGAGGAAGAAAAGGTAAAGCTCGTCTTTTCCTATCCACGAAATGAATTCGCCGTTTCCGCTCCACTTGGGCAGCGCGTCGAAAGTTCCCGAGTTCGAGATGTTTGTAAGTTCGCCGCCTTTTGCCTCAACTATGCCGATCTCGCCGCTCCAGCGGTCTCTGTCGTTGAATACGACCGCAAGACGGGTGCTGTCTGGAGACCATGAATACTGCTGGTCACCGTCGATATAGGAAACGTTTTTCTCGCCAGCCATAACAGTCGTGTGAGTGTTCTTTTCGGTGTCGAAAACAACAAGTTCAGTCCTGTTTTTGAGGTATGCGATCTTCTTTCCGTCAGGAGAATAGTAAGCCTGAAATGCGTTGAAATCGCCGGAGATCACCTCTTTCTCGCTGATTTTCGTCGAAGATGAGAAGTAAGGCTCGTTCTCATCATCCATGCTTGTCTCGTAAACTTTCCAGGTGCCGTCTCTGAACGAAGAATAGAGCAGTTTTCTGTTTTCGGGGTGGAAGTTTACCCATCTCTCCTCGTTCGGAGTGTCGGTTATTCTTTTTGTCGTGCCTGTTTCGGGGTTTACGACATAAATTTCACCGCGCAGAACAAGAGCGGCCTCGGTTCCGTCAGCATTCGGAGCGACTTCGTCGGCAGCCGAAAGCATTGCCCGGATTTCGTTGGCCTTCATTTCCACGCTTGAGAAAACTTCGAGTTTTACAGGTTCCTCGCCGTCTTTCATTGTGTAGATCTGGCCGTCGTAAGAGAAGCAGAGAAGCCCGTTTCTGCTTCTCGAAAGGAACCTGACAGGGTTGGTGTCAAATTTCGTGAGCTGCGTTTTTGCACCTGCGGCAGAACGTTTCCAGACATTGAAAGAGCCGCTTTCCTCACTCAGATAGTAGATATCTCCGTTTTCGCCGAAAACAGGGTTTCTGTCCTCGCCTGCGAAATCGGTGAGTTTATCGAATTTTTTGACTTCTGTATCGTATTCCCAAAGGTCTCTTGCGTTGCTTGAAACATGGTGTTTGCGCCAGTCGCTCTCGTATCCTTTTTTGTCGTGATAGATGAATTTCGTGCCGTCCGCACTGATGTTGAGGTCAAGAACAGGGAACGGGATCTCGAGTTTTTCGGCTCCGCCTTCAGCAGGAACAGAGTAAAGCTGCGGCAGACTTCTTGAGGGGAAAAGCGAACTTTCTTTCGTGCCGACTCTCGGCGAATTGAAGTAAACGATCGAATCATCGGGCGAAAAAGCCATCGGAATGTCGTTTGCTGAGTGGAAAGTAAGTCTTTTTGCGTTTCCGCCGTTTCTTGAAATCGTAAAAATATCGAGGTTCCCGAAGCGGCTACTTACAAAAGCGAGCGTTTTTCCGCTGTTTGCCCAGACAGGCCTCGATTCGTAGGAAGGAGCCGAAGTCAGAGCACGGGCCAGACCGCCTTTTGCCGGAACGATATAGATGTCTCCCATGAATGCGAAAGCGATCTCGTTTCCGTCGGGAGAAACCGCGGGATAGCGCATCCAGCCGAGCAGATTCCCGTTTTCCTGCACCGCAACAGAATCATCCGCCACTTCGACATTGACGATTTTGTTGACTGGCTTTTCAACCTTTTTGTTGATTTCGATCCCTAAAAATTTGTCGAGCTGCTGGCATGAAACCGCCAGAAACATAAGCGAAACTAAAGCAAAAAACCTTTTCATAAGACCTCCAAGAACTTCACATTTTCTGACCTCACCCTAAATCCCTCTCCAGTGTGGCGAGGAACCAATTTATCAAGTGCGGTCTAACCGCCGATTTTTACAACGCAAAGCACTTTCAGTCAAGGCAAAGTGTCAATTTCAGTAGATTTTTATTTCCCTTCGACTTCGCTCAGGGACCTGATTCCAGAATTTTTATCTGAACGCGGCTTTAAGGCGCTCGAGATCCTCTTTCGTTCCGGCTGCGATAAGAACATCGCCTGCTTCGAGCGTCTTGGTGGGCGACATTGTCCCCTTCCCTGTCGATTTTTCGCGGACGGCAAGGACTAGAACGTTGAAATTTTCGCGCAGTTTAAGGTCGATAAGGTTGTGTCCCCACATTTTTTTGTTGGTAGTTATCGCTTCGATACGGTATTCGTCCTCGAATTCGATGCTGTACTGCTCAGTCCCTTCGCCGCGCTGAACGGTTTTAAGCATGTTCGCTTTCGAAAGGATCTCACGGTGGTAGAAATCAATGAGATCGTGTTCGTGGATGCAGCCGACTACTTTGCCTTCATCGGAAAGAACAGGCAGTTCGATGACTTCGCGCTTTATCATGAATCTCATCGCCTGGGAAAGCGGAGTATCGAGTTTCACTGTCGGGAAAGTCGTGTCCAGCAGGTCGCTTGCAAGGACCATTGTTCCGATCGCGTCGTAATCGACTTTGTTGTTCGAGCTGAAAACGCCGTTTATCGCGCCCAGATATTTGCCTGAATCATCGACGACATACGATTCAAAACGCTCCTTGTCCCTCATTTTGTCGAGGATCTGCGGCAGTTGCTCATCCTTGTGGACAACGACGCATTCAGGGCGGAGGCAGAGCTGGACATGGTTTTCGTTCATGATTGAAGCCTCTTCGCTGTCGTCGATCGCGATGCCTTCTTTGTAAAGCTGGTAGTTGTAGATCGAAAAAACGCTCATCCGCTTTGAAATCATCGTTGCAACGACTGTCGCGAGCATAAGCGAAGGAAGCATATTGTAGTCCCGCGTGATCTCGAAAACGAGAAGCAACGAGGAGATCGGTTCCTGTGTCGCCGCGCCGAGAAGCGCGCCGATCCCGACAGACGCGAAACTGATCCCTATCGAGGGGCCGAATTCAGGGTAGAATATCGGGATTATTTTTCCAAAACCAAGACCGAAAATATAACCCACAAAAAGTATCGGCAGGAAGATTCCGCCCGAAGCTCCGCTTGCAAATGCTATCGAAAGGAAAACAAGCTTGAGCAGGGCGATGCCGATAAGGAATGACGGCGTGAAACCGTTTCCGGCAAGCATCATGTCCTTGCCTAAACCGAAAATTTCTGGAACAAAGGGAACAGTCAGCGCGAACGGCAGAAGAAGGAGCGGAATATGGATAAATTCAGGCAGTTTCGCCTTCACTCTGTCAAAAATGTTGGAATTGAAGTATGTGAGTTTAATGAGCCCTACTCCCAAAAGCGCGTTGATTAGGCCGAAAGTCGTGAAAAGGAAGATCTCCGTTCCCGAACTGATCTCGGCGCTGAAACCGAGTGCAGCAGCCGGAAGAGCGGTATGTCCCGGCATAAAATACGAGCCAAAGAAACTTGCCGTAGCCGCCGAAACGACGATAGGTGTCAAAGTTCCGATAGCGTAGTTTCCGAGGATCGTCTCGACCGCGAAAATCGTTCCTGCGATAGGAGCGTCGAAAGCGACAGCAAGACCTGCAGCGGCGCCGCATCCGACAAAAAGTTTGATACGCGATATCGGCATGCTTAAAAACTGCCCTAAAGTCGAACCGAGTGAAGAACCGATCATGATTATCGGACCTTCGTTGCCGAGCGGAACGCCCGTGGCGATCGAAAGAGATGAAGTTATCATTTTGAAGATAGCGAGTTTAGGCGGCATGATCCCGTTTTTAAGTTTCAAAGTTTTAAGAAGGAATCCGAAACCAGCCCCTCCGCTTTCCTTACATAAATAGCGGATAATAAAGCCGCTTATGAAAACGCCTGTCAGCGGAAGAACGAACTTGTACCACATCGGGAGTTTCTTGAAAGCCTCGACTGCAGCGATCGTGGGTGCACCTATAAAAAGTTTCGACAGGTAATCTATCATCCAGTTGAAGCACAAAAAGGCGCATCCGGCTAAAATGCCGATAAGCACAGCCGCGAAAATCAGGAAGGTTCCCTCTTTCAGTTTCGCTTTTTCGAGGAAATTTTTTAATTTGAAGAAAGATATTTTTCTCATGATTTTTTTCTGTATATTTTCAAAGTGTCGTTTCCGAGTTTTTCCGAGTGAGTGAGATCAAATGAATTTTCAAAAAGTTTTTTTCTGTTTTCATCAAAAAGAGGAAGCCCCGAACCGAAAACTTTTTCCGATTCGATGAGTTGCATTTCATCCGCCAAACCTGCTTCCATAAAGGCTTTCACGAGGTTTGCGCCACCTTCAAGAAGAACGGAATTGATTTTATATTTTGTATAAAGAATTGAAAGAGCCTCTTTCAGTTCAAAATTTTCGGGTAAAATTTCGATTTTCGCCTTGATTTCATGCGCTTCCCTGGCACTTGTGAAGATTATCGGTTCTCTTTCCATCACCTTTGAATTCAAATTAAGCGAGAAATTCCTGCTGAAAATTACCGGCTGAGGGTCAAAACCCTCTACCAGCCTTACTGTCAGCATTGGATCATCGATATTTACGGTGTTCGCGCCGACTGCGATCGCGGAATGTTCACTTCTGAGTTTATGAACATAGATTTGCGCCTCGGAGCCGCTGATGATGCACCTTTCGCCTACTTTTTGAGTTATAAAACCGTCCTTGCTTGCGGCGATTTTCAGCGTGATCCAGGGAAGATTCGTTCTTATCCCCTTGAAAAAGAAGCGGTTTATCTCTTCGACATCTCCTGCGAAACCCTTTACCAATGCACCTTTAACGCCATTTTGGATCAAAAAATCAAGTCCGCCTACGGCTTTTGCGTTTTCTTCCTTTTTTGCTACAAAAACTGCTTTGATACCCGCTTCCAGTATAGCTTTTGCGCAAGGCGGAGTCTTTCCGTAGTGGTTGCAGGGTTCAAGAGTGACAGCCATGTTCAAACCAGGTGCTTTGAAACCGATTTTTCTAAGTGCATCGGCTTCGGCATGATCACGACCATATTCCTGAGTGAAACCTTCCGAAATAATTTTCCCCTCGTCGTCAAAAATCACAGCCCCGACTTTCGGATTGGGATAGGTTTTTACCGTCGCCAGTTTTGAAAGCTCGACTGCCTTTTTCATCATCGTGGAAACGATATTTTCGCCTATCTCAGCCAAAGCACTCTCCTTGTGAACAAAGCCTCCCCCTTTTATGGAAATAAATATTACTGTCAAATTTTTCAATTATATATATAATCCCGCGTTTTATTGTCTTTTTTTGGAGGAAACGATGCCGGCATTACTTAAAATACTTGCAATTACGCTTTGCGCCGTGCTGATCGCATGCGGCAGCTCGTCGAATGAGGAAAACGAAATACCTGATGAGAATATTCCGGCTGAAGATTCCGATACCGCAATGCCGGATGAAAATGATGAAGACTCAAATCCTGTTTCCGATACTGACAGCGCAGTCGAAGAAAACGATGAAGACGAAAACAGCGATGCGGATTCACCAGAAAACGATAGCGAAACTCCCGAGGAAGACAGCGATTATGAAGAGCTTCAGACCGGCGGGATCTACATTTTTTCAGATTTTGACAAATCGGGAAACGCCCAGTCGAGAGAGATTTTGGGAAACGGCGGATTTTTCGGTTTTTCTATCATGACGCTAAGCGACAAATACTGGGCAGTAAGTGCGATCCACGAGTCTATCCCGGCCTTTGACTGGGACAAGGCGACTGGAAAACTCTACATTTTTGAAAAAGAGAAAAAAATCGAAAAACTTGAAGACGCCGCTTTCGTGCTGAACCACCCGGACAAATCGGTCAATGTCGGCTTCGGCTATGCGGCAACGGAACTTTGCGATATCAACGGCGACGGCTTTGACGATATCGCCGTTTCTTCACACCTCGCGACTTTCAACAACCTTAGCGCGGCAGGAGAGATCGTCGTTTTTTACGGTGACGCTTCGGGCTGGAAAGAGGAAAATTCATCTATTTCGCGCCTTTCCTCGGAATATATCCAGAAAGCGGACAGCATGAGCCAGTCCCTTGCGTGCCTTGACTACGACGGCGACGGTTTTGCCGACATTTTTGCAGGCGGCCAGAACGCTGGTCCCGAACTTACAGGCGGCGGAAGCCAGGGAATGGTCGCATTTTTCAAAGGAAGCGCACAAGGTCTTTCGGAGCACGAAAGCTGGGTGTTGCTTCCCGAAGTTGAAGAAAAGGGACAGTATTTCGGAAGCGGTATGATCATTGACGATCTTGACGGCGACTCGAAGCCCGACCTTGCTGTTGCCGGCTGGGGTTTGAGAGAGTTGAGAGAGGGAGGCTACGAACACTTCGGCGGCGGGATCTATATTTATTCAGGTGGTACCGACTGGCAAAAAGGTGCGACTCACAAAATTTTCTGGGCTGACTCATCTCAGTTCGGCAGCGTTATAAAAACCGTTGAGATCGGCGGCAAAAAATATCTTGCATCACTCGCTCCGAAAGACAACCTCTACGGAACAATCAGCTTTTTCGACCCTCTGGAAAACTTTGAGCCGAGACTGGATCTCTTATTTCTGCTCCCCTCCTACCTTTACAGCGATGACAACAAGATTTCCGATTTCGATATGATAAAACTTTCAGATGACACCGATCTTATCATTGCCGGTGGAAAAAATTTCGGAGACGGCGGGATGATCTTCTGCGCTACGGTCAAAGATGGCACGATCTCTGAGCCTAAAGCGTGCAAATTCCAGCCCGAAACACCGGAAGGAGGCTTCGGATATTCGGTCAAAAACATCGGAAACGGCGAAATCGTTGTCGGAAAACCTGAATATATTCACAGATTTTAGGATCTTATGGGAAACGGCAGATTTTTCTACTCACGCAATTTCGTAACTTCGTTCGCACACGGACTTCACAAGCGGATTTACCGCTATTTTTTCAGAAAATTCGATGTCGAAATTCCCGATCCAGAAGGTTTTGAATCGCTGAAAACAAAAGACGAAAACGACAAAAAGCGCCTTGTCATCTATATTTCAGGGCGCAACAGCAAAATCGAGCAGTTCCTTCTCAATGGCTTTATGATCGAAAACGGAATAACGCCGCCCACCCACTCTTTCGGCCCGAAAACACGCTTTTTCAGGCCGCTTGGCGAACTCTGGATGATGTTGATCTCGCTTTTCACCCCGTCGATAATCAAAGACAGATTCATCAAATCGCTCTACATTCCGGTCGATTCGCCCGAAGAACTCAGCATCGACCCCGTTTTTTCCGAAGTTTACAGAAAACTGAAACATCAGGAAGCGACTCTGATCCCGGTAATCACGCTCTGGGACAAAAATCTCGACAAAAAGAAACGCTGGGAGTGGATAAACCAGCTCATCGGCCGCTACAACTTCTGGTCGACGTCGTGGGAACTCCTCATGTTCATGCTGAAAAGAAGGAAACTGACCCTCAGGATCGGCATCTCGTCAACAGCCAAACTCGAGGATTCCGAAGAAGTCTTCGTTCAGAAACTATGCGACCTCATGGATATGTCAAAACGCAATGTCGTAGGCGCCGCGCTCAAAAACTGGCTCGACCTCAAGAACGAGACTCTCTTCAAAATGGGGCTAGGAAGCGATGACGAGAAGCGTTCAGCGATAAAGACGATGAAGGCGATGTCTTCGGAATACAGTCCGCTTTACGCCGAGACAGCCTCGTATTTCCTCGGAAAAATATTGAACGCGCGTTTTTCGAGATTCACTTATTCTTCAGACGAAATAAACGAACTGCGAAAAGTCTGCGCGCAAAGCGCCTCGAATACAGTATTTGTCCCGACCCACAAAAGTTACTTCGACTACCTGATACTCAACTACATTCTTTACAAGGAAAAAGTGACGGTTCCCCTCGTCGCGGCAGGAGACAACCTCGATTTTTTCCCTCTTTCGCCTGTTCTTCGCAAAATGGGTGCATTCTTCATAAGACGACAAATCCAGAACGACGAATTTTATAAAAAGATCCTCACAACTTACCTCGAACAGATTGTAACGGCCGGCTACAACATCGAATTTTTCATCGAAGGAGGCCGTTCGAGAAGCGGAATGGTGCGCTCTCCGAGGACTGGAATGCTCAAAATGCTTGCCGAGATCACGAAGGCGACAAACAGAAAACTCTACATCGTTCCGGTTTCGATAACTTACGAAAAGCTCAAGGAAATAGAAGATTACAGCCGTGAAAAGCAGGGCGTAAAGCAACCCGAATCGGAACACTTTCTCAAAAAACTTTTCACACTTTTCAGAGCGAACTACGGCCCGGTTTACGTCAGATTCTCGCAGCCGATCCTCCTTAACACGAAATTCACCGACGAGACTGCGGCAAGGATCGCGGAAGTGCAGGAAAAAGCCTCGGTCATCAGTTTTTCGGCAATTTTTTCGGCTGTTTTCATGGGTTTCGAAAGCCTTTCCATCAAAGACCTGGTCGAAAGAATGGAACAGACTGTCGAGATCCTTCACACTCTTCCGGATGTTCAGACCGCTTATGCGCTCAACAATCTCGATGTAAACTGCTCGAAACTTGTCAATATCCTGCTTAAAAAAGGCGATCTGATACAAAAAGGAAAACATCACGAAGAAAATCAAGAACTTACGATATCAAAAGATTCTATTCCCGAGTTCTCGTTCTACAAAAATTCGGCCGCGTTCGCATTCGCGCCTTTCTTCTGCGAACTTTTCCGCGGCACTGAACTTTACACTTTCGTAAGCGAGTTTCTTGAAAACACGATCATGGGTTACTACGAGTCGATCAATTCAGAAAATCAAATCGATGTTTCTGCCCTTCCAGACTGGTTCAAAACGATGCTCCGGAAATTTTTTGAAGACAAATTTGCAATTTTCGGCACGGTCCTCGAACTTTTGGGAGAAAGCGGCATTTTGAAAGAAGAAAAATCAAGACACTCCGAAATAGTTAAAAAACTTCTTCCGAAAGTGAGCGAAAAAATCCCGTCAGCCACGGCTGACGAAATCTACGAAATGCTCTTCTTCCTCGAAAAGAAAGGCGTTCTGAAAGAAAATCTCACAATTTTCGACAAAGAATTGTCTCAGGAATTAACCGATAAAATCAAGACTCTGAATTAAAATCTGGTGGAGATGGCGGGAATCGAACCCGCGTCCAAAAAGGGGGAAAGTCGGGCGTCTACGTGCGTAGCTGTCTGTTTTAATTAGTGTTCAGGCTCCCAGCAGCAGGATCCCTCGCACTTTTTCGCAATTGATTTCGCTTCCCTCGCCCTGCGAAAAGGCTCGGGTCGCTATTCCGCTGTTTGGCGCCCTTGCTACAGCCGCGGAAATACCGCAGAAGGACGGGCAGGCTTAAGCTGCCAATGCAAAATTATTATTTGCGTTTCTTGTTTTGCCGCTTTTTACGAGGCCAGCGGCGCCTCGGCATGCAGCCGGAAAATCCAGCCTCCCTGTCGAAACCAAGTCATCCCCACTTGTCAAAGAAGCGTTCCTGAAGAACGGCGGATATTATAGTAAAAACTGCTGAAAAGTCAATCCTTCCCAGCAATCTTGCAACTTTCTTTTTTAATAGTATATTTCGCCGTTAAAAACCTGTTTTGGAGGAAAAAATGCTCAATAATTTCGACATTTCGAATGCAATGACGATCAAACTTGACCCGGTTCTTCCCGAATATCCGAAATTCGTGGAAGGTATCAGACGCGCTCCGAAAAGAGAGCTCACTCTCACGAAAAACGAGATCGAACTTTCGCTTAGAAACGCTCTCCGCTACGTTCCGGAAGAGCTTCACGAAGCACTTGCACCAGAATTTCTTGAAGAACTTCTCACACGCGGCAGAATCTACGGCTACCGCTTCCGTCCTGAAGGCAAGATCTGGGGCAAACCTATCGATTCCTACAAAGGAAACTGCATCGAAGGCAAAGCTTTCCAGGTAATGATCGACAACAACCTCGACTTCGCGACAGCGCTTTATCCTTATGAACTCGTAACTTACGGCGAAACGGGACAGGTCTGCCAGAACTGGATGCAGTACCGCCTCATCAAAAAATATTTGGAAGTTTTGACCGATGAACAGACGCTCGTTCTCCACAGCGGACATCCGCTCGGCCTTTTCAAATCGCACAAAAGAGCACCGCGCGTCATCACGACGAACGGACTTATGGTCGGCCTTTTCGACGATATGCAGAACTTCAACCGCGCAGCGGCTCTCGGTGTAGCTAACTACGGACAGATGACTGCCGGCGGCTGGATGTACATCGGCCCGCAGGGGATCGTTCACGGCACATACAACACGATCCTCATCGCAGGAAGAATGAAACTCGGCGTTCCGTGGGACGGTGACCTTCGCGGCAAGCTCTTCGTTTCCAGCGGTCTCGGCGGCATGAGCGGCGCACAACCGAAAGCAGTGGAGATCGCGAAAGGTGTCGGCATTTTCGCAGAAGTCGACGCTTCGAGAATCGAAACGAGACACTCGCAGGGCTGGGTATCGCTCGTCACGGACAGCGCAGAGGAAGCATTCAAAAAAGCATTTGAATATATTGAGAAAAAAGAGCCCATCAGCATTGCTTACCACGGAAATATCGTTGATCTTCTTGAATATGCGGACTCCGAAAACATCCACATCGACCTTCTGAGCGACCAGACGAGCTGCCACGCAGTCTATGAAGGCGGCTACTGCCCGGCAGGGATCACTTTCGAAGAGAGAACGGCGCTTCTCGCAAACGACAAGCCGAAGTTCCGCCAGCTCGTTGACGCTACGCTTCGCAGACATTTCGAAGTCATCAAAAAGCTCGTCGCAAAAGGAACATACTTCTTCGATTACGGCAACTCATTTATGAGAGCTATTTTCGATGCAGGTGTTAAAGAGATTTCCAAAAACGGAAAAGATACTTTCGAAGGCTTCATCTGGCCGAGCTATGTCGAGGATATTCTTGGACCTGAACTTTTCGATTACGGTTACGGCCCATTCCGCTGGGTATGCCTCAGCGGCAAAGAGAGCGACCTTGCAAAAACCGACGAAGCTGCTGCGGAAGTCATCGCGCACTGCCGTCCGGTTCTCCGTTATCAGGACAAGGACAACTACCACTGGGTAAAAGACGCGATGAAAAACAAACTCGTCGTCGGAACTCAGGCAAGAATTCTCTATCAGGATGCTGCCGGAAGAACGCAGATCGCAAAGAAATTCAACGAAATGGTCCGCGAAGGCATCGTAGGTCCTATCATGCTCGGACGTGACCACCACGATACAGGCGGCACAGACAGCCCCTACCGCGAAACATCGAACATCAAGGATGGTTCCAACATCATGGCAGATATGGCGACCAACATTTTCGCCGGCAACTGTGCAAGAGGCATGAGCCTTGTAGCACTTCACAACGGCGGCGGAGTCGGCATCGGCAAATCGATCAACGGCGGCTTCGGAATGGTCCTCGACGGTTCCGAAAGAGTTGACGCGATACTCGACATCGCATTCCCGTGGGACGTAATGGGCGGCGTTTCAAGAAGAGCGTGGGCAAGAAACGAACACTCGATCGAAACAGTCGTCGAATACAACAAAAACAACGACCACAACGATCACCTGACCCTTCCCTACATCGTTAGTGACGAACTCATCGCTAAAGTCATGAAAGACGTGAAATAGCGAGTACAAAATGAAAAAAGTCTTTGTAGTTTGTGTTGCAATTCTGATTTTTATTGTTTCTTGCAGCGACAACTCAGATGAAATTTGGGATTGCGACCCAACCAATGAGTGCGGCGGGATTGGAGAGTTAACCTGCAAATCAGATTCTTCCTATGTCTGTGATGCAGGATGCTTTTTTTACTACACTCTATACGAAACATGCAATGCGGGATGTGACACACAAACAGGGAGATGTAAACCTTGGAAAGATCCAGATTCCGGACTCATGTGGTCTCATTTAGAAAATAACGATTCCATCGAGAATCTTTTTAGTTGGGACGAATCTGTTTCTTACTGTGAGAACCTTTCTCTTGCCGGATATAATGACTGGCATCTGCCGACAATCGACGAACTTAGAACTCTTGTACAAAACAGCCCCGGCATAGAAGCAGGCGGAACTTGCAAAGTAAGTGAAACGAACGGCTGTTTGTCTTCTGATTGTTGGACAGAAGACTGTCGTTCCTATGATTCATCCGGATACTGCAAACTCAGCAGTGTGTGGAGCTGGTCATCCTCTACTCTGTCAGATGACTCGGAGAGCGTTTGGTTTTTGTCTGATTACAATTATTTAAGCATATATGCTGATAAAAAGGCAAAGTACGGATTCGCGGTCCGTTGCGTCAGGAAGGCTGAATAAAATCGGATGCCTTTTCCGATCAGATTTGTTGCCTTTTCTTGATATTTTCTCTACAGTTTTCTCGTTTTTCGATGATTGATTTCTTTAATTACGAGGTCAAATAATGCGCGAACTCAGAAATCTTCTTGAATCTCTCTATAAAAAGCTCAATAAAAGAGGTCTTGTCGATCCCGACCCGCTGAAATTTCTGTATGATTATCCTGAAACTAAAGACCGCGAGATCATTGCACTTTTAGCTTCTTCTATCGCTTACGGCAGAGTGGCTCAGATACTTAAATCCGTTGACAAGATACTGCAACCGATGGAAGGCAAGCCCTTCGATTTCGTTGATTCTCACAGTGAAAAGGATTTTGCCGCGATATACAAAGGCTTCGTTCACAGATTCACGACTGACGAGGATCTCGCAAAACTTTTCCGCGGAATGAAGCACGTTCTCAAGGAATACGGAAATTTCGAGAATTTATATCTTTGCGGAGTCGAAAAATTCGTCGACGAGATGAATCTTTCACAAAAATCGTATCTGATCCCTTCTCCTGCCGACGGTTCGGCTTGCAAGAGGCTCAACCTCTTTTTCCGCTGGATGGTGAGAAATGACGAGGTCGATCCCGGCGGCTGGACAAAGGCAAGCGCTGCCAAATTGGTAGTTCCGCTCGATACACATGCCTTCAAAGCGGCGAAGATCCTCGGTTTTACCGAAAAAAAGGCGCCGAATTACAAAGCCGCTCTCGAGATCACCTCGCATTACGCCGAGATCGCACCGGAAGATCCGGTCAAATATGATTTTGCCCTTACCCGTTTCGGGATCCGCGACGATATGACTTTCGATGATTTCAGACGCGAAGTAGAAAAATTTTTAATGTAATCTTTCTATTGTCATCTTTTTAAGTAAAATACTTCGTTTTTTGTATTTTTATATCAGATTTTGAGGTTTCAATGGTTTTCAGCAGCCCTATATTTTTATTTATTTTTCTTCCTTTTGTGTGGATTCTCCACGCGATGCTTCCTGAAAAATTCCGCAAAGCATTCCTGCTTCTGGCCAGCCTGATATTCTACATATACGGTGAAGGTCTATTTGTCATGCTCATGGTTGTGACGATCCTCGCCGCGCATATTTCGATACTTCTGATACACAGACTGGAGCACCACAAAACTGCAGTTGCCGTGACAGGTTCTATCGTTTCACTCTTGGTACTTCTTATTTTCAAGCATATGAACTTTTTCACCACTCAGCTCGCCCATCTTTTCGCTCTTTTCTCTTCGGTTAAGATAACGCCTACCAATTTTCACCTGCCGCTCGGAGTATCGTTTTTCACATTCCAGGCAGTATCCTGCATAATCGATTTTTACAGAAATCCTGCAGAAAAAGAGCCTAAATTCATTGATACCGCGCTTTACATTGCCTTCTTCCCTCAGCTTGTCGCAGGTCCTATCGTCCGTTACGACAACTTCATTCCGCAGCTTAAATACAGGGCGGTGCACTATGCCGCATTTCTTTACGGACTGAAGCGTTTTGCATACGGTTTCGCGAAAAAAGTGCTGATTTCCAACAATCTCGCCCCAGTCGTTGACAAAATCTATTCGATGGACACATCTACTATGGGGATCGATGTGGCGTGGGCCGCGACATTCGTCTTCATGGTAGAGCTTTACTTCGATTTCTCCGGTTATTCCGACATGGCGATCGGTCTGGCGAGAATGTTCGGCATAAAAATTCCCGAAAACTTCACATATCCTTTCACTGCGACCTCTCTCGGAAACATGTGGCGCAAATGGCACATTTCGCTTTCAACGTGGTTCAGGGACTACATTTATATTCCGCTCGGCGGTAGCAGAAAAGGCGATTTCAGGGCAATCGTCAATCTCTGGCTCGCTTTTCTTGCCTGCGGATTGTGGCACGGAGCCGCGTGGAACTTCATTTTCCTCGGCGCACTTTCTGCTTTTTTGATCACTATAGAGAGGCTTTTCAAAAAATACTGTCCTTACAGAAATACTGTGCTGGCGCATCTTTACGCAAAAATGATTGCATTACCGCTGTTTTTCATTTCGGTAAAGGTCGATTCTGTCGCTTATTATTTCGGAGTCGTCAAGGCAATGTTCATTCCGAACACCTCCGCAACAGTTTCAATGATGCAGATTTTTGACGCAAAATCATTTATTGTTTTTGTCGCAGGCTGCATATTCGGATTCCCTGTTTACAGAGTTATTACCGATAAATTCGGGAAATCTAATGTGTTCAGGTGGCTGGAAGCGGCATTTCTTCTCGTCCTCTTCGGAGCGGCACTTTCCAGCAGCACGATGGTCTTCTCGGATCCTTTCTTCTATTTCAGGTTCTAAATGCGTATAAGGCGGATCGACAAAATAAATTCTCCCGGATTGTTCTGCGCCGTGTTTTTATTCCTGTCCCTTTACTACCTGATATCAGAAGCGGCATTGGAAAGTTCCGTTTTCAGCAATGCAACAAATGAATCCGACTACTACGCATCGATCGTTTTTTCCGAAAAAGACTGGGAAACAGCCCTTAAATTCAGAAAAGATCTGCTTTCGCTGGGTGAAAGGCGCGAAATTGTTCCAGGAACGCTTTTTTACAAGTACAAACCTGCAAAAACGGAGAGTTTCAATCTGAATTCGTTCGGATACCGCGGAGACGAGATAAAACCTAAGGAAAAGGACGAGTTCCGGATAATAATTTTCGGTGATTCCAGAATTTTCGGGATCCTGCTCGCCGATGAAAATACGATCCCTGTCGCTCTTGAAAAAAATCTGAGAGAAACTTTTCCCGATAAAAGTATAAAAGTTCTCAATTTCGGTGTCGAAGGACTTACGCTGCAGCGGACAGCTGATGCGGCAAAGCATTACTACAAAGAGCTGGAGCCTGACATCGTCCTTTTGTACAGCGGAGCCAACGATATAAACGAAGCCTATATTTTCGGCTGGAAAGAGTGGGAACCTTTTGTAGAAAATGCGCCGCTTCCGCCTGCTTTCGGAGAGAAACCCGACGAGCAGCTAACCGCGAAAATCAAGCTCCTGAACACTATAAAACTTTCTCTCATCAACGACTTTTCCGAATTTGAAAAAATGTTTTCCAAAACAGATTTTGCAGCCGGTGAAATTCCTTCAGACAAGGTTGAGAACCTGAATTCCTTTATAAAAAAATTCCCTGAAAAAGTTGAAGAACTCTGCAACTATTTCAATGACCGCGGAGTATACGCCGCATACGTCATTTCGCCGGTCGCCCAGTTAAACAAACCGCTTACGGAGATAGAAAGGCATCTTCTTTTCAGGCACGAATCATTTTCGCCCGGATTGAACCTTTTTACGCAGCGCAGTGAAGAGGGGATCGTTAAAGCTCTGACAAAAAATGAGAATATCAGAGTTATAGACCAGAGCCGGGTTTTTGAAGGAATAAAAGATACTGTTTACTACGACGGGGTGCACTATACGCCGGAAGGCTCAAGGCTGCACGCCGAAAAACTCTCAGAAGAACTTACTGTAATTATTAAAGAAATACAGAACAAAAATGCAGAAAAGAATTGATAAAATAAACTCTGCCGGCAAACTGCTTTTGCAGCTTCTCTGTATCGCCGCATATTTCGTTTTTTCGGAATTCGTTCTCAATTTCACGATATTCAAAGGGGCAAACAACGATTTCGACTACTACAGGAATCTCGTTTTTTCTAAAAAAGAATCGGAAAATGCCGAAAAATTCAGGCGCGATATCATAAGCCTGGGAGAAGAACGCCAGACGAGCATTCCCGGAACGATAATTTTCAAGTACAAACCGGCTGTAAGGGAGAGTTTCACCATTAATTCCGACGGATTCAGAAATCAGGAATTCCGTGAAAAAGGTGCAGATGAATTCAGGATCGCGGTCTTCGGCGATTCCAAGATATTCGGTTTCGCAGTTCAGGATGAAAGCACGATCCCTTCGATAATCGAAAAAAATCTGCGTACGCACTTTCACAAGAATATAACGGTCCTGAATATGGGAGTCGAAGGTCACGATCTGCAGAGAGAATTTGCAACGGCACAGTTTTATCTGGAAAAAATAAAACCTGACATGGTCGTATTCTATTCGTGGGTAATAGACCTTCAGTCGGCTTTTGATGCAGGCAACATTGAATGGGAACCGTTTAAAGGAGATGAAAAGCTCATTCCGGGAATCGAATTGAAGGATGAAGACAAGACGATTTACGATAAAGTCAGACTTCTGAACACTTTGAGACAGACATATCTCAGCGATGCCGAAAAACTTGTGCGGCGCATGTCCGGCAGCAACATTCCGGCATTTCCGATCCCGCCGCAGAAAATCACCTATGCAGAACAGTTTCCTGAAGTCTATCTCGGCAGGATGAAGGAAGCCACGGCCTTTTTCGACCAAAAAGGGATAGTGTCGCTTTTCTTTCTACAACCTCTGATCCAGATAAAAAATCCGTTGAGCAACAACGAAGAACTGCATCTCTACAGAAATGAAATGTATTCACCCGGAATAAACCTCTTTGCACTGCGCTGCATCGAAGGGGTAAAAAAAGCAATGGAAAAAGGCGATTACGGCAAAAACATAATAGACCACAGCGACATCTTCCACGGCATGCTGGATACTGTTTTCTACGACGGAATACACTACACGCCGACGGCTCTCAAAATCGAAGCTGACAACATGAGTGAAGAGATAATAAAAATTCTGGAAGCGGGGAAATATCTTGAAGAAAAGTAAACGCATCGACAGGATCAGATCTTTAAAAGGTATTTTCATCACCCTTTTGTCGTTGTTTGTCCTGTTTGCGGCTTCAGAATTCGTTCTGCGCACCTTCACATCTTTCGGAGATACACTCAACAATATAGAATACTATGCAAGCATTTCTTTTTCGGAAGACGAGATGAAAACGGCGATGAAGGCAAGAGAAGATCTTGCTTCAATTGGCAGAAGAGTCGTCGGAGTCCCCGGAACAATTATATACCGCTACAAAAAGGCACGGACAGAGAGCTTCAACTTCAACTCGTTCGGCTTCCGCGGTGAGGAACCTCAGAAAAAAGAGAAAAACGAATACCGTATAGGACTTTACGGAGATTCGAGGATCCTCGGGATCTATCTCGCTGAGAAAAATACGATCCCTTTTGTAGTTCAGAAAAGACTGCAGGAGGAATTTCCGGATAGAAAAATCACCGTTTTCAATATAGGGATCGAGGGAACTGAACTCATGCGGGAGATCCCTTTTGCAGAACTTGAAAGCGAGAATCTGGAACTCGACATGGCGCTGTTCTATTCAGGCACAGGCGACGTGAACTACAGTTTCGAACGCGGAAATATCGAGCATCCGCCTTTCAAGACGGAAGAAGATGTGGTCCAGGGCGTGATAGAAAATCTCGATGCAGACAAAAAGAAGTCCTTTTTTCAGCGCAGTGCTGTCGTCAAGGTTATAAAAGAGGCTTTCTGGAGTGATTCCGCTCAAAACATGGTATCGTTTGAAAAAGAAGACGGGTTCCGTCCTTTGATCCCTGAGTTCGAGGCAAGAGCTGATGAATTAGTCGCAAAATTGAAGGCAAGGATGAAAAAAGCGTCTGATCTGCTTGCCGCAAAAGGGATAAAAACTGTCTTCGTCTTCTCTACTTTCCTGCAATCGAAAGAATTCTGGAGCTCGACAGAACACAACCTTATCTACAGAAACGAGATCGCAGTACCGGGACTAAACAGTTATGTCCTGCGCTGCGTGGAAGGAATGTCAGAAAGTGAAGATCCTGTAATATTCAATCACTCCTATGTTTTTGACGGTTATTCGGATACGATGTTCTATGACGGAGTCCACTTCACTCCGACAGCTTCACGTATTGTCGGAAACGATGTAGCCGAGAGGCTCATCCCGCTTTTGAAGGAATATTTGAAGCAGGAATCGAATTAGATTTCTTCGCCGTTTCTCTTGGCAAACATATTTATCAGAGTCCCTGTCGGGCAGAAAAAACGGCACCACGGACGGCTTATAAACAGCGAAACAATTAAGAAAACCGCCGCGATAACAAGCGAGGGAAGGGAGGCGGCTTCAAACTTAAACGCGCTGAAAGGCTCGAAAACAGTGAGATCAGAAATCATACCGGAAATCATGACCGCATAAATTAAAACCAGCAGAACGCCTTTAAAAACCGGAACCCCTTTCATGAATTTCGGTGAAAAATTCTTTTTCGGAAGGGGAATTTTTCCCAAAAGTTCCTGCATCGCTCCGAATGGGCAGATGAAGCTACAGTAAAAATTCCTGCCGAAAATTACAGGAATAACCAGAGCTAAAGCGAGTATTACGACCGGAACAAGGGTGATGTTTCCGCTTGTTAGCCAGTTTTTGAAAGATTCGAACGAAAGCGCTGAACCGCTGATAAAACCTAAGACAACTGCGAGTGCGGCAAGGTGGAAAATTCTGAATTTTGCTGTTTTCTGCGGAAAGAAAAATGCAAAAAGTGAGTATGCAAGGATGACGAAAACCGCGATTTTAAGCCAGAGCGGAGTCGCATCCTGCTGATCTGCCGCGATTTTCATACCGCTGTATTTCGAAAGGTTTAGCGCGACCATCGACTTTATCGCTCTCGTTGACATCGTCGCGCCGCTTACCGTATCGACTTCGGCTTCTGCTGCATCCGCAACGCTTTTGCCGTTCCACTTTTCAAAAAAGCCGGTTTCTCTGACACGTTCGATAAAGCCGTATGATTCATAGTTTTCTCCGAGTTCTGTTCCGACTATTTTACCGTCAGGCGAAATGCCCGTGACAACTCTCAGGTTCCCGCCGAAACCGCCGACAGCCGTTCCGTCCGGTCTTGCGTAGACAACTCTTCCGAGCAGTTTTTTCGAGACGTCGAAAACATCGTAAATACACTCTTCGCCGGTCTTTTCGAAACTTTCGGCGGTCCTGAAGATCCGTTTTGCGGCATCTTTGTCAAGGTTGCAGTCATCGGTTTGGGGTTCCGCAGGTTTGTGAAGAACAAAAAAAGCCGCGGCGAAAGCCATGATCACGGCTGATATCCTGAAAATACGGAAAAACTTTTTCATTTTGCCTCCGATTGTTTCTTGCTCTTTCGTCCGAAATTATACCCTACTCTTATCGAGGGCTCTAAATATACAGTTTCGTGCGCAAGTGAAATTTTTAGATAAAAAGAATACAGACCAATATGTGACAGATTTTGATATTGCAACAAATTATTTAGTATTTCTTACGCAACGAACCAATGCTTTGTGAGATGAACTATTTTCATCTATAAGATTAATTGAGAAAACAATATCTTTTGCACGATCATTTAGATAATGAGTTGAAGACCAAAAGCGATTTGTATCACCGAATTTGCTTTTCCACTTATTTGGAAGAACAATAGTTTTTAGAACTTGAATAGTTGGAAGTTTCCAATCTGAATAACCGTTTTCATTGAGTTTTGAACAATATCTGTATGCTTGATTCCAATCCATATCAAAGGGTGATATGGATGACCACATATAACCTGTTTCCGGATCTGTGCAACCTGTTTCGCATGGAATAAAATCTGACATCATTTCTTTTTCATTTGGATTTACATTACTTTGTTTTTCTAATTCGGATTTTGCAATAAAAGCGCAAACTCCTTGTGGAAATTTTCTAAGATAATTTGCCCAAACTTTTTTATTATTAGCCTTTTGTGCATATTCACAGGCTTTAGAATCATCCTCTGTTTTTTGCCGCACCTCATTTTGCATACAACCAGCAAATACAAAAATTAAAAAGATGATGAAAGTAAAACTTAAATTTTTCATGTTGGTTTCTCCTAAATAATCGAAACAATACTTTTTGCCCAATCGACAAATTCTTTAGCCATATCTATTGCTTTTACTGCATGGCGTTCTTCAAGAAACAGTTCGTTAGGATAACGCATCGAGACAGCGTAAGGAGTCAAAATATCTGCATAGTTGTAGTATTTTTCATCAATTTTGACAGAGTCTTTTATCTGATTCAACAGAAGAAAAAGATCGTGCTTTTTTGGGATTCCGCCCTGGCTGCCGTTCAGCACAATCAATGCTTTGACAGCTTTTTCGGCCGCCTGCTGGCAGTGAAAGCACACGATTTCAAGCGGTTTCGGGTTATATGTCGCCAAAAGATGAGTCGCAACTCCTAAATCCGCTTCCGCAAAGGAAAGCCATTCTTTCGCGTCGTTTAAATTTTCGTTAGCCATACAGCAGCACTCCTTTGTTCATAACTTCGTTTTCAATTCCCATTCTGTTTTTACGGCTTTCAAATCGGCTCTCCGTGCAGATGACAATGTCCACCGCGCGGCTTCGTACCGAACGGATTGACTTGTAAGCTTCAGCCGTCAAATCGGCAAGATTCTGTGAACCGTCCTTGACAATGATATAAAAATCGAAGTCGCTGTCTTCGGTCGCCGTTCCGTCCGCAAATGAACCGAAAAGATATATTTTCAACGGTGTCAGTTCGTTCACAAGTTTCTCTTTTATGAGATTGATTTCATTTTCAGGCATTTCTGAACCTCCGTAAATGAGACGTGTCAGGTTCCGTCTCTACAAGAAAACCTTTGTATTATATTCAATTATTCGGAAATTGCGAGAGATTACGAACTTTTCCTATTTTCCCTGTTGAATGCGACAACTATGCCGCGGAGCAGATCGGAATGGTATTTTGAAAGGGAATCTTTCTGGAAGCGCCATGACCAGTTCTGCGGTCCTGTTGTCCCGGGAACGTTGAAGCGGCAGTCTCCTCCCCAGCCGAGGACATCCTGAAGCGGAAAAAGCGCTTTTTCGGCGATAGAAGACATCGCAAGTCTGATCATTTTCCAGTGGATGTCATCACCGTTGCTTCCTAAATAGTGGGTCACAAACGATTTCGCGCCGTCGGGAAGCGACCAGAACCAGCCGACAGTCGTATCGTTGTCGTGCGTTCCTGTGTAGCAGACGCAGTTTGTCGTAGTGTAGTTGTGCGGCAGAAATTCGTGGTCAGTCCCTTCGTAAAAGGCGAACTGGAGCACTTTCATTCCTGCAAATCCGCAGTTTTCGCGGAGTTTGACTACATCGGCATCGATATCTCCCAGATCTTCCGCGACGATAGGGATCTTCCCCGCTTTTTTGAAGAGAGTTTCGAAAAGTTTTTCACGCGGACCTTTTTCCCAGTGACCGTTTTTGGCAGTTGTTTCGCTTGCCGGAACCGACCAGTATGCGCTGAAACCGCGGAAATGGTCGAGACGGAGAATATCGTAAAGTTTCAGATTATGCAGAAAGCGGTCGATCCACCACGAAAAATCCTCTTTTTCAAGCACTTTCCAGTCATAGAGCGGATTTCCCCAGAGCTGTCCGTCGGCACTGAAATAATCGGGCGGAACGCCTGCGACTTCCGACATAACGGCGTCACTCATCTTGAAAATATGCTGGTTCGCCCATACATCGGCGCTGTCGAAAGAGAGGAAGATCGGAATATCACCCATAATCTCGATATCTTTTTCATTCGCGTAACTTTTAAGTTTTTTCCACTGCGAAAAGAAGATCCACTGCGCGAAAAAGTGGCGGAAAAGCTCTAATTCATGTGCTTTTTCAAACTCTTTCAAGGCTTTTTCATCGTGATTTCTGAATTCAATTGGCCAGAATTTCCATGATTTTCCTTCAAAATTTTTCGTGAGAACTCTGAAAAGTGCGAAATCACGCAACCATGAGGAGTTTTCTTCGACAAAAACTGAAAATTCCGGATAATTTTCACGGACTTTGTAAAAATTTTCAGCCGCTTCATCCAGAAATTTCGCTTTGAAGTCAATAACTTTCGGATAATCGACCCGAAAGTTGTCAAAATCCGGCATTTCGATCGGTTTTTCGGCAAAATTTTTCTCAAAAAGCTCGTCGATATCAATCAAGATCTCGTTCCCCGCAAACGCGCTGAAAGAGTTGTAGGGACAGCCGTCGGCGCCTGTCGGAGTGAGCGGCAGGATCTGCCAGATCCTTATTCCCGATTCAGCCATGAAATCGACAAAATCGTATGCCGGCTTGCCGAAACAGCCGATGCCGTAATTGCCGGGAAGGGAAACAGGATGCAGGATTATTCCCGCCTTTCTAGGATTTATCTTTATTTTTTCTGTCATTTTTCCTCCACAAAATACAGAGTTTAGCCTAATCGCAATTTCTTCCAACAACGTTCTTTCAGGAAATTTTTAATAATTTCAATATTTTCACCTTCGTAAAAAGCAACGAGAAGTTTTTTGAATTCCGGTACTTCCTTTTCCGGGATGACAAGCAGTCCGAGTCCGTGAGAAATGATGTAATGATTCGCAAAAATCACGGATGCGCGTTTGTTACCGTCAGTAAAAATCTGCGTTTTCATTGAATAAAGGCAAAGTTCGACCGCAATATCGATTTCATACTGTTTTGAAGCAAGTATTTCGGCAATCCGCTCTTTCACAACTGATTCTACAGGTATCGGCGGAATGTAGGAACTGCCGCCTATAGTCACCGGAATCCCGCGGATTCTGCCGGCATCAAAGAAAAAACCTTCATTCACAAGGCGCGCTATGTGGCAGAGCAGGTAATAATCCGTTTTGCTCTGGATGACATTGCGGTCGAGAATAAACTCCCATGCGTGCTTCAAATTAAGAATTTTCTGCACATCTGTCGCCGTCATGCCTGAAACTTTGCCGTTTTCAATGATTTCTTCTGTTTGCGGAAATGATGTCGCGACTCCTTCAAGAACTGCCTGATCGTAAATGTTGGCTTTCATGTTCACACGGGCGAAATCAAGGTTTTTCTGCACTGAAAGCGGGAGCTCGTTATCTTCGTATCCGAGTTCGGCAAGCTTTTTGTCGATGTGACGCATCTGTTTTTTGAGCTCTCGGGCTTCTTTTGTATTCCGCAGAAGAAGCTGAAAAAGCTCGTCGGAATAAGCTCCGACATAAGTCGATGTAATCCTGCTGCCGACACGCTTCCGCACATATATATAGCTTCCGCTTGACGACTTTTTAATTTCGGGTGTTCCGTCGTAAGCCAGAAGATTCAACCGTGCCTGACATTCTCCTTTTTGCTGCAGCAGAATCCTTATTTCATCCAAAGTTTCACTCATCGCGCTCTCCTTTTAGGGAACATTTTTGCAGTTTTTATATCAAAAAGTTCCCTAAAAAGCAATTTTTCTGTTTAACTTGGGGATATTTATTTTTCACAGTTAAATGCAGTTGAGAAGACCTTTCTTTTCGATGATATCCTTTTGTACTGTCGAGAACTTTTTGAAGTGACCGACTGTTTTGCCGCAATCAAGAATCTCACCCGATTCAATGTCGAAATCGAGGTTTTTTCCTGTTTCAAGTACATCATCGGCGATATCGAGGATCTCGATCATCGGGAAACCGGTGTTTATGATGTTTCTTTTGTAAATCGCGCCGAACGATTTTGCCGCAACACCCTGTAAATTCAGCGAAATAAAACAGTCAACCGCCTGCTGACGGCTGCTTCCCGCACCGAAGTTTTCACCTGCGACAACGATCATTCCGGGTTTTACTTTTTTCGAAAAATCCTTGTAGCCTTCAAGGTTGTCGAGCGCGTACTGTCCCATCAGGTTGATGTCGACGATCGAAAGATACTTGTTGTGGAAAATCATATCGGTGTCAATGTCGTTGATAAGTTTTTCTTCACCATCCTTCAAAACAAAAATTTCAGCCGTGATTTTTTTCATTTTATCCTCCTGAAAACCTCTAATCTCTCCTGACCTCACCCTTTATTCCCTCTCCATTGTGGCGAGGGAACGATTCGAGATACAGACGGGTCAAAAAACGCGGAATTATAATGGAACGGAGTTTTAAAAAAAGTTTTTAGTAATTTTCGTAATATCTGTGATCCAAAGTTTTTTTGAACAAAAATATGTTTTGCGTATAATATTCCGCTTTTAGGAACTTTTAAGGAGAGAAAAATGCTTAGGATCTACAATTCGATGAGTGAAAAAAAAGAGGATTTTGTTCCTTTAAACGGCAAAAACGTCGGTCTTTACGCCTGCGGAATGACGGTTTACGACAAGCCGCACATCGGCCATGCAAGGAAGGAAGTTGCAATCGACCTTATCGTAAATTATCTGAAATATTCAGGATATTCGGTCACCTATGTCAGGAATTTCACCGACATCGATGACAAGATCATTGCCCGTGCAAACGAAAGAGGGATCGATTTCCGCGCTCTCACGGAAGAAAACATCGACGCTTTCTACAAGGCGATGGATGCTCTCGGTCTTGCAAGACCTGACGTTGAACCCAAGGCTACGATGCATATTCCCGAAATAATTTCGATGGTTCAGAAACTTATCGATAAGGGTTTTGCCTATGCGACACCCGACGGCAGCGTATACTTCGCAGTCGAAAAATTCAAAGGTTACGGCAAACTGAGCGGCAGAAAACTTGACGAAATGATAAGCGGGACCCGTTTCGATGTTGAAGAAAGCAAGCAGAATCCGCTCGATTTCGCTCTCTGGAAAGCTTCGAAACCGGGCGAACCGAAGTGGGAAAGCCCGTGGGGCGAGGGAAGACCTGGCTGGCACATCGAATGCAGCGCAATGAGCACAAAATATCTCGGCGAATCGTTCGACATCCACGCAGGCGGCAGAGACCTCATTTTCCCGCATCACGAAAACGAGATCGCCCAGGCTGAATGCGCGACAGGCAAACCTTTCGCGAAATACTGGGTCCACAACGGCTTCCTCACGGTAGAGGGTGAAAAGATGAGCAAATCGCTCCACAACTTCATCACGGTCGAAGACGCGCTCAAGCAGTATCACCCCGAAGTTCTTCGCTACTTCATGCTTTCGACGCATTACCGCACTCCGATCGACTTCTCGATGGCGAATCTGAAAGACACCGAAAAGAAAATCTGCTACTTCTACAACACTCTGAAAACTTTGAACCAGTTCGCGGCAAAGGCTGCAAAACCGGTTAGAAATGAAAAAGCTCTTGAATTTATTAATGAATTCAAAGAGGCAATGGATGATGACTTCAACAGCGCGAGAGTCGTCGCGGCACTTTTCAACCTCTTCAAACACTTGAACGAAGTCCTTGTTTCAAAAAAGACAAGACCTACTCCCGACGAATGCGCAGGCTTTGCGGAAGCGATCAAAGAAGTCGGCGGCGTCATGGGAGTCCTTCTCAGAGATCCTGATGAAATCACAAATGAAATCAAAGAGATACAGCTCAACCGCTATGGCATCAAACGCGAAGAGATCGAAGGAATGATCGAGAAAAGAAAGGCTTACCGCGCAGAAAAGAATTTCGAAATGGCCGACAAAATGCGCGAAGAACTTCTTGAAAAAGGAATTTCTATCCAAGATACGCCGAACGGAACCGATTGGAGCTTCAACTAAAAAATTATCCGCCATGTTGAGGCTTGCCGGAACATCTGATTTTCTTATAATTTTCCTTTTTCCCTTCTTGACAGTTTTTCAACAAAAAATATAATTCTTCGTTGTTTTTACATAATAATTCTTCGGAGGTTCAAATGCCAATCCATTTAAGACTATTTTTAGTTATCTTAGGTTTGCTTTTCTTGGTTTCATGCTCTTCATCAAAAACTTCAGAAAACGACACCGACATTCTGCCGGATACTGACACAGACACGCAGGATTTTGAAGGTCAAGACGATGATTCCGACACCCAAGAGGCTGAAATCGTTGACGATTATGATGAAAAACCTGATCAAGACAATGATTCCGACACGGAAAAATCTGATTCCACCGAATGCCAACCCCCTTTGAGTGAAGCCTCTTTCCCTTATTACGACAAAGATGGCAAGATCACATTCTGCCGTCCGAACTGTGACACTCCTACAGCAGAAGATCCAATCTGCATCGGCAATCTATGGGATGAACAGAATGAAAAACTTTGTCACGAATATCCTGAATATGCTTGCTGCGGTTTTCCGTGTATTATGGAAAGTTTCAAACCTATGACCATTGAAGATATTGTAGCTTATGATCCTACCGCACGAGATTTTATAAGTATGCACAAATGTGATTTACGTCTTAATCAAATAAATTGGATTATAGATGGTTCATCTGGCGGTAGTGTAAAATCATGGAACATTAGTAACGGAAAAATAGGATTTCACATATACCCTATAAGAATCAATTATGAACAATGGCCAGTAAAAAGAAAATACGTGACTTATGATATTGATACAAAAAAATATTCTTTAGTGATACCTTCTCAGCATCAGGAACAGGCATATTACAAAGGCAAAAGGCTTGCATTGATTTCTGACAAGAGAAGTTATGATTTGAACAATGAAAACATATTTCTTGCATACATCGATGATGATGCCACAGTTGAAATCGTCTACGACAAAAAAGTTAAAAGCATTTCTTATGAACCTGCACTTAATGAAAAATGGGCCTTCGTCAATCTTGGTGAAGTTGGAAACAAAAGAATGATGTATGCCAAGGTCGGCGAATGGAAATGGACTTCACTTGGGAACGGTTTGGGATGGTTTCCGTCTCTTGTCGGTGATACTCTCTCTTTTGTCGATGACAATGTAAACGGTTGGATATGTGATTTGTCCAAAAGACCACAAAAACTTGAAGATTGCCTAAAATTCAATCAGGAAGGAGAACGGATGGAATACCTATACTTTGACAAGGAAAATGAAAATAAATTTGTTTATTACGATAATAACCAAAGAAAAATTGTTCTTGTCGAAAGAAACGGAGATAATTTTGAAAGAAAAGATATTATAACCGAATTTACTGAAGAATCTGTCTCAAAAGCATACTCCCTTCTTCCAAGAACTTTAAGAGGCAATGTTTTGTTGTATGAAGAGGTAACAACTGATGGTATAGAATATGGCGGCAAGCTTTGTTATTATCGAATTGATAAGAATAAAAAATACTGCATGAAAAAAATGGAAGACGACAAAACGTATTCTGACGGAACAACAATTTTTCCTTATGGCTTTGCGGAATTCGAAGGAGATTGGTTAGTTTATCAAAAGAAAGGAGCAAGTTCATTGATATTACGAGATATGATCTGCTATTGCAAAGAAGAAGGCATTTGCCCGTTTGAAGAATAAATGTTTGGAGGCTTATCATGAAGAAGATCATTTTTTTACTTATTTTTTGTTTTGTTTCATCAATTTTTGCTGTCGGAATGATAGAGATTGTTCCAAGGCCTGTGCATGGTGTCGTCGGGACAAAAAAGATTATTGTTCGTGGAATAAATTTTAACAATAATAATTTAAGAATCCAAATTCAATCGAATGGTTCGCCAATAGATTATTTATCTCCAATAATTTTGAATGATATGGCCGATGTAATTAATTACCCAAATAAAAACTACAATGTAAATTATAAAATTTTTTATTTATCAGATATCGAATTCCCCGAAGAAATTGATACAATCACCATTAAGCTTGAAGAATTTAAAAACAATAATTGGGAAACCGTGGCAACCACTCCTGAGATAAAATATGAGTACAATAGCCCAGATGCTATGAAATCTCTTTGGGGCAGGATCGCAAACGATTTCGAGATATCAAACAATTTAAATAATGTAACGAAAAACCATGTTAGAGAAGAGCAAAGAGCCGTATTTTTTTATCCTGGGACAAGATTTCCGATAAGTGTAAAGGAAAAAGAAGAACCAAACCGTAATCTTATTGGCAACAATCTGTCACCTCAAGAGATAGCAAACATTAATTTTATATCGCAAATAACATCAAACATGTTAAATATTTCCGGTAGGCATTATGGCATAAAACTCTTTGAACAAAACGGTTTTTTGAGAAAAGACGGTATTGATACAAAAGGTCCTGGCAATTCTGACCAAAAGTGCTGGTCATCCAAAGATCGGATTAACGCAATGATGGAAGAAATAGATGATGCGAACGCCAATATTTTGATTTTTGTTTATTGGAGTGATCATTATGCTACGCTTGGAGATGATCCGGAATTGAACATCGTTGGAGATTTTTCCGAAACGGAAAAAAATTACATAAAAAGCCGCCCTGATAATTATTGGAAAATATATCCTGCTCCGACCTTTCCCGAGACATGTGATTATAGGCTGGCTATGGATACTAACTTTTGTGTTTTTCATAGTAATAAAGACTATCTCATAGGACAAAATGATGCTCCCAAATATTCAAAAATTTTCAGGACCTTAGGAAAATGTCCCTGTAATCCGAGTCAAAACACTATTGATCCTGTAGGGAATCCTCTATGCGATGAAGGTTCTATATGTAAATTAGGAGGTTGTTTTAAAACTTGCGACAACAATGGTTGCGGATGGAACGAAACCTGTATCTGTGCAGAAAATGACGATAATAACAATTGTATAAGGCATGTCTGCATAGACAATAATTTAAACAATATCTGGACATATTATTATTATTACGAGAAAGAAAATTGTGAAGCAATATACACTCCCGATGATTATGACGAATCTGAAATGAGCACTAACAGACAGTTTGATGCAATAGATCAGATGTTCAAGGCTGCAAAAGACAAAGGTTTGCTGGTTGTTCCGACAATAGAAAGCAACCAATTTTATCCTTTTTGTAAAGAATTTCCGCACAAATTAGCTCCTGTAAAACAAACAATACAAAAAATGCTCGAAAAATACGGCAACTACTCGAACTGGTTGAAAATTTATGATAAAAATGGTGTTGCTAAAAGAGCGATAATGATTTCACAAGCATTGGGTGTTAAGGAAGGAAATTACAAGAGATATCCTAAAGGAACAATAATGAATGATAACGATATAGATGAAAATGATGATGACAATATAGAGCAGAATGATGATGATTTTGAGAATATTGTTGTAGATTCAGAAAGTTACAATAATGCATTAGAGGAATTGGCTGAAGATTTTAATGTGGCGTTTTTATTGGACAATACGTCCATGCCGGATGATCCTGCAATGACAGATTTTTTTACTCCAGATGTTACGGATCTTCTGAAAATCGGAGATAATTTATTAGGGGTGAGCATCTTTGGATATCCGTTTGACGAAATGTTAAAAGTTATAAATAATGAAATATATTATTACGATGCGACAATGCAACCAATAGGATTCTTGCCACAAGATTTTAAGCCTTTGGAAGTACACATGATTCTTAAATCAATAGAATGGCTAAATAACTGGAGAATGAATACTCAGGATGATGATAATTTCATACCGTTAGTTGCGAATGTAATCCCTGGCTTCGATGACCGATGGAGAGGAGTCGCAGGATTTCCTTTCAGTATTTATGGTGACAATTCTGATTGGTACAGTAAAATGGCAACCCTTGCGTTTTTCTACAACACAGCAGGCATTAATTTAGCAATTTGGAACGGATACGGAGAAGGATATGTCTGGGTTCCTTACAGAAAGAGAGCATTTCAAAACAATTATGGATATTCTATAAACGAGAATTTCAACTCTGGTCTTCTTGAAATACCAGAGTCCTATGCCAACTTAAATTTTTCTTCTAATGGGATTGAGCCGATATACGAAAAAGAAGTCGTTAATGATAATTATTGTTTTGCACAATATTTGTTTGAAGGTGACGACGATGGCGATTGTATTCCGAACAATAAAGATAATTGCCAAGATGATGCCAATTCAATGGAACTCAATTTTTCTGAAATTGTTCTGGCACAATGTGATGAAAACGGTGTCGGCGGAGCAAAATGTATGGAACACACCAAAGGTTCTACTTATAAAGATAATGATGGTAATTGGCATTGGCAACCTGACCACGACTTGGATGGAACAGGCGATGCTTGTGATTCATACACCGTTTGGACTGATTTCAGAGAAATCCCGACAGGAAATTCAAAAGTTGAAAAAATTGTTCAAAATAGTCAGGAAGAACATGGATATATAAGAAAAAATGAAACTCTTTCTGTAACGGTAAATATGAACAAATCGGATTTAACTCCACCAGGTGTCGAAACCGCAACAACAAGATACTGTTGGCTTCCTGAAGATGAAAAAAATTCATGGGGATTGGATGGATACTGTACAACTGAAGCTGGTCATACACTCGGAGAATGTAAAATCAATTTCGGATATAGTCATGGAACAGATCCTAAACCTACGGATAATGAAGGTAATCCCAATTGGAAATTTATCAAACAACAGAATAATTATAGAGAAAGTGATGAATTTACTGAAATAGAGACTAATAAAAACAAAACAATTACTTGGAATTGGAGACATGATTTCAAATACGATAGATTCCTTGATATTGGTACGAGTCTTGATACGGCCCCAGAATGTAGGCAATGGTCTTATTTGGGAACTTGTATTGACAGCAATATTTCAAAATTTTATTACACAATGTCAACAGGAGTTCACAGCGGAGATATGGAAGCAACTTATATTGTAAATAACCAAATAAATCCGAATTTTTTTAAAAACCAGCATAAATATGCTCGTTCATCAAGACTTTCCCTTGATGCTGTTGAAATTTCATATTACAAAGAATTTTACATGAAAGCTTCGACTCCACCAAATTGTTTCAGTGCTGGTTGTAATTTCCAAATGGAGTGGATTCATGATATGATTATTGAGGAATTGCTGCACGGTCCGAGACCTTATGAAATGACGGCAATGGAGCATTATTTCAAAAATGCTTACGGCTCTGATTTAATAAATACGGGTGTTGCATTCAGAGAATGGAATAATAACGCTGTCGGAATGCCTTCCGTTGTTGAAAAGAGCCGCCCGCTTCTTCTTTTGACGATAACCAAAAACGCATCGGGAATGAATGAAGGTATTCTTGCCGTTCAAAACAATACCATATTTTCACTTCGAAATATTCAGGAAGCTGTTTCATCCAATTTCACATTCGAAATCGTTACAATGGATGCAAATTCCAACGGCGACTGGAGAACACAAGGCATTTTAGATGTCAGCAATATCCCCAATTTTATGCCGATAACATCAACTTATCACAACAGAGATCTTTATGTCGTCAGCAAAAACGGCGGCAACACAGCGCATATATATAAAATTGATAAAACCGATCAGACAATCACACCGACAGGGAGATACAACTTTTGCTTCCATCCCATACCGATTCATATACCGATACATAAATGGACTTTGACAGACCTTACAAACATCACGATTCATTCAGTCGGAAACAGCCTCCTTGCTCTTGGCAAAACCACTTCTGGAATGAAAGTCTACAAACTTTCGGAACAGAACGGCAATCCTTATTTTGAAGACATTTCAGGCACGATTTTACCGGAAGGAAGAGATGTTTACAATGTTGAAATCCAGGAGGATGTTCTCTATCTTGCCGGTGGAGCCGGATTCGGCGAAAATTCGGCTGATTTGAAAACAGATATCTGGCGTTTCACTGAAACGGACGGATGGCAGCTTATCCGCAATGACATCAACATGTTCCCCGTAACTTTGAGAATCGATTTTGACGGAGACAATATAATCCTTACCGACAGAGTCATAAGGCTTAACGGAACTACAAACAGAGCGATATTCCCTGCTGACGGCACGGGCGATATCGTGATTGAAACAGTTCCGGTAGAAGGAGCTAATGTTCAGGGTTTTGGTGATTACTGCCTCGCAGAATCTGAAAACACTCTTGCCGGAGGTCTTGAAACAAGCGGTGAATGTGTTCCGTTCACTCATCCGTGGTATAGCTCTTTCTCTGCCGGAGCAACTGTTTACAGCCTGGATGGAAAAGGCAACAGGCTTTATGTCGGCACAAACAATGCAATAAAAGTCTACGATATTTCCGATCCTACCTCTCCTGTTCTGGTTTCATCCTTCTCGACAGGCAGCAGAGTCAACGATTTTGAAGTTTACGGCAACACTCTTTTTGCTGCGACAAACGGCGGACTTTACAAACTCGATGCTTCAAACGACACGCTCACGCAGACACTTTTCGTTTCAGCTTTCCTCAATTCTCAGTACAAAGTAGAAGTTTACAACGGCAAACTTTATGTCGGTGAAGACAACGGCATAAAAGTCAGAGACCTTGATACTATGAGCGTTCTTACCTCGGTAAACAACGGTTCTGTGCTTGATTTTGCAATAGAAAACGGAGAAATAGGAATTTACAAGGATGCTTTGTTCTCTCCGGTAGAGATCCGTGATGCAGAAACTCTGACTTTGAAAGCGAACGAGTTCTTCGGATGCTTCGAAATAGAAGTCGGAAGCTCTGACGGTAGATTTTAT
>JAGCUA010000019.1 GCA_017963125.1 bacterium
GCTGTTTCCCTTTCACATGCTTCGCTGCGATCGCAATGCTTTTCAGCGCATCGGGCGAATTCAGCGGGATCTCCAGCAGACGGATCCCTTTTTCAAAGAGGACATCACAGACTGCCGGGACTTCTTCCGGTGTGATCCCGCGAAGGATCGCAACCACCGGACACTCTTTCAAATAAGTTTCAAACATGCTCATTTTCGTTTCCTTTCTGTTATGTAAAATTCAAGGGACTGACCCCAAGATTTTACGTTTTTTTTGCTTTTTTTTGTTTTTTAACTCATTTTTGCCTTCCGAAGACAAAAATCCGACCTCTGCAATTTCTTGCAGTTCCTTCTATGTAAAACTGTTTCCGTTTTACTTTTCGATCAAAAAATCGGACACTGTTATTGGCGGCGGACTAATCTTCATAGAAGCCCGACGAGAATGGGTCCCCCAACTCGTCGGAGTCGGGCTTCTTTGTATATGACATCTTTGTTCCCGCATTTTGCTGTTCCATTCGAAAATAGCACTCGCAAACTGTTTAGCGCCCATGTTTCAGGGCAAGAAAGGAACTGGCGACATGCTATAAAAACCAATCTTTCTGTTCGATCAGCAAAACAGATCAAAGACCGATCAGTTCAGATCATTTGGTTTTCGGCAGCAGAACTTGATATTCCCTGTTCTGCAGCCAGACGGCACGGATCGACAGCAGCAGTTTCTTTGCGATGATCGAGATCGCTTTCTGCGGACAGATTCCTTTCCCGATCATTGCTCCATATCTTGCACTGTATTCCCGATTGAAACGCACGGCTCGCCAGGCTGATTCGATCAAGCGGTAATGAAGCTGCTTCTTCTTGCGGTTTCCGCTGGATTTCACCTCTTCATGTTCACCGCTCCCTACCAGATGCGGGGCCAACCCCACATAGGAATTGAGCTGATCCTTGCTTTTGAACCGTTTCATATCCCACAATTCAGCCTGAAGCACGAGTGCCGTATCGAACCCGATCCCGGGAATGCTTTCAAGATTCTTCTGAATCGCTTCCCGGTTCAAATGCTTCAGACAATCGTGTTCCGAACGGATCACACGAAGCCGTTCCTCCCGCAGAAAACGCAGTTCTCGCAAATCACTTAACAATGCATAGTCGAACCGTTTTTCAGCATCCGATCCCATGATTTTCAATGAGCGCCCGGACCAGCCTCTGAACTCCAATCCTGTAAAGTACAGATGACTGTGGATCCGGTTTTTGATCCTCGTAATGTTGCCAGTCAGCTGCTCCTTCCGTCTCGTCAGATTCCTCAGAACCAGATTCTCCGGCTCCGGTATGTAAATCCCGGTCAGACTTCCGTTTTCCAATTCCCTGGCCAGCTTCCGGCTGTCAATACTGTCGTTTTTGTAGTTACGTTCCCTTCCACTTGTCGGCACATCGGCCGGATTGATTACTATGTTTTTCACTCCCAATTTGCACAGTGTTCGATGTGCTTCAAAACCGCTGAAGCCGGCTTCATACACACTTCGATACTCTGCTTCCGGATAATTCCGCTTCAAATACTCAACGAATTTCTGCGGATCCGGATTCATACTGAAGTTGTCCAGCTGCATCCCGCAATGCCTCGTGCAGACCTTCCAACTCTTCTTATGCACGTCAATTCCGCAAAAAATCACTTGACTTTTGAACGATACCGTGCTACATTGCTTCCTCATGGCTGACCCTTTCTTTTGAGTGTGTTTTCTGTATGCGAGTCGTGAACCATTCACGTCGTCGCCTTATTCACAGTAGCACACTTTTTGGGTTCAGCCATCTTTTTTTTACAATTTACACCTGCTTTCTTTTACCATAGCAACTTTGGTTTTGTCAATTCTCAAAACAGATTGGAGATTGACATTTTGGGTAGAAAATAACTGATTTCGCTCCAGGCATCCTGCCGTCTCATCGCAAAAGTCGATTGAGA
>JAGCUA010000020.1 GCA_017963125.1 bacterium
GAGCAACGATTACGAGCGCTACAAAAAACTCAAAAAGCAGGGTTCGATCTCCGAAAGCGACTACGAGTCGGTCGAATCGGGCTACAAACAGACCGAAGCAGGCCTTGCAGCGGCGAAAGCGCAGGTAGAGATGGCAAAAAGCTCGCTCAACAACTACAACAACCAGCTTGCCTACACGACGATAAAAGCTCCGTTCGAAGGCTACATCTCGATGAAAAGAGGCGAGATCGGCGAAATGGCGAGCCCAGCGATGCCTATGTTCGAGATCGTCCAGACAGACCAGCTGAAAGTCGATATCTACATCAGCGAACTTGAGATCTACGGCATCACGAAAGACTCGACCGCCGAGATCACGTTCGACGCTTACCCCGACAGAAAAGAGACCGCAAAGGTGAACTACATCAACAGCAAGGTCGATTCGGCGACAAGCAGCGTGAAAGTCGAATTCGTTTTCGACAACAAGCAGCATACCTACAAACCGGGAATGACTGTCCGCGCAAAGATCACGATGCCTGAAAGAGAGCATCTCGTAGTTCCGAGAAACTCTATTTTCACCCGCGACAACGAAGTCGGAACGGTCTACTACAAAACAGACGACAACAAAGTTTACTCAAAAAATGTCACTATGGGCGGCTCCGTCGAAGGATTCTCGATCATCAGAAACGGACTTGACGGAAACGAGGAGATCGTTGTCGGCGGCGGAAGACAGCTCGAGGAAGGACAGACTGTCACCGTCATTGAAACAAGAAATTAACGGAGGAAGATATGAGTATTCCTCAAATTGCAGTAAAGCGGCCGGTCTTAGTCACAGTCATATTCCTGATGATGACTCTTTTCGGTCTCTATTCACTTACCGACCTTCCGATAGACCTCATGCCCGATATCGAGATCCCCTATATCTCGATCATCACGATCTATGAAGGCGCAGGCTCGGAAGAAGTCGAGGAAAAAATCACAAAAGTCCTTGAATCGGCACTTTCCTCGGTCGAGAACCTGAAAAACCTCCACAGCAAGTCGATGGAAAACCTCTCCACGGTAAGCTGCGAGTTCGAATACGGTGTCGATCTTGCCGAAGCGACGAACTCGATCCGTGACAAGATCAACATGGTGCGGAGCTACCTTCCCGACAACGTTGATGACCCGCGTATATTCAAGATCGACATGAGCATGATGCCCATCATGTTCCTCGCGATCACTTCCGAGGAAGAGGATATACGTTTTCAGAAAGAGATCATCGAGGATTTCATCCAGAACCCGATCGAGCGAATCCCCGGTGTCGGCTCCGTAGCCCTTTTCAACGCGATGGAAAAGCAGATCATCATTGCTGCCGACAAGCAGAAACTTGCTTCCCTCGGCCTTTCGGTCAGCGACATTTCGTCGGTCATCGCGGCTGAGAACCTCTCCGTTCCCGGCGGAAACATGCAGATAGGCTCTTTCGACTACACTCTCCGTGTTCCGGGCGAATACGAGGACATTGACGAAGTTGCCGAGACCATCATCGCAAACACTCCCATCGGCATCATCAGGATCAAGGATGTCGCGAGAGTCTTCTGGGGTGCAGACGACACGAGACAGTTCGGTCTCAACAACGGAAAATACATGGTCTTCATGATGGTCCAGAAGCAGTCAGGCGCAAACACCGTCGCGATCGCTGACTCAGTCAGAAAAAGGATCGGAGAGATGAACGGCAGGCTTCCGAAAGGAATGAAGATCGACATCATCCGAGACAACTCCGAATACATCATGAGCATGGTCGGCAACCTCACCGATTCAGTCCTCACCGCTATGATCTGCGTCATGCTCGTCGTCGTCTTCTTCCTGCGGAGGATCCGCTCGAGCCTCATCGTCATCCTCTCGATCCCGGCTTCAATGATCATCGCGTTCGCGTTCCTCTACGGCTTCGGCTACACGCTGAACATGGTCTCGCTCATGTCTCTCTGCCTTGCAGTCGGTATGGTCGTTGACAACTCGATCGTCGTTCTGGACAACATCACGAGATATCTCGAACAGGGAGAAACCAAAAAAGAGGCGGCGATCAAAGGCGCAAGCGAGGTCGGCAGCGCGATCATAGCGTCGACCCTCACCACGATCGTAATTTTTGCTCCCCTTTTCTTTGTCAGCGGCATCATCAGCATATTCTTTGCTCAGCTTGCCGGCGTTATCATCCTTACTCTCACCGCATCGCTCATGTCCGCAATGCTTCTTACGCCGATGGTCTGCTCAAAGATACTGAGAGAGGCGAAACACGATGAAAACGGCAACATAATCGTTGAAGAAAAACCGAAAAAGCAGAATATAATCTACCGCGCAGGCGAAAAATTCCTCTCGACTGCAGAAAATATCTATTCAAAGATCATCGCCGTAACGCTCCGCCGCAAAAAAACGACGATCTTCGTGTCGATAGCACTTTTCATAGCTTCGCTTATGCTTGTTCCTGTCGTAGGCCTCGACTTCATGCCTGAAGACGACCAGGGCTCGCTCCAGATCGATATCGAACTTCCGCAGGGAACAAGGATCGAAGAAACTTTGAAAGCGGCACAGCACATCGAGCGTATCATCCGTGAGGAGATACCGCTTGAGCACCTGACGAGAAGCTATGTCCGCGGCGGCTCGAACAACAGCGGTATGTCGCAGAAGATCGAAGGAACCAACACGGCGACCATAGGTGCGAAACTCATTTCGACGAACTACCGCGACATCACCGTAAGGCAGTATGCGAAAAAGATCCGTGCCCGCGTCACGACTGAAGTCGCCGGCATCGAAAAAGCCGATTTCCAGACAGGCGGAAACGGCATGGGCATGTCGGAAAAACCGATAACGATCAAGCTCCTCAACAAGAGTTTCGAGAAGAACTCCGAATATGCGGCAAAACTCCAGAGCGAACTTCTGAAGATACCCGGACTCACCGACGTCACGAATGACGCCGACATTCTCAAACCCGAGATCTCGATCAAAGTCGACCGTATCCGTGCAAGCAAAGTCGGACTTAAAATGGCGCAGATAGCGATGGCTGTCAGATACTCGTTCTACGGTCAGACAGCTTCGGTCTACAGAGACAACGGACAGGAATACGACATCGTCGTCAAATACCAGAAAGGCGACCGTTCCAACATCGAGCAGCTCAAGGAAATGGAGCTCAAGACTTTGAACGGCACAGTCGTAAAACTCAAAGACGTTGCCGAGATCACCGACGGACTCACGTCTCTTGTCGTAAACAGGCTCAACCGTGAAAGAATGGTCACTGTTTCGGCAAACCTCGAAGACGATATCGCAGTAGGAAAAATTTTCCCGCAGGTCCTTCAGGCGTTCAAAAACATCGACCTTCCGGCCGACATCGGCGTCGAATTCGGCGGCAACATGAAGCAGCAGCAGGATACGACCGGTGACCTCGTTGCGCTTCTTTTCCTCGGTGTCATCCTCGTCTTCCTCGTTATGGCGGCACAGTTCGAATCGTTCATCGACCCGTTCGTCATCCTCTTCTCGATACCGTTCGGCATCTCCGGTGTTCTCGCCGGACTTTTCATAATGGGCAAGTCTCTTTCGATGCCGGCATTCTTGGGCATGATCATTCTTGTCGGTATCGTCGTCAACAACGCGATCGTTCTTATCGACTACATGAAGCAGGTCAAGGAGAGAGATTCGCTCACGACGAACGATGCTCTGATCTACGCCGGAGGAAAGCGTCTGAGACCTATTCTCATGACCGCGATGACCACCATTTTCGGCATGGTCCCGATGATGCTTATGAGCGGCGAAGGTTCGGCTATGTTCAGCCCCATGGGAACCGCAGTCGTTTTCGGTCTCACAGTTTCGACACTCATCACCCTTATCCTTGTCCCCAGCGTTTATTCGCTTGTCGACAGCATCCTCGTAAAACTTCACTTAAGATAAGTTTCTAAAAAAACGCTTTATTTATTCTAAAACTTGTTTTTGGTTTTTCTATCTGATATAGTCATGCGTTTTAATTTTGATTAACGGGGCAAATGATGGGGAAAACCAAAATAAATCAGAAGAAAGCGGCAAAAAAATTCATAGAAACCTGGAACGGACACGGCTACGAAAAAGGAGAAACCCAAAAATTCTGGATTGATCTGCTTACAAGCGTTTTCGGTGTTGAAAACATTCCGCAGTTCATCTTTTTTGAAGAACAGGTCAAGGATAAAATTAAAAATCGGACAATCACTAATTTCATAGATGCCTATATTCCGGAAACCCGCGTTATGATTGAGCAGAAATCGAGCCGTAAGGATTTGCGCGAACCTGTCAGACAGTCCGACGGAACTTTGCTCACGCCGTTCCAACAGGCGAAAAAGTATGTTGCCGATTTGCCTTTGAGCCAGCATCCCAAGTGGATAGTTACCTGCAATTTCGATGAATTTCTTGTTTACGATATGGAAAATCCGAGCGGAGAACCGCAGCAGATTTTCTTAAAAGATCTGTGTACCGATTTCTATCGCCTGAATTTTCTTGTTGACAGGCGGAGCGAAAACATAAAACGTGAAGAAGAAGTGAGTTTGAAAGCCGGTGAGCTTGTCGGCAAACTCTACGATGCGCTTTTTAAGGAATATATCGAGCCTGACGAAAACAGTTTCCGAAGTTTGAATATCCTGTGCGTCAGAATAGTTTTCTGCCTTTATGCCGAAGATGCAGGCCTTTTCGAGACGCGGACAGCTTTTGAAGACTATATAAAATCGTTTTCGCTTGAAAATATGCGGCGCGGTCTCATGGATTTGTTTAAAATTCTGAATACGAAGCCTGAAAACCGCGACAAATATGACACGAAAATCAATTCGTTTCCTTACACGAACGGCGGGCTTTTTGCAGATGATACTATCGAAATTCCCAATTTTACCAAAGAAATCGTTGATGTTATCGTGAATCACTGTGCTCCTTTCGACTGGTCGGAGATTTCGCCCACGATTTTCGGCGCCGTTTTTGAATCGACACTCAACCCCGAAACGCGGCGCAAAGGCGGGATGCATTATACTTCGATCGAAAATATCCACAAAGTTATCGATCCGCTCTTTATGGATGATCTGAAAGCGGAATTTGCTGCTTTACGCAAAAAAGCGGGAAAAGAAAAAATAAAAAAATTAGACGATTTCCGCAATAAACTGGCCTCTTTGAAATTTCTTGATCCCGCATGTGGCAGCGGAAATTTTCTGACAGAGACATATATTTCTCTTAGACGCTTGGAAAACGAGTGTCTGAAAGTTATTCACGGCTCGCAGATGCTTCTTTCGAGCAAGGATTTTTCACCGATAAAAGTCCGAATATCGCAGTTTTACGGCATTGAAATCAACGATTTTGCAGTGACTGTCGCAAAAACGGCTCTTTGGATTGCGGAAAGCCAGATGATGAAGGAAACCGAGAAGATCGTAGAGCAGAATCTTGATTTCCTGCCGCTTTCAACAAGTGCCACAATAGTTGAAGGCAACGCACTCAGAATGGACTGGTCAACGCTTTCGGCTGAAAAATCCGACACTTTTGTTTATGCCGACAAATTGAATGTTTATGCCGTTGGTGAACCAAAACCCAAATATGGTGAACATTACAAAGAATTGAATGTTGTCGCAAAAGAAGTCGAATCAAAAGAACTTCCGGAAAACATAAAAAACTATCGGAATTATAACTACATCATCGGAAATCCGCCGTTTGTTGGTGCAAGGTTTATGGATAAACGGCAGAAGGAAGATCTGATTTCTACTTTCGGCAGGGATTGGCACGGAGCAGGAGATCTTGATTATGTCAGCTGCTGGTATAAAAAGGCATTTGATTTGATAAAAGGCACAAATACCAGATGCGCATTTGTTTCGACAAATTCTGTTACGCAGGGAGCATCTGTAGCAAATCTGTGGAAGCCGCTTTTTGCCGAAGGGATTCATTTTGATTTCGCATGGCGGACATTCAAATGGGCGAACGAAACCTCGGATAAAGGCAATATGGCTACAGTCCATTGTGTTGTTATCGGATTCAGTGTCGCAGAGAACACAAAACAGAAAATTATTTTTGAGAATGAGCATGAGAAAATAGAGGCAGAAAACATAAACGGATATCTGCTTGACGCCCCCGATATTTTTATCGAAAAACGTATGTCGCCTTTATTTGATGTGCCTCCGCTTCTTACAGGCAGCCAGCGTATAGATAACGATAAATTCATGTTTACAGATGTTGAAAAGAATGAATTCGTAAAAAAAGAACCGTTATCGGAAAAATATTTCCGTCTTTGGTACGGAGCAGAAGAGTTTTTATATAATTGTCCGCGCTGGTGCTTGTATTTGGGAAACTGTTCCCCGGCAGAACTTCGTAAAATGAACAGTTGTATGAAAATTTTAGAAGCAGTGAAACACTATCGCCTTGCAAGTAAAAGGGGGGGCAACTGTAAAAGCTGCTTTGTATCCTGCAAGATTCGGACTGGAAGTCATACCGACAACAGATTTCATGGTCGTTCCGGTAGTCTCTTCGGAAAAACGGTTTTATATTCCGATCGGGTTTATGACCCCGGATAATCTTTGCAGTAATCAGGTAAATCTCATTCCTGATGCAACGCTTTATCATTTCGGCATTTTGACAAGTTCTGTTCACATGGCTTGGATGCGCGCAATTGCAGGCAGGCTTGAAATGCGATACCGTTATTCAAAGGAAATTGTTTACAACACTTTCCCGTGGCCTGACCTCTCCGGCAGCAGTGCTGCCACCTCTCCTAACAGGCGAGGCAGGGAAATCAAAGCAAAAATCGAACAGACTGCTCAGGCAATTTTAGATGCCCGCGCAAAATATCCTGATTCGTCACTCGCAGATTTATACGATGAAACCACAATGCCTCCGGAACTTCGCAAAGCCCACAAGGAAAACGACAAAGCTGTTATGGCTGTTTACGGTTTCAATCCGAAAATGACAGAAGCGGAAATCGTTGCCCAACTTTTCAAGATGTACGAAAAGCTGTTGCGTCGGTCGGATTTGACAACATAAGTCTGAGATAAATTTCCTTTTTCACAATTTCTGCTAAAATCCCGCCCGAATTTTTCTTTGAGGTAAAAAAATGGAAAGAATTTATCCTATTCTTCTGCTCACGGCAGCAAACATTTTCATGTGCTTTGCGTGGTACTGGCACCTGAAGATCGAAGACAAACCGATTTTTTTAATAATCCTGCTAAGCTGGGGAATAGCGTTCTTTGAATACAGTATTCAGGTCCCGGCTAACCGCATGGGTTACAAATTCTACACCGTCGGACAGCTCAAAGTTATGCAGGAAGTCATAACGATGATAGTTTTCGCCTTTTTCTCGGTTTTCTACATGAAAGAAAAGCTGACTCTGGACTTCCTTTTTGCCGGTTTATGCCTTGTCGGCGCCGTTTTTTTCATGTTCCGGCACGCCTTTTAAAGAGATTTTTGCAACGAAGCATAGTTTTTATGGACAAAAAATTTATTTGTATTATAATAACGCGCGATTTTTTTGATGATTTTTACAATTTTGCGGGAGTTTGACGTGAGATTTGCTAAATACTTGATTTTATTGGTATTTTCAATGTCGCCATTTTTCATTTTATCTGCTGCGCCTTATGCAGCGCTTGAACTTTGCGCTTTCAGCGACGGTCAGGAGTTCCAGCTTTCGACAAAAGATTCCGACGAAGCGGAAAAATCTGGCTTCCAGCAGTTCAAAGAAACAGAAACTTTTATAAGAAGTTTCAGACTGCTTGTTGACGGAACTGAAAACGACTCATTCAGACCGATAGACAAAAAGAAAAACTGCATCCGCGCCGATAAAATCCCTGCCGGCAGACACACGGTTTCGCTCGACCTCAAGGCAGGAGCATACACAACGCTCGAAACTGCAGCTCCGTATGTCACCACTTTCAAAACGGGAATGCTCCATAGCGGCAAGATAAACATCGCCAAAGGTTCTGTCGCGACTGTTGAGATCCATCAGCTCGGCACCAGAATCGAGCTTTATCAGGCTGTAAACGACCAGCCGGTTCCGAACTGCGAATACAGTTGCGAAGTTCCTACGGGCATCCCTCTTTACTTCATCGAAAAGGCTCAGGCAGACAAAACTCTCTGCAGACCGGTTTTCCAGCTTGTAGTTGCGAACGAGCGGGACAAAAACCTCGGCTGCTACGACAAAAAAGCGATCGAAGCGATGCTCGAAAAACACATAAAAGAGAACAGCATCATGTGTGAACCTGATGTCGAAGTCGCATTTTTCCGCGTTTTCGGCGAAGGCTGCCTCGTTTCTCCGGCAGCAGATCCGGAAGGTATCGGCATTCTTCCTCCGCAGATCAGGATCGTTCCGGCGGCAGCAAACAACGCGAAATATTTTATAGCAAGATACCCGAAGGAAAAAGAGCCCTACCACTTCAACGGCGACAAAAAAGGAACGGAATTTGTTCCTGAAAAAGAAGAAATTATAGAATTTTTTGAAGAGAAGAACTAGTGAAAACAGGTATTTTCATTTCCGGGACCGGCACGAACATGGCTGCGATATGCCGCAACTTCGCCGAAAAAAAATTGGAAGGAGTTGATGAAATAAGTTTTGTCCTCTCCGACAAAAGAAATGCTCCGGGACTCGAAAAGGCGGCTTCTTTCGGAATAAAGACGATCGTTCTTCCGAAAAAGAAAGACGAACCGAAAGAGGAGTATGAAGCGAGACTTCTTGAAGCTGTTCAGCCTTTCGGCACGGAACTTATCGTTCTTGCGGGATTCATGAAAGTCCTCGGTCACACCTTTCTTTCAGGCTACAAGGGCAAAATAATCAACATCCATCCGTCGCTTCTTCCGGCATTCAAAGGAGTTGATGCTCAGGGACAGGCTTTCGACTACGGTGTAAAAGTCTCAGGCTGCACAGTCCATTTCGTTGACGAAACGCTTGACGGCGGTCCGATAATCCTTCAGCAGCCTGTTTTAAGACACGACGACGACACCAAAGAAACTTTTAAGGCACGCATTCTGGAACAGGAACACATCCTGCTTTCGAAGGCAATTTCGATAGTAACTACCGGTAAATATTCAATATCTGGCAGACAGGTTCTGCTTTCTAACAAGGAGGAATTATGAAAGTTAAACTTTTTCTCGTAACGATCATTCTGACCGTGCTGCTTTATGCCGCAACAAACTACTTTTTCGTAAACTACACCTGCGGAAACCTTGTCGAATCGGCAAAGAACGCCGTTTCACAATCGGTTTCGATCTATTCCAGAATTTCCGAAGCTGACAAATTCGACAAGATCCACAAAGTCGAATCGATCGCAAAGAACCTGAAACTCATAGAAGCCATCGATCCGGCAAAATGGGATGAAGTTGCGGAAGAAGTTCTTTCCGCTTTCGCTGCTGAAGCGCTTGAAAACGACGGAAAGGCTAAAGGCGAAGTCAAGAGAAACGAACTTACGCCGAACGCAAAGGCTTTCGTTGACAAAATCGAAACCGAAATGAACGTCATCAACCAGATCTACGACTACAGCGACACGATCTTCGTAACCGACACAAAAGGAAACATCATTGCGAAGAACCTTGACGGCATTTTCAAAGGTGTAAACCTTGCGAATGAAAAACTGTTCCAGGTAGTGCTGCGCGGCACGGCTAACCGCGACGTCATGAAGATAAAAGGAAAAACCTATCTCGTTTCCGCAGCGCCGGTCGTTGACAAAGGAAACATCATCGGCATCTATTTCTCGGCCGACAACATTGATTCCGAAGCTGCGAAAAACGCTGTCGCAAACCTTTACGACGAGTCGATATTCGGCAACCAGCAGTCAAAATTCTACTTCGGATTTTTTGACAAATCGTCGCTTCTCGGCAGCACGCTTCCGACTCAGCTCCACGAAAGTTTCAGAAAATTCATCAAAGGAAATCAGGATCTTATCGCAAAAATAGATGAAGAAGATTCGAAAAGACACGATATGGAGATCGTTCTCAACGGCGAGACCTTCTTTGCAAGCGTATCGCGCCATCCGTCGCTTTCCGACAACGAAGACCTTTTCTATCTGTCGCTGGTATCAAAAGACAAACTTCTTGAACCGCTTTCGGCAAAACGCGGGACCTTCACTATCGTTGCACTCTTCCTTCTCGTAATTTCGCTTGTCCTCCTCTACATCTTCGACGAGCAGAACGGCAGACCGGTCAACAAATTCATGGAAGGAATGCTTGAAATCATCAACGGAAACATAAAATTCCGCTTCAACAACGATGCTAAAGGCGTTGAAGGCAACCTCAACCAGAATGCAAACATGATGATCGCGACAATCCTCGGCGAAAGAATGCCCGACAAAGAGAAACCCGTTTCAATAAAAAAGTAGGAGAACACAATGAGCGGTCTTAACAAAGTTATGCTTATCGGTCGTCTCGGCAGAGATCCCGAAATCAGATATTCGTCAAACAACACGCCTATATGCAACTTTTCGCTCGCGACTTCCGACAGGATCAGAAAGGGCGACACATTTGAAGAAAAAACCGAATGGCACAGAATAGTCGTTTTCGGTAATCAGGCTGAGAATGCGTCAAAATTCCTCAAAAAAGGTTCGCTTGTTTTCGTTGACGGCAAGATTCAGTCACGCAACTATCAGGATAAAGACGGAAACGAAAGAACAGTCGTTGAAATCATTGCCAATTCGTTGAACTTCCTTGATCCGAAGGATAATTCTTTCAGCGGTCAGCCGGAACGCACATACCAGCAGAATCCGAAAGAGGGTGAAGCTCAGCCTCAGGCCGGCAACGCTCCGAAATTCGACAACGAAGACGACGAACTGCCCTTCTAAACTCACCGCTTCACAAAAATCGACCATGTTCCGCATTACAATTTTTTAAAAATTCCGGAGAATCAAAATGAAACTTAAAGACCGCTGGATGAAGCTCAGAAATTATCAGTCAGACGATTTCTGGGCAATGCTTTTCGCACGTCCGCTGACAATACTTTTTCTTCTGCCGATAGTCGAAAAAAAATGGGTGACGCCGAACAGGATAACAGTCCTGAGCATTCTCACTAAACTTGCAGGATGCGCCTTCGTTTTCTTTGACAGAACATATTCCGGAGGAGTTATCGGCGCGATCCTGCTCAACCTCGGACTCGTTTTCGACAATATGGACGGAACCGTTTCGCGCTTTCACAACTGCCCTACGAAATTCGGTTTTTATCTCGACAAAATTTCTGATGCAGTAACGATGACGCTCATGTTCTGGGCGATCGGTTTCCGGGCTTACGGCATGAACTATGAAGCGCCGTTTTTTTCCAATAAATTCATCGACTTGATTATGCCGCTTATGGCTGCGACAATCACCTACATCGCAGGATACGCGAAATGGGTAAGCGAAAGAGTTTTACTTGACCTCAAAATAATTGAGAATTACCGCAAGGGAACCCTTGAAGAATTCGGTGCTTCGATGGACAGGTGTCCGAAGTGGTCAACTCCGCCGGAGCGCACTTTCACCGACTGGGTAAAATGGTTTTTCTATGCAATATTTTCAATTTTCAAAGTCAATGAAGTTGACATATTCTTTTGGGCAGGTTTAGCTTTAATTACCGAACAATACTGGCTTTTCACACGTCTTGACTGCGGCCTCATAATATGCGGAATAATCGTTGTTCCGATCATGTTTTCAGTAAAAGTCATAAAAAAAGAGCGCGAGATCTCCAAAATCACGGCAAGAAATGAATAATGCCGCAACTCTGAAAATCATAGCAAAAATAAAAAGCGACTTTCCGACTAAGTTCGGCATTCCGCGTCAGAGCGGGCTTGCACCTTCACTTACTGCAAAAATAGTTTTCGAGAAAGATTTCCGCTTTGCCGAAGCACTTTCCGGGCTTGAGAATTTTTCGCACATCTGGCTCATCTGGGGATTTTCGGAGGCTGTGCAGGAAAACTGGTCACCGACGGTGCGCCCTCCTCGTCTCGGCGGCAACAGAAAAGTCGGAGTTTTCGCAACGCGCTCCCCTTTCCGCCCGAACAGTCTCGGACTCTCGGCAGTAAAGATCGAAAAAATAGAAAACTGCGAAATATACATCAGCGGCGCCGACCTCATGGACGGAACTCCAGTCTACGACATAAAACCTTATCTTCCGGCAGTCGATGCGCTGCCTTCGGCGACCGATCTTTTCGACACTCAGGCCGCAAAAGAGCCTTTGGAAGTCGTGATTCCGCCTGAATCTGCCGCACTAATCCCTGCTGAAAAAGTCGGATCTCTTAAAGAAATTTTAGCTTTAGACCCGCGTCCGGCCTATCAGAACGATCCGGAAAGAATCTACGGATTTCAGTTTGCCGGACTTGAAATAAAATTCAAAGTCGAAGAAAAGACTCTTGTCGTTGTTTCTGTTCAGAAATAAAAAGCAGCGATTTTTTTGATTTAAATAAGGCGGCTACTTTTCGGAACCTTCGAAAAGTTTAAGGAATTCTCTGTTGATCTCGATTCTTGCGTTTTCTCTAAGTTTTTCAACGTAATTTTCGTAGATCTGACCTTTTTTAGCTGATGCAAGATTTGATTTGAGAATAGCTTTCGATCCTTCGAATTCAGCCATGTCAGCTTCAGTGTGCTTTGTTATTTTCGCAACGATGTATCTGTTTTCTTCGGTTTTGAAGACTTCACCGAGAAGTTTCGGTTCCGGATCGGAGAAAAGTTTTTCTATGAATTTCGGGCTGAAACCGATTCCAGCTGCGAAAGTCGATTTTTTCGTAACGGAAATTTCTCTTCCCGAGATTTCCCAGTCAGCGAATGCAGCCGAAATCTCTTCTGCGGAAAGTTCAGGTTTTTCTTTAAGCATTTCAAGAAGTTTAGCCGAATCAGCCTTGATTTTTTCTTCAAGTTTCGGAGCAAGAATAAGATCTTTTGCAACGTTGTTTTTGACATCTTCGAAAACGGTCTGACCTTCGCCTTTCGAATATTTGGAAACGTTGTCTTCAAAAGTCATCTTCGCCTTAGATTCGTTGTCTTTGAGGTAAGCCGCGACTTCATCGTCGGTGATTGCCGCAAGAAGTTCGTTCTTCTTTTCAGCTTTGAGATATGAATCAGCAAAAACATAGACGAAAGCATCGATTTTCTCGCTGCCGGCGACGAATTCATCCTTTGCTTCGGTGTCGGAAACGGTAATGTTGTCGACAAGATAGGTTCTGAGTTTTCTCGCCATAAGCTGCATTCTGACGCGGTGCTCGTAAGCTGCGACGGTCGTATTCAGCGTGAATTTGACCATGTTGTCATAAGATTCCTTGTCGAACGCGCCGTTCTTCTGGAAGTAAGGATTTTTAACGATTTCGTTGCTGACTTCTTCGTCAGAAACCTTGAAACCAAGTTTTTCAGCTTCCTGAGCGACAAGGATTTCACCGATAAGACCGTTCAGAGCCTTGTCCGAAATTTTATACTGTTTCGCCATTTCGTTGTTGAAATCACGGAAGATCCTCTGGTAGTAATCCATCAGATTCGAGTAAGCGAAACGGAATTCCGACATTGTAACGATTTCACCGTTTACCGATGCAGCGCTGTTCTGAGTCGAACTGCAGCCTGCTTTGTCACCGGGGCCGAAAGAAATAACGAACGTAACGATGATCGCTGCAAACATGAGCGTGATCAGCAGCGAACTTCCTTTTTTTCTGATGTCCTGAAACATTTAAAACCTCTAATAAATAAAGACACAAAAAATAACCGGCGGGCATTCTACAAATAGTTGCCGAAAAAGCAATATTTTTATTCTTCTTCCAGCGGACAGATGCCGGTTTCCCTGCAGTAGCATTCCCAGTCGCGCATCATCGGGAATGAGACATGGAAGCTGTCTATTGTTTTCCAGAGATGCCATTTTCCCCAAAAGACGTTGTATCCCATAGAATGATATTGTTCACGCGTAAAGACATAATCTTCAGGGCAATAGTTTTTTTCCTTATCCATGCGGTAGAAACAGCCGGCAGCAACTTCCGAAGAGGTTTTTTCCGCATAAGAAAGCCTGTTCCCTTTCAGCATTTGAATTTCTCTAACGTTTGCTGACTCCGTTTTCGGGGAAAACTCATATTCCTTATATTCCGGATCTTCAGGATCTGTCAGATCTACTTCAACAAAAACAGGCTCGATCAAGCGGGAGTAGATAACTTCCGGATCCCGCAAAACAACTTTCTGCCAGACATATACCAGACGGTGTTCATTTACGGCGTCAATGCGGACGGAACTCGCCGATTCATATCTGCCGGAATCGGTTTTCCGGTTAATTTGCAGACATTCCTTGACGGAATAGGGATGCTTTGTCAAATCGCAGTAGTAAACTCTATTCCCGTCAATGAATGCAAAGTGATCCCCTACGATATTACCGTCGCCAGTATAGTCTTTAATTCCGCCCAGGGAATGCCACTTCCAATCCTCCGCCGGGGACGCATATCGCAGATCATCGCTTTTCTGCGGCAGAACGACCCAGTTTTTTCCAGAAAGCGGCGGATATTCAAGTTCTCCTCTACGGCCTGTGATCAATTCGTAAAAATAACCGTTATCCGTTTTAAGGATCGAAATATTGAAGCAGCAGTTCGACGGATGCTCTCCCGGAGGAAGATCATAGACCTCTATGACATAACGGTTTTCATTGAACGCAGCATAGATCTGATTTCCTCCCAAAGCAGTGAATCTGTCCTTTTCGGGATCGTATTCGAGGGTTTCAGTCAGCAGATCCATTCCTGCGATCCCGTCATAGATACCGTGCGACCATCCGGTTTTCGGATTAGCCTGCAAATAATCGATAGAGAGCAGTCTGTCACAGCTGCTTACAAGCGTATCAAGCGTTTCCTTTGTTTTAGCACCGGCATTTTCCAATTCACACGGCCAAGGATAACATTCACGGGAAAATCCGTTTTTATCAGACAAAAATTTCTGGTATCTTTCCCAATTCCGCCATTCCCAGATGTTTCGGACACACTGAGGATCGTTTTCTGCCGGCGTGTCGCAGCCCTTTCTGCACAAAGTCGGCTTGGAACCGGGTCCAAGAAAAGGAAAATTCGTTTTGATCACGTTGTCATGTTCGCGAAGATCCAGACATTCGACTTTTTCAACAGGTTCCGAATCGTCATCATGCGCTTCATCGGGCGCTTCATCCGGAACTTCGTCTGAATCATCCTGAATCACACCGGAATCCCGCCGATCGTTATCTGCTTCCTCATCCGAAATCACACCGGAATAATCAGCCGGATTTCCGGAAGAGCAGGAAAAAAGAAGAAAAATCAGGAAAAGCTCGGATATTTTTGACAATTTCAGCATTTCAGCCCCCTAATGCAGACTATTGCAGCAGCTCTTTCAGTTTCTCTTCGGCGGCCTCGGCCATGACCGGCAGGAACGGTATTTCTTCCGGAGTGAATTTACCGAGAACAAAAGAGGAAACATCGCCTTTTTTCGGTCTTCCGACACCGATCTTTATGCGTAGAAAATTCGGACTGCCGATAGAATTAGCTATTGATTTCAAGCCGTTATGCCCGGCAAAACCGCCGCCTTCCCTGAAAGCGACGACCCCGAATTCAGTTTCGATATCATCGTGCACGACAACTATTTCACGGTCGCTCAGTTTGAAAAAGGACTTCGCAGCCTGAACACTTTTTCCGCTTAAATTCATGAAAGTTTCAGGCTTCAGAAAACAGTGCTGACGCCCCGAAAAATCTTGTTTCGCGAACATTCCGAAAAATTTCTGACTCCAGCGCAGATCCTGTGTGAGCGCCATATTTTCAGCAACGATAAAACCTGAATTGTGTCTTGTGAGTTTGTATTCAGGACCCGGATTTCCGAGAAATACGACAAGCATACTACTCCTTGTCACCGTTTCCTTCTTTTTCGGGAACAGATTTTTCTTCGCTTTCAGACTCGTCTTCATCAGAAGAGGCACCTGCTTCGCCTTCTTCATCTTCCGGAAGAGGAAGCTGGTTCGCAAAGTTGCCGTGATGCCATACGCCGTATCTCACCAGACCGTTTTTACCGGTGAATTTCCCCATACCGTGATATGCGCCGTCAAGGAACTCGCCTTCATAAACACCTGATTTAATTGTTTTTTTGCCGTTCCCCGTAAGAGCGCCCTGTTTGATTTCGCCTTCATAGACATCCCCGTTCGCAAAAACATATTTTCCCGTGCCGTCAGGGTTGTCGGCTTCGAAATCTCCGGTGTAGACGTCTCCGTTTTTCTTCGTCAGTGTTCCCTGACCTTCGCGTTTTCCGTCAACGAAATCACCTTCGTAAACAGAACCGTTGCGGTAAGTCATCCTGCCGTGACCGCTCCGCTTGTCATCGTTGAAATCGCCTTCGTATTCGGCGCCGCTCGGGAAAACCATGACACCGTGACCGTGCCTGAAATTTTTCTTGAAACTGCCGCGGTATTCCCTTTCGTCAGGAAAACGGAAGACTCCCTCGCCTTCCATCATATCGTTGACGAAGGAACCTTCATATTTTGCGCCGCTCGGGAATACAAGCGTTCCCTGTCCGTGACGCAGACCGTCCTTGAACTCGCCGATATATATCGTTCCGTCTTTCAGCTTCAGTTCGCCCTGACCGTTGTAGTGTCCGTTTTTGAAAAAACCTTTGTAACGGTCGCCGTTCGCGTAGATATATTCGCCTTCGCCGTATTTTTTGTGGTCTTTGAAACCGCCGATGTAACGGTCGCCGTTCGGCAGATTGTGGATACCGTTTTCAGTAATTCCGTCATCGGCATCCTTATCTCCGTTATCGGTCTCCTCAGTCTTGGGCTGGACATTTTTTTTGCGCGAAGCCTTCTTGTCTGCAGTTCCGCATGAAAGCAGTGCAAGGCACAGAAAACAGATAAAGACACAAACCGCTTTTTTCATATTTCCCCCTATTGGATCAGAGAACAAGCCTCGACACCGAGCGTTTCACGAGCATCGCCGCCAAGCTCCGGAATGTTCTGCGGACTGAAAAGTTCTGCCGTTCCGCCGCTGAATTTGAGGTGTCCGTCTGAACCGTTTTTGATCTCGGCATTATCGATCTTGAAAGAGCCTGTTCCGAAAGCGTGATAGCATGAGATTTTGAAATTTTCGTCTATCTCTCCGACGATGAACTTTGCCTCACTTTCATCCGTAAATCCGCAGACGTGCTCTCCGGCAGTTGCCGAATCGATTTTTATCCGCAGAATAACTACCGGATTTCCGGGTTGTTTGGTTCCGGTGTTGTAAGGGACCTGATATACATCCAAAACTTCGCCTATCTTAGCATCCTTCCCCTTTCTGACAAAGGAAATCATAGTTCCCTGGCCTGCAAGCTGCATCGAAGCGAGATTTCCTTTCACGAAACTGCCCATAACCACGTCGTTTTCCGAAGAAGGAAAAACATTGTTAAGAATATAGGAAAAATCACCTGCAAATTCGGCATGACCGTAAGGTGCCGGGAAAGAGACCTTGTAATCAAAAGCCTCTGCGACATTGCACACTTCATCCCACTCTGCGCACTTTTCGGCTGAACATTCCGGCGTTTTGTCTTCCGCACATTCGCTGTCAAAGCACTCTCTCCAGCGTCTGTAGTTCAGCTGGCCGTCGGCATCACCGTTGCCGTAACATTCACTGACACATTCGGAATCGCCTTCCGTGCATCCTCTCGAGCAAGCAATGATCCCTTCACAAGTTGCCCAGAAATTTTCAGGCAGCGGAGTCTTATCAGCATCAGAATCATCGGCTGGATCTTCGTCATGAGTCTCCTGACCGCCGTCCGGCTGTTCTGCACCTGTATCCGACGGATCTTCGGAAGTATCGGCCTGATCTTTGTCGGGAACTGTATCAGCAGTATCTTTGTCAGGAGCCGAATCACCGGTATCTCCGTATTTGTCGTAATCGCTGCCGCCATCGCCGCATCCTGTGAAGAAGAAAAGAGCAGCACACAGCATAAGCAATGAAAATCTCTTCATAATTCCTCCTAAATATCGTAATAATCTTCATTCTGGGGATAGTAATTCTGCTCCAGAACGATCTCTTCTATATCTTCGACTTTTCTTTCATTTTCTTCAGCAATGATCTCGCGTACCTGAGCCTGGGTCGAAGCGATCACGGGTTTCACATATCCGTCTTTGAAATGGACGAGAAAAAGCATCTGTTTCAAATCATCACCGACTTTGCTTATAGACATTCCGACCTCCTAAAAATAACGAAAGATTTTAGTAATCCTCATTTTTCTGTCAAGAAAGTTGACTTTTATATATTGTTTTAATACTTTGCCGCCAAGTTCATCCGGTGTTGACCGGATGTTTATATATATTTTTCCCGGAGGAGCCGCAAGGCTTTTATATAATTGGAAAAATCTGCTTTACGCAAACAGATTCTTCCGCTCAGAAAAAAGCTGAGTGCCGAAGAAATCACTATTTTAAGCGATAAAATAAATAAGCGTTTGATTTTATTGGATATTTTCAAGAAGTCTAAAATTATCGCGCTCTATATTCCGATAAAAAACGAGGTCGATGTCCTACCGCTTTTCAAGTGCGAAGGCAAGCGTTTTGTCTTTCCTAGAGTCGAAAACGGGACGAAAAAACTCTCGTTTTACGAAGCGAAAAACATGGACGATTTCGAAAAAGGAAGTTTCAACATTCCGGAACCGAAAACGACTTTGAACAAAATCGAAATTGAAAATATCGACCTTTTCATCGTTCCCGGGGTCGCTTTTTCGGAAAAATGCGAGCGGATCGGTTACGGCGGCGGTTTTTACGATTCTACGCTTAAATATAAAAACAAAAATTCGTACACTCTCGGTGTCGCTTTTGATTTTCAGATCGTGGATTCAGGCTTTTCTGAGCCTTTTGACGAACGGCTTGACGCAGTTGCGACTCCGGAGAGGATTATTATAAACAGTTAAAAGGGAGAACAAAATGCTTAATTCAATAATTTTTCTTATTATTGGAATTTTGCTCGGTGCCGCACTTTGGGCGATGTCAAGATCGCTTGTTTTCAAAGAGAAAATGGAAAAGGCTCAGAAAGAGCTCAGCAACGCGAAAGACGATGCTGCAAAAGTTGTGAAAGAAGCTGAAATCAAGGCTCAGGAAATCATTCTTGAGGGCAAAAAAGAGACTGAAAATTCAAAAAACGAACTTCTGAAGGAGTTCAAGGAACGTGAAAGAAGACTCAACAAGAGAGAGGAACAGCTCACCCAGCGCGACGAACTCAACATCGTCAAGGAAAAAGAGCTTAAAACTATTGAGAAAAAGCAGAAAGATGACGAGATTTTCTTAGACAATCAGCGCGTTCAGCTTGAAGAAAAGCTCACCGAAGTCAATACCGAGCTTGAAAGGATCGCCGGAATGACTCAGGAAGAGGCTAAAGAAGTCCTCATTCAGAAAATCGAGGACGAAGCAAAACACGATGCAGCTAAAAAAATCAAAGCGATAGAAGACGCGATGGTCGAAGATGCAGAAAAGAAGAGCAAAGAGATCCTTTCGACCGCGATCCAGCGCTACGCAGGAGAATATGTAGTTGAAAACACAGTCACGACCGTCAGCCTTCCGAATGACGAAATGAAAGGGCGTATCATCGGCCGCGAAGGAAGAAACATCCGCGCGATCGAAGCTGTTACAGGCGTTGACCTCATCATCGACGACACACCCGAAGCAGTAGTCATCAGCAACTTCAACCCGATCAGACGTCAGATCGCATCCCTCACGCTTCAGAAACTCATCGCCGACGGCAGGATACACCCCGGCAGGATCGAAGAAGTTTTCGATGCATGCACGAAAGAGGTCTGGAAAGCGATCAAGGAAGCCGGCGATCAGGCTGTTTTTGACCTCGGGATCCACAAGCTCCATCCCGAACTCGTCCTTCTTGTCGGTCGTCTGAGATACAGGACGAGCTACGGCCAGAACGTCTGGAAGCACTCCGTTGAAGCGGCTTTCCTTGCAGGAGAAATCGCGGCTGAACTCGGCTGCAGCGCAAACAGCATCAAAAACGCGAAACGCGCAGGACTTCTTCACGATATCGGTAAAGCAGTTGACCACGAAATCGAAGGAAGCCACGCTTCGATCGGTGCGAAACTTGCGGAAAAATACGGCGAGCAGCACAGGATCGTTGCTGCGATCGCGGCTCACCACGGCGAAGTCAAACCCGAAACCGTTCTCGACTTCATCGTTTCGGCGGCTGACGCTCTGAGCGGTGCAAGACCGGGAGCAAGAAGAGAGATGGCCGAGGCTTACGTTCAGAGACTTACCGATCTTGAAAACATCGCGAACTCCTTCAACGGCGTTGACAAATCGTTTGCGATCCAGGCAGGAAGAGAGCTCCGCGTCATGGTCGATACCGCGAAAGTCAACGACGACGACGCTTACACGCTGGCTAACGACATCGCGAAAAAGATCGAAACCGACCTTTCATATCCCGGCCAGATAAAAGTCATCGTTATCAGAGAAACCAGAGTTATAGCTACCGCGCAGTAAAATGAGTTTCAGGATCCTCGCTTTAGGCGACATCGTAGGCAGACACGCAAGGAATTTCGTAAAAGAACAACTTCCCAAAATTATTGAAGAAAATTCAATAGATTTTGTCGTTGCAAACGGTGAGAACACTTCCGGCGGAATGGGACTTCTCGAAAAGCACGCAACTCTTCTGCATTCCTGCGGAGTAGACGTCATCACTTCGGGAAACCACATCTGGAATAGAAATGAGATCTATTCATTCATCGACAGAATACCTTACGTTCTGCGGCCGGCAAACTATCCCGACGATCTTCCGGGAAAAGGCTCCGTCGTCGTAACGCACGAAAGAACTGGGATAAAAGTCGGCGTTCTCAACCTTTTGGGGACAGTTTTCATGCCGCCGATAGACTCACCTTTCAAAAAAGCGCTGAGCGAGATCGAAAAACTGCGTTTGGACGGTGCAGACATCATCGTTCTCGACTTCCACGCCGAAGCAACTGCCGAAAAAGAGGCTTTCGGGCTCTATCTTGCCGATAAAATCGAGCTTTTCTTCGGCACCCACACCCATGTCCAGACTTCGGACGAGAAAATAATAAACGAAAGAATGGGCTACATCACCGATCTTGGCCGCTGCGGTTCATTCTTTTCGGTCCTCGGTTTCAACGAAAAAGAGAGCATACAAGGCTATCTCTCGAACATTCCGCAGCACTTCGTTCCCGCGAAAAACGATATAAAAATCGAAGGAATAATCGCCGGTTTCGAGCTGAACCCGGCCAGATGCGTATCTATTGAAAGGATCAGAGTGTAAACACTCCGCAACTGCTCACTGAGCCTGTCTTCGGTTCCTGAGCGGTCGTTGGAGTCGAAGCACCAAAACTTGCCTTTCTCCCCGTTTTCCCTATCATACATCGTTTTTATTTTTTGATGAGGTGAGAAAATGGCAAGCAGTCAAAAGCAGAAGATATTGAGACCAAAAACCCGGAACAACGTGATTTGCAGATCAAACTGGGTAAGAAAAACTAAAACCAGTGATCTGAAAATATCGGTTAATTCATATATGGACAGAACAAAAATCAGCAATCAGGAATTTTCGGCTGTACGCCAGATGATGAAAGCCGTAAATTACAGGGTGCTCGAAATAAAAAATCAGATCAGAAAAAACGGTCTGCATTCGATTCTGTTCGACAATACAAATAACAAAACGGATAAAAAGCAGATTTTAGGTGTCATTCTTGATGCCCGTAATCATTTTGCCCGCCAAAAAAACAGCAACAGGCGTTACATCACGTTTTCTTCCGGTTCGAATGAATCGAAAAACGAAACTTACACTCAAAGTGAAAGTTTAGAGGGCTCTTACAGACATTTTTCAGGTTTCAGGTTTAAAAAGCTAAACTTATGTTTTGCGGCACTTCTTGTTTTTGCACTCTGCTTCTTCGTTTCCTGCGGCGGCGGCTCCTCTAAACCGGCCAATGAAAGCGGCGACGATTCAGTCTCGAACTTCGGCAAACTCGGGCAGGAATGTTATCCGAACAAAAGCTGTGACGAAGGTTTGCTCTGCGATAAAGAAAACAATGTCTGCATCGAAGATCCGGACTATCACGGTGACGAAAACAAGAATGACACAGATATTGAAAACAATGATAAAGATGATGTAATTGGCGATAATGATAAAGACGAACAACCAATTGAAAAAGAAGACAAAGACGATAAAGAAGATTCAGACGATGCAATCGATGACAATGACGACAAAGACAATTCAGACGTAAATGATAACGACCCAATCGAAAATAACGATAATGATAACAATCCTTCTGAAAACGACGATTCCGATTACACCAGTGATTTAAATGTTTTTTTTGGGGACAGTATGATTGCAACAAAACAACAATTGGAAAACTTGACACAAGATGAAATAGATGTTAGGAAAGAGTCGGCACATAACAGGGCAAAAAACAGATGCCCCTATGATTATATA
>JAGCUA010000021.1 GCA_017963125.1 bacterium
AGCATGGCAACGGGTCTTGCTTCCAAACCACCGGCTAATTTGATTTCGATTTCTCTCTCAACCATAAATTCCTCCTTAAACTATGCATCTTTCGCACGCTGTTTTTCTGCCAACTCGGTAATCTTTCTCATGCGGTGATTGACACCGGATTTGCCGAGAGGCGGCTTCATTAACCTCCCAAGTTCTTGCAGCCCCACGTCGGGATTTTCCAGCCTTGCCAGCGCCACACTCTGAAGTGTTTCCGGCAGATTGGAAAGTCCAATACATTCGTTTAAATAGTTGATATCTTCGATCTGTTTATAAGCAGCATCAATTTTCTTCTGACTGTTAGCAACTTCACAATTGTTCGTTCTGTTGATGTGATTTGCTATCTCTCTGTAGATAAGCTTGTCTTCATATTTCATCGTCGCCACGTTGGCTTCGACTACTCGTAAAAAGTCCGCTATCTGTTCGCCGTCTTTTAAGTAAACAACATGTTGTTTTCCTTCACGGCGTGTGGTCTTTTTCGCCCTGATGTTAAAGTAATCAAGCGTTCTTATTATCTGGTTGGCATGCTCTTCGTTCGAGCATACAAACTCAAGATGCGAACCTTTTTCGGGCGAATTAATCGTTCCGTAAAAGGCGAATGCGCACTTTAAAAACTCTCTTTTGCAGCATCCTGATTTTATGAGGACGTCCGGAATGATTCCTTTATAATAGTTGGGATTCCCGTTTGCATCGAGAATTTTTACGGCTTGTAAAATCTCGAGGACTTTCTCTTTCTGATTAACAGGTAGCGCAAAAAAGCCTTTTTCTTCAAAGGCGTCGACATTTATATTAAATGTTTTCTTCAATAAAGTAAAGTATTTTTCTTTAATTCGTATATTATCGGTCTCGACAATAAGCGAATCGGGGGTAATTCGGCCTGCTCCCGCGATAATTACGGCCGTCTGAGTGATGGCGCAGTGTCTCGCTCTGGGAGTGTTTTTTAGGAGTTCTTCCTTTACTTCCATTGAGAAAGAAGATACATTTCCGGACATCTTAATTTCCTATATCCCTGTGATTGATGGTAACTCCGTACTCTTTGTCGTCATCGTTGAGCGCTTTGTAAATCTCGTTGGCTAGCGTCACGCTCCTGTGCTTTCCGCCCGTGCAGCCGATGCCGATCACGAGCTGATTTTTGCCTTCCTTTATATAATTGGGAATTAAGAAATCCAGGAGGTCTTTGACTTTGTCAAGGAAGATGTGGGCCTCGTCGTACTGCATGAGGAAATCCTGAACTTCCTTGTCGTTGCCTGTTTTATGCTTTAATTCCTCTACGTAGTAAGGGTTCGGAAGGAAGCGTACGTCGAATACAAGGTCGGCGTCCTGAAGTATTCCGTGCTTAAATCCGAATGAGGAAATGTTTACCATGAGGGACTTGTAGTTTTCGTTTTTGACGAAGATGTTTTCGAGTTCTTCGCGAAGCTCTCTGGTTAAAAGATGTGATGTATCGATTACGTAGTCTGCGGATTTTTTGGTCTTCGCAAGAATCTTTCGCTCGCGTTCGATACCGTCCTCAACTCTGCCGTCCATGGCGAGAGGATGGTTACGGCGGCTCTCTTTGTATCTTTTAAGAAGTGTCTGTTTGGAGGCGTCAAGGAAGAGCATTTCATACGAATAGCCCTTGTCTTTCATGTCTTTTAGGGCCTGCATGATTTCGTCGAATGACTGGTCCGCACGCACGTCGATGCCGAGTACTACCTTGTCGCGTTCAGACTCGTAAATCAGTTCTGCGAACTTAACTATAAAAGGCACGGGAAGATTATCCACACAATAATATCCCATGTCTTCAAGCATCTTCTGCGCGGTAAGTTTGCCTGCGCCGCTCATTCCGGTTACTACTACAAATCTCATTGTTTTTCCCCTTGTTGTTTGGTGCCATTACACCTTTGGGTGACTGGCTCCGTTTCAGAATTCGCCTAAGAAGAGCACCTCGGGCTCAAGCGTAACTCCGTCATTTTCTTCTACTGTTTTTATAACGTGATTGATAAGGTCTTTGACGTCTTTTGCTGTGGCGCCGCCCTTGTTGATTACAAATCCTTTGTGTTTTTCGCTAACCTGCGCACCGCCTACAGTGTATCCGCCAAGGCCTGCGTCTTCGATTAATTTGCCTGCAAAATAACCTTCGGGTCTCTTAAAAGTTGAGCCTGCGGAAGGATATTCGAGCGGCTGTTTTTCTTTTCTTCTTTTATTAAGATCAAGCATCGTCTCGCGGATTGTGGTCGCATCCGAAGGGCTTAATTTCATTTTGCAGGATAAAGCGATACAGCCGTTTTCCTTAAACGCACTGTGTCTGTAACCGAAGTCCATTTCTTCGTTGGTAAAAGTTTTGATTTGGCCGTCGGCTTTGTCGAAAACTTTAACTGTGGTTACAACCTGGCACATTTCTCCGCCGTAAGCACCTGCGTTCATAAAAAGAGCTCCGCCGAGTGTTCCGGGAATTCCCGAAGCAAATTCGAGACCCGTGAGGGATGCATTCATTGCGACGTTCGCAAGCTTCGTAAGAGTGATGCCTGCGCCTGCTTTTATGAGTTCGCCGTCAACAGTTGCATTGAGGAAGTCGCCGCCGAGCTTTATGATGATTCCTCTGAAGCCTGCGTCTGACGCAAGGACGTTACTGCCGTTGCCGAGGAGGAAGTAGTTGATGTTTTCTGCTTTGGCGAAATCTATGACCTTAGCAAGTTCATCCTCATTTTCGATGGTTACAAAAATATCTGCCGGACCGCCGATGTTGAATGAAGTATGGCTAGCCAAAGGTTCATTATATTTTATTCTGTCTATCGGAATAATCTCCGAAATGTTATTAAGCATTTTTTATATGTTGCTCCGATTTCTTTTATGAGGTCTGTCCCCACTGGTTCGTTTTTTTATGAGATGTGTCCCCACATGGTAAAAAAGTGCAAAATAGAACCGTCCCCAATTGATCAAAAAAGCCAAAATAGAACCGTCCCCAATTGCTACATTACGAGTTTGGCTGCGCCGTAGATACCTGCGTCATTGCCGAGGGTTGCGAGACGGAAGTCTGTATCTTTGCAGCCGCGGAATGTGGTTTCTTTGAAGTTGTCTACGATGTAGTCGAGGATGATGGTGCCTGCTTTGCTGACGCCGCCGCCGATAACGAAGGCTTCAGGGTTAACAACGCATGCGATGATGCCAAGGCCTCTGCCGAGGATTTTGCCGAATTCGTTGGCGATTTCGATAGCTACTTCATCGCCTTCTTTTACTGCGTCCCAGACTACTTTGCAGTTGATATCTTTGTTACGAAGGATGCTGGGCTTATTGTCTTTTTCGAGTCTTCTCTTGGCAAGTCTAACTACACCTGTTGCGGAGCCGTACTGCTCGAGGCAGCCTTTCTTGCCGCATCCGCAGGTTTCGGTTTCGTTCTCGTCCATGAAGATATGGCCGATTTCTCCGCCTGCGCCCTTTGCACCTGCAACGATTTTACCGTCGATAATTACACCGCCGCCGACACCGGTTCCGAGTGTAACCATAACGATTGAATTATAGCCTTTTCCGCCGCCCATCCACATTTCGCCGAGGGCTGCAACGTTGGCATCGTTTCCGGTCTTTACTTTAAAACCTGTAAGATCGGAAAGTGTTTTGCTTACATTAAATGTACCCCAGCCAAGGTTGGGTGCACCGTAAATATTTCCGTCGTCATCGATAGGTCCGGGAGCGCCGATACCTACGCCGATTACGTCTTCTTTTATGAGGTTTTTCTCTGCTACCTTAGCATTGATACTTGCTGCGATGTCGGGTAAAATCTGTGCGCCGTTGTTATCTTTTACGGTCTTTATTTCCCATTTTTCAAGCACTTCTCCGCTCTCGTTAAAAAGTCCCATCTTGACTGTGGTTCCGCCAAGATCTACACCGAAAATGTATTTCATATCCTACTCTCTTTCGTTTATATATTTCTTTTAGAAGTTCTCTTCGTCGTCCTCGTCTCTCTTCTTGGCGAGGTTGCTCTGTACTCTGTTGTAAAGAACGACTGCCGCATTGTAACCCATCTTCTTCTGACGGTGGTTAACTGCCGCCGTCTCGCAGATGATGGCGAGGTTACGGCCGGGTCTGATGGGGATGTTGTGGCAGACAACCTTGTTGCCAAGGTACTCTGTGTATTCCTCTTCGAGGCCGAGACGGTCGTATTCAGTATCTTTGTTCCACTCAGCGAGCTTGATGACAAGGTCGATGCTCTGAGTCTCTTTTACGCTCGATACACCGAACAGGGTCTTAACATCCACGATACCGATACCACGAAGTTCGATGAAGTGCTTGGTGGTCTCGGGTGCGGTTCCGATAAGTGTGTCTTCGCTGACTTTTCTTATTTCTACAACGTCATCGGTTACGAGACGATGGCCTCTCTTGATAAGCTCTAAAGCTGCCTCGGATTTACCGATACCGGACTCGCCGACAATCAGTACGCCTTCACCGTAAACATCGACCAATACGCCGTGTACGGAAATGCAGGGAGCGAGTTTTACATTTAACCATCTGATGAGCTCAGCCATGAATGCGGATGTTGTCTTCTTCGTCATGAAAAGAGGCACGCCGTTTTCGATAGCTTTCTTCATGAAGAGATCGTCGGGAACTAAGTCACGACAAAAAACGATACAGGGAATCGGGAAGCTTAAGAGCTTGCTGTAAATCTCTTCCTTTCTCTCATCCGAAAGTTCCATCATGTATTTATATTCCACGAAACCGATTACCTGAAGTCTCGTAGCTTCATAGTGATCAAAGAAGCCTGCCAGCTGAAGCGCGGGACGGTTGATATCAGGCTGTTTGATCTTAATTCCTGAGATGTCAATCTCGGGCGTTAAAGCCTCGAGTTTCATTTTTTCGATTATCCTTGTCAAACTTACACTTGCCATAATAACCCTCTTTCCTTAATTAAATTTATTAAGTCGTGTGACTAATTAATTATATACTATATCCGATTATATTGCACTTGTTTCGGATTATTCCTTGTGGAAAAATGCGTAAATTTCGTTCGCCACATTCATCGGTATTCCGTCGACCTCGGCTATCTGTTCGGGCGCCGCGCTCTTTAAGTCGTCGATGGTCGGAAAATGCTTCATCAGCGCTTTTCTTCGCTTCGGTCCGATGCCCGGAATATCGTCTAAAATCGAATGAACCTGCGCTTTGGTACGAAGTGACCTGTGATACTCTATCGCGAATCTGTGGACCTCATCCTGCACTCTGGTGACGAATTTAAAGCACTCAGAGTGAACTTCCATGGGAATTTCTTTTTCATTGAATAATAAGCCTCTGGTGCGGTGTCGGTCGTCCTTTACCATTCCGCAGACCGGAATGTCCACGCCGAGTTCTTCGAGCACCTGTTCCGCGATGTGAATCTGCCCGAGTCCGCCGTCCATTAGGATTAAATCCGGGAAAATCGAAAAGCTTGTTTCGTTGTCTTCCGCTCTTTCGTTGATGCCGTGCGAAAATCTTCTGTATAAAACTTCATACATCGAAGCGTAATCGTCGGGACCTTCGACGGTTTTAAGTCTGAATTTTCTGTAGTCGGACTTCTTGGGTTTGCCGTTTTCGTACACAACCATTGAGCCTACGCTGTTAAAGCCCTGCGTGTTGGAAATATCGTAGGATTCGATACGTTCTGCTTTTTCTATGCCGATAAGCCTTGCGAGTTCTTCGACTGCTCCGCGAGTTCTGGCTTCTTCGCTCTTGTGCTTTTCTTCGTCACGTCTAATAAGCATTTCCGCGTTCTGATGAGCGAGTTCAAGCATCTTTTCTTTCTGGCCTTTTACGGGCGCTTTGATCGATACTTTGCCGCCTCTCTTATCGCCGAGCCATTTCTCAAGGAGCTCGGTTTCTTCAAGCTGAATCGGTACGAAGATTTCCTTCGGAAGGAAAGGAGTGCCGGCGTAGTAAAGCTTTATAAAACTCGAAATTGTTTCTTCGTCGGTCTCTTCAAGCGCGCCTTTCATATAGAAATGTTCGCGGCCGATAAGCTTGCCTTCTCTTACGAAAAATACCTGTATAAGAACATCGCTCTCGCTCCTTGCGATGCCGATGTAGTCTTTGTTTTCGCCGTCAAATTCGGTGATTTTCTGCTTCTGTGCAATGTCCAAGGCGCTCTTTAAAAGTTCTCTGTATTTGGCCGCCTCTTCGAACTCAAGCTTCTCTGCATGGTCGTTCATTTTGGCTTCTATTTCTTTTAGGAGCGGGTCGAAATTTCCTCCTAAAAAAACCAGTGCTTTCTTAATATTCTCGCCGTATTCTTCGGGAGAAAGTCCGCCCATGCAGGGCGCGTCGCACTGCTTCATGTGATAGTTAAGACACGGTCTGTCTGAGGCTTTTGTGCCGTCGAGGGCTTTGTTGCAGGTTCGGATATGATAAATCTTGCATAAGAATTCAATCATGTCGTGAACGCTGCCCGCGGATGCGTAAGGGCCGAAGTATTTGGACTTGTCTTTTTTCATCGTGCGCGAAAAAACAAGTCGCGGATACATTTCTCCGAGCGTCACTTTTATGTAAGGGTAGGTTTTATCGTCTTTTAGGAGCGTGTTGTATTTGGGTGAATATTCTTTTATGAGGTTGTTCTCAAGAACGAGTGCCTCGAGTTCTGTGTCGGTTAAGATGTAATCGAAATGGTCGATGAGGCTGACCATCTTCTGGATTTTCAGGGTTTTCTTTGTCGAAATGCGAAAATAAGACCGCACCCGATTTCTCAGGTTTACGGCCTTACCTACATATATAACTCCGCCTTTTGAGTCGTGCATCAGATAAACGCCCGGGCTCTTAGGAAGTTTGTCGAGTTCTTTTTTGATCTGCTCGCTGTTCATTAAGACTCCCGGCTATTTTTCTTCTTCGTCATCTTCGAATTTGAATGCTCTGTTCTGGATGCGCTTGAAAACTTCGTTGCTTATCTCTTCTTTAGCCTTTTCCATCTCTTCGATTTCGGCTTTTTCTTCGGGTGAGAGCTGCTCTTTTAATTCTTCCTTAGCCTGCTCGAATTCGGACTTTTCATCCTTTTCTTCGGGCTTTTCTAAAGGCTCTTTATATGATTCTAAAATGTTTGTCTCGGCATCTTTTTCGCCTTCGAAAGGAAGATCTTCAGGCTTTTCTGCTTCTTTTACGGGCTCTTCTTCCTTCTTCTCTTCCTTCTTTTCATCCTTGGACTTGCCTAAAGGATTCTTGGGCTCGGGAACGGGAATGCCTTTTTCCGCGCAGTAAATTTCCATGAATTCGCGGCCTGTGATTGTTTCTTTTTCAATCAGGTGAGCAGCGATTTTATCCATGA
>JAGCUA010000022.1 GCA_017963125.1 bacterium
ATGACGTGAGACGTACCATGGGACGTCTCTACAGTTTGTTCCGGGGGTTACCCTCGCCACGCTGGAGAGGGAACAAAAGGGTGAGGTCTTATGCGGGCGGGTCGCCCGCGCTCCGACAAAAATCTGTTTCTCAATTCTTTTTTATTTTTTTTCTAAAATTTCCGGGAAAAACCAAAAATTCACCGCTTTATAGAAGTGTTTGGTTGTTAACTTTCGATGGAGTAAGGATGAGAGAGAGGCTTTATAAGATGGAATGCAGAGTGGCTTCGTATTTTTCGGAAATAGGTACTTTCTGCATGGACTGGGCGACTTGGTTCTTTGCGTTTTTTCTTAAAAAGGATCTCGGCAAGGTGCTTTTGCCTAAAGCGGTGGAGTGGGTCAGAGAGAATGTCAGGATCGTTGAACGCGCAGGGCTGAAATTCTATGTTTTCGACAAGAAAATTCCTCTTTTCATGAGATTGGCTCTCGGAAAAGAATCTGAATATGATGGCCGTGTGCTGCAACCGGTAGCTTTAGACGAGCTGTTTCCTTATGAATTAAACGATGTCAGTATCTGGCGTGACTCATGCGGTATACGTGCCCGCGGCAGCATTACCGGTCCGCTTGATTTTCGTAAAATAGACGGAACCTTACTGCGTTGTAATCCGGGATTGTTTAATAGCGGTAAATTCAACTACAAGGTCAAAACTACTGATCAGGTTATGGATCTGATTGTCGAAAGTCTGGATAAAACCGATTTCGCAGAAGAACTACCCAGCCGTTCACATGAATTCTGGTTTAAGAAACTATGGGGAAAGTTCTACAACTGGATGCATGAATTCGACTACGAAAAAAGCAGAAAATGGCTGAGTGAGCATATCGAAACAATGACGATCGAGTGCCGCCACGGGGAAATAAAAGTCATGATGCTTTATGATGACTGTCCGCAGTATGTTAAGCGTTATTTAGATTTCCCGGATGATTACGATATTATTTACATGAGTAAGTTCTTCGGAGTCCCGGCAATATTCAAATTCGATGAGCCGGACTGGCTTGATTTCAGAAAACTGCCGAAAGAAGTTACAGGAATATTGACACCAACCAAAAACGATGCCTTCCTGACAGAGGTCCTTTCACCGACTAGACTTGCTAAAATCATTAAGGATATCGAATAAAAATGCAGTACAGACAATTTTTTTTAAAAAATTTTCGGAAAAACCGGAAATTCACCGCTTTAAGTATGTGTGAATGTTTTTTATCAACTGATTTTTTGGAGTTTAAAATGAACGGAAACCAGACCATCGACACTTTCTTAAACGGCAATGATGATTAATCAGGAGGAAAATTATGACGCAGAAAAGCAGGATCTTTGTTCACGGACTTAAAGCCCATGCAGACGATATGTGGGCGTGCGGACTTCTTATCGCATCGAATCCCGACATAGAATTTACAGAAATAATCAGAGACGCGAAAAGGATCGGCGAAGCTTCTGACAACGATTTCGTGCTTGACTGCGGAATGAAACACGACGGTGAACATTATTTTGACCATCATCAGTTTGAAAGTACCAAAAAAGCTGACTGCGCTTTGACGCTCGTTGCAAAAAGGTTCGCTCCGTGGACGCTTACCGACACGAAATTCGGTCCGGTCATCGAACGCGTCAGGGTGCAGGACAACTTCGGCATTCCGGCTGCCGAGAAAAAATTCGGTAAGTCATCATCCTGGGTCGCATCGGAATTTCTTATGGTTGCCCTTTTCGAAAAGGAGCCTCTGATGGTAGCAAATATGCTTGCCGATGCTTTCAGAGAGCGTCTTTCGGAACTTGCCGAGATAAAAAAGGCTGAAACATGGATAAAGGAGAATTCTTCTCTTGAAACTTTTGAAAACGGTCTCAAAGTCCTTGTTATCAAATCATCTCCTTTCAAAGCAGGTTTTTCCATCGCAGGATTCAATGCCGCGAGCAGTCTTTATTCCGGATCTGTCGAAGCAGGGGTCATCTACGGCTGGAACACAGACGGAAGCGATTCAAGGACCTTGTTCAGAACATACTCTGAAAAAAATGTCGATTTCACAAATTCTGTACCTGAAAAACCCGTATTCTGCCACAGCAGCGGATTCCTTCTTATTTTCGATCCTGCATACGATGCGGAATACAGGAAACTTGTTCTTCAGGCATGCGGTTCCGACGGAAAATTGGATAAGATAGCGTAAATATTTTGTAGGAGGAAGCGATGATCGAAACGAACAATGATCAGATCACTAAAATGAGAAGTTACAGATGGGTGAGCGCGATCGTTACTGGAGTAACCATGATTTTCGTGTCCGGTTTTTTTTCAGCTCTTTTGTTTTCGGCTGCTATTCTCTTAACTGCGTATCTCGACAGTTTCAGTCTCTTTATTCCGAAGATGCTTCGCAATGAAAGCGGTGCCCCTGCTGCATGGGCCGAGAATCTGCTGCCTTTCGGCATGATGTGCATGGCGGCGCTGGTCTTTGCGATCATGGGACACGATTTCCCGGCTTTTATCATCGGTCTTGCCGCCATAATCGATTTTATGAGGGACCGGCTGAATATCGTCGAGATCCTGAAGAGCCGCATAAATAAGTGACGCAGAAAAAAACGGCAAAATATAAAAAAATTTCGGAAAAACTGATTTTTCACCGCTTTAAATAGTTGGAAGTCGAGTTTTTTAACTTTTCAGAGGAGGTCAGGATGATGATGACAACGGAGGCAATGGTCATTATAGCTCTGCTGCTCGGTTTTTTCGGCTGTTTTGCTCTTTATTCGATGTGGAAATCCTTTATAGGCGGCGGTTCAGATTATCCTGGTGCTCAGGGATACGAGAGGTGTTCCGGCACTCAGATCTATCAGTTCGATGTGATCAACTGCGCTACTTTGAGCAACTATCTGAGATCGAAATTAAAAATTGTAGCTTACGAAGGTGATTATTACAAAAAGGGGATCATGGACAAATACTGGCTCTTCTCCCACAAAATAATGAAAGTCCTTTATCACGGTCGTATTACGGGCGGATTCAATATGACACAGCTGTGTGTCGAGAAGGGTGCAGGCGGTGTTTTCAATATAATTATTCCAAGGCCCGAAATATTCAGCAACGAGGTCATCGAAAGGGATGTTCTTCTCATTAAGAACGGCTGGTGGAATAAAGTTACCGATGAGGACCGTAATACTCTGGAGATAGATACTAAACTCAATGCCGAGCAGGAAAAATATCAGGAACTTTACAATAATTCGGTAAGGTATCTCGCGTTTTTCATCAACAATATCATGGATAATCTGCCGAATCAGGTCCCGTACTCCGTGAGAGTCGACGGTATACCTGTCAATTTGAATACAGGCGAACAGATGAAACGTATCGGAAATTCGAAGAGCCCTCTGAAACTGCCGTATCGTTCCGAAATTAATGAAAGAGGACTTGTCAGGTACAGCAGACGCTGATTTTTGGTGGAGATGAATATGAGCGGAAGAAAAACTTTGAGGAATATCGGGAATTTGAAAAAATTTTTCAGAAAAAATGTCAACTCTGAAAATTTTCAACGCTTGTATTGGAATGAATAAGATTTTTGGTGAGGAATGAAGATGGAAAATCAGAAAAATGTAAAAAATATTGTTGTTGACCTGCAGGAAGCTGTAAGCAGGTGCATGACCGGCGACGGCAATAACTTTTGGGACAGGATCTCGTCGATCCTCAAGGATGCGAAGCAGCATCTCGACGGAGAAAAAGTTAAAATCGCATTCGCGGGAAAGATGAAAGCCGGAAAATCAACTCTTGTTAATATGATTTTGGGAGAAGATCTTTCTGCGACGGGGATCACGCCGGCAACAAAAACCATCATAGAATTCCACTGCGATCTGGATGATCCGAGGATCGAGTTCATCAAGAACGACAGGATTTATTCAAAGATGCCGCTTGACGAAGAAGGGAGGATCGAAGTTCAGAGAAAGATGACGACATCCACTTCCGAATTCGATTTCATAAGAATTTACTGCGACGACAAGCCGATTTTGAGCAGATTCGTTCTTGTCGATGTCCCCGGAACTGCCGATCTTGACCGCGGAGTCGAAGCGAAAATCAAGAATTATCTGACGAAAAACGAAGTCGCAACGATCATCTGGGTAAGTGAAATCTCGACTTCTATGCCGAAAGACGAGTGCGATTACATCAAAGATCTTGTGGGTCTCGGCAAAAACATGATCTTTGTTCTCAACTGCAAAAGCGCCTTTACCGAAGGGGACAAAAAGAAATTTATGGAGAATTTCAAAAGAAATATTCCGGGCTATGAACCTTTTATCTTCAGCGTTAAAAAAGAGGATAAACCGCAGATCGTTCAGAAAAACGGCGAGGATGAGAGCGATTTCGCCAGAAGAAAAACAAAACTTGAAAGCAAATACAAAGAATCGTCAGAGGCTCAGGCAGCTTTTGTCCGTTATCTCAACAGAAGTTCCAAAGAGATCAAGGAGAAAAACGGGATCGCCGTCATAAAGATGATCCCCAACGAATTCGAGAAGGTTTTGTATGACGAGAGGGCAAGGGCGGTCAGCGAAAGAACGGAAATCAGGAAAAAATTCTTTGATGAGTTTATTCCTAAATTTTCGGTCTTCTCCAATTCAATAAAATCTTTGCAGGGGGACTTGAACAGCTGGTGGCTCAAAAAATGCACAAATCTTGAGACGCAGATCAAAAACAACAGATATTCAGGCAATCTCAGAGAAAATGATATTGTCACAAAGTGGCGCTCTGATCTGTATGATGATATTCTGAAAAAAATAGACATCATTTTTGACAGGTTCGTCGATTTCGACAAGTACGACTTTGTTGATCTGGATTTCGTCCAGACGGTCATTCTTCTTAAAGAAACAAGAATGGAGTTCCTGAACAGAGAGTACATCAATCCTAATCTGGATTGTTTGTGGTGCGGTTACGACAAAAACATTGCAGAGGTAAGCGAATATATGTACAAAGATCTCCAGCAGATCTCCAGCAGTGTTAAATTTTTCTTCACTCTTATTATCGAAGATTGCTTCAGACGGTTTGTTGCAGCCCATAACGATATTTGGAATCATTATCTGGACAGAAAAGCTGAACTTGCAGATTGTATGGAAACCTCCGGAGTTCCTTTCAGCAGAAAATCTTTGTTTGTCAAAGACGAGTCGTTTGAAACGACTTCCGGCTATGATGCATGGGCTGATGAAACACTTGCGATTTACGTAAACGAGCTTCTCAGTGATGAAAAACTGACAAACAGTGAAAAAATACTGTTCAAAAGTTTTTACACTGCTCTGAACGGTAAGAAAGAGATAAATACATATCTCAAAAAGGGCTCAGGCAAAGCCTTGCTTTACCCGATAACTTTCAGACTCAAAGCCGAGACGACGGAAGGAAGTGAACTCAGGTCGATCATAGACGAAGATGATTCATGGAACGACGCTAATTTCGAGTCGACTACAGACTTCGTGGATGAAATAAATCGCGGCGGACACAGGGATTTCAACGATTTCTTTCTTTATTTCGTTGCTAGTGTTGCCAGGGTGTCGGAAATCAAAAAAGGTGCAGATCTGAATTGGGACTTTATGCCGGAAAATTATAAAAATTAGGAGGAACTTATGAGAAAAATCAACTTGTCAGCAGCTTTTACAGTTTTGTTTTCAACTTTGCCGGTCATTGCGCAGGAAGCGCCCTCTGCAAGTCCTGAATGTCCCGAATGTTCAAGCGGTTTCGGGCTCGCATTTTTCTTTCTGATAGTCGGTCTGGCGGGCGGAGTATTCGTCGCTAAAAAGTATCTGACGCAGAATTCCAAGCCGCAGGTAAGCGACAACTTCATCGAACTTGATGCCAGATCCCGCGAGATCGATGAACTGAAAGCGCAGATCAAAACCAAGGAAAGCGATGTCGAGGCAGTAAAGGCAGATGTCGAAAAACTGAAAAGTAAAATAGGTGAAGTGCTCAAAAAGGCTGACGAAAATTACTACAATGAGATCGTGAACTCGTCTGCGCCGGTTTCGTTATACAATCAGGTAGGGATGATCATCGACAAACTGAAAGCCGATCTTCCTTCTTTCGGTGTCAGAAACTATCTCAACGGCGGAATTTCGGTCACTGTCGAACAGTTCAATTCAGCAATCAGAGCAAAAGACGGCGCGGAAGCTCTGCGTGTTGCCGGACTTTTTGTGAAAGAATACGAAGAAGCAAAAGATTTTTACAAGGAGGGAAAGTAATATGAAGACACTTGAAGAATTCAACCAGCAGAAACAGCAGCTTATCGAAAAAGAAGGCAAACTTGCCGAAGGTCTTGAAGCGATCCTCAACGCAGAAAAAGACGGCGGAGTTCTGCCGAAAAGCGCGTGCGACAAACTGGAAACGCTGATCAACTCGCTTTACGAAAAGAAGCAGGCTCTTGAAACAGACAGATTCTATATCGCGATTTCGGGTGCGATAAAATCAGGAAAATCTACTCTGCTGAATGCCCTTCTTTTCAAAAAAGATGTCCTTTCATGCGATCCCACGCCGTGCACGGCAAAGCTTACGATAATGGAAAAAGCCGATACGAAAGAGGTTACGGCGCAGTTCTATTCTGCAGCAGAATGGGAAGAGTGGAAAAAATCGGCTGCGAGCAGCGTAGATGACGGCATAAACAAAGAAGATATGGAAATCTATATCGAAAAAGGCGGAAAACATTCCGAAAAGCTCGGCAAAACCGAGACTATAAGTGAAGAAAATCTGAAAGACTACACGGCAAGAGAGGGCGAGCTTATGCCGCTTGTCAACACGATCACGATCCATGATCCCGAAATTTCGCTTGACGGAGCGCAGATAGTCGACACTCCCGGAACAAACGATCCCGTCGTAATGCGCTCGAAAATTGCCGAGGAATACATCAAAAAAGCAGACGCTATAATTTATGCTCTTTACTCCGGAAAAGCATTGACGGAAAGCGACAGAGCGATGCTCCAGGATATAATAATCCAGTCAGGAAAGAACGCGAACAACCTGATCTTTGCAGTCACTAAAAAGGATACGCTCAAAAAAGATAGCTTCGACGGTAAAATCAACCAGGTTTTTGACAGTTATTTCGATCAGAACCTCGCTGCGAAGGAAAAAGGGGGAAAAATGTCAACCGATCTCAGCAAGTGTCCGCGTGTTTTCGTGAGCGGAGAAGCTGCAAGAATAGCTCAGGACAAAGCTGCAAAAGTTGAATTCGACGAAGCACGCGAGCTTAGAAAAGACGAACTGGGAGAATTCCTTGACGATCTGAGCCCTGAATTCATCCTCAAATATTCCGGGATCGCCGAACTCAAGGAGAAGATCGAAACATACCTCATTGAAAACAAGAAGGAAGTCGTTATCGACGGCAACACGAATTTCATAGAATACATCAAGGAAGCGTGCAGGGAGGGACTCTTTGCCGATCTTGACAAGGAATTCAAGGAAAAACTTGCAAGTATCCAGAAGAAAATTTCCGAAATCGATGCTGAAATCAAGGTAAAGGTCGAAGAAATTTCAAGACTTGACAACAAACGCACCGACATAATGCAAAGACGCAGTGACACCAGACTCCGCGAAGAGTTCACAAACAAACTTTGCGAAGGTGTCATCTACTGGCTGGCCAAAGATATGGAACGCGAAATCACAAAGAAATTCGGAGATTCCGCAACGGCTAAAATCAGGCAGCAGGTCCGTGATATATGCAATAACGAAAGAAACATGGTTGCAGAGCTTGAAAATGAGAAAGGCTGGTTCTTGGGAGATGCCAGGGCTGCAAGGCAGAAAGCCGAGGCGATTTTCGAGAGGCTCAAAGTTCTCGGAGGATTAGTCAGAAGTTCGTGGCGGGATGTCAAAGCCGCAGTTTCAGAAGCTACAGATAAAAATCTGCCGAAAATAACTAAATTTTTGAAAGACGACTTCGAAACTGCACTTGCTGCATGGCGCAACGATATGGCAGATGTTCTCAAAGGGAGCATATATGCTGATCAGTCAATAATTTTCCCTGAATATAAAATTGCCGAAACAGTGAACGAACTTAAGAAGAGTGTTTCTGAAAAGATTCTGGAGTGTGTCAGAGACATTCAGGTAAACACACAGCCGCTCTCCACATCTCTCGGAAATCTTGCTCAGGAGGCAATAGACAAATGGTTCAGCGGTCCGACCCAGAATGAAGTGATCGAAAAATATATTTCAGATATGACCGACTACATAAACGGGCTTGAAGTATATGCTCTCAACAATATCGAAGCGACCAGACAGAATGTGAGCGGAACTGTTGAAAAAATCAAAGAGGAGCTCAACAACCAGTTGTCGGAAGACTTTTTCGATGTCAGAAAAGAGCTTTTTGACGGTGAATTCGATGCTGCGATCGAGCAGATCCGGAGAAAAACGGAAGAATCTGCGGCAGATCTCGAGACGATCAAAAAAAGAAAGTCCGCAAACGAGGCGGAAGAAGAGGCGATGAGGGCGGAATACAACGCAAAAATCGCTAAAATAGAAGAATACAGGAACAAAATCGAGAACATTTAGTTGGAGGTGAAAATGGTATTCAAACCTGAAAAAAATGTAGCTGACAAAGCAGCGGAAATCCTGAACGGCGGCAAAATCGAGGACTTTTTGAAAAACTCTATGTCGCAGAAAAAAGAGAGCAAATTCGCCAGTATCCCGATATTCGGTGACAAACTGGACATCGCAAGCAGGATCGACGATCTGATCTCTTATTTCAAATCACCTGATGTTCCGAAGGGAACGAAGGTCATGATCCTGGCGATGGTGATCTACATGTTTATCCCGAACCTGCCGATCCCTTTCTACATCGATGAACTTCTTGTCGGAGGATTGCTGGTCAAAAAGATCCACAAGGAGCTTGATGCATTCAGACGCGGCGAGTACAGCAGAGATCAGAATGTCGTCGACATGAAAGCTGTTACGGCAAAAGATGAAGAGAAAAGGAATCCGTTCCTTGATCTTGACGATGTTGTCGTAGAAGACAAAGAAAACGTAAAAAAAGAAAACCCGTTTTTAAACATTTAACAAAAGGAGAGAAAAATGAGAAACGATTTTATGAAGAAATTTGAAGCACCCGTAAGAAACCTTGAAGGAAAACTTGCAGAATTCGGTTCGACACTCAAAGTCGACAGAGAGAAACTTTTCGCGGAACCCGAGTATTTTGTAACGATCGTCGGAGAGTTCAGCGCAGGAAAATCCTCGATTCTTAACAGACTTTTCTTCGGTGAGAAAGACGCTATCCCGACAGCTGTTCTTCCTGAAACCTGCCTTATCAACGAAATACGCTACGGCGATTCGCAGAAAGCGGCACTTGTTTCGGGCGGAGTCGAGAGAGACATCGATCTTTCCGCTATTTCCGAAGTCTCCAAAAAGGAACTTATCGAGCAGAAGACCGGCAGCATGATCAAAATGGAATGCGCGGACGACTTTCTTTCAGACAAAGTCGTCTTTGTTGACACTCCCGGTGTAAACTCGATCAACGATTCGCACACCGACATCACTTTCGGATATCTGCCGAAATCGCAGTTCGTCCTTTTTGTAATCGATATCAATAACGGCGGACTTTCAAAGTCGGAAATCGAATTCATCAAAAACAAAGTTTTCACTGTTACGCAGAACAACATGTTCATCCTCCTCAACAAAGCAGAGAGCATGCCTTCCTCGCACTGTGAAAAAATCAGAGCTCAGGTTATAAAAGATCTCGCAAACACCGGCATCAAACCTGAAAGAGTATGCCTTGTCAGCGGACTTAAAGGTAACGGGATCGCAGAGCTCAAGGCAACTCTCAAACGCGAACTTGACGCAAAAAGAGCTGAATACTACAAAAACTACACTCAGGGTCTTATTGCAAATTTCGCAGAACTTGCAGCAGCAGAGCTCAAAATGAAACTCGTCAATATCGGCAAGGACGCAAATGCTTTTGCAGCAGACAAAGCGGCTATGGAAGCTGAAATCAAAGCTGTTTCTGCGAAGTATGAGAGGCTTGAGGCAAGTCTTAACACAAAAATCAAAGCTGTTTTCGAGCAGTACGACAGCAAAATCGCGACAGATCTTTCCCAGATCGCACAGAAACTGTGTGCTGTCGTAAATGCTACTGACCTCAGCGACATTACCGGCGACAATCTCAGCGAAGGTGTTCAGGTCGCTCTGAAAAAATATGTCGAAACTGATCTTCAGCCCGCTTTCTATAACGATATCACCAAACTGCTCTCTGAAATTTCAGTCGATGCCGAAAGTCTTATAGGTGATTTTACTACAGGCATAAGCCACGATTTCTGGGCTCCCGGTAAACTTTTAAGCGGCATTCTGTTCCTGCTTGAGACCTGTATTTACAATCTTATTCTTCCGTTGGGATGGATAACAGCGTTGATAGGTCAGCTTTTGGGCAGAAAACTGCTCCTTCCTCTTACCGGTTTTATGGAAAAACCTGTGAAGTCGATAATCTGCAATAATATCCAGAAAGCTTTCGACGAGGAGATGATCCCTGCGTTTATAGACAACTTCAATGCAAAGCAGAATGAAGTCGCGCTTACGATCATCAAGGGAATCGAAGATGCTGTAAATTCGCAGGTTTCAATTATCGAAAACAGCTACAGTGAAAAGAACATCGAGGCTCTTAAGGCGCAGGACAACGCGAAAGCGGGTATCGAAGCTGCGATCAGAGAGGCTGAAAATCTCAAAGTTCTTGCTGCAAATTAGCTGATATCTTTCAGGGCGGCCGGAAACGGCTGCCCGAGGTGCTTCGGAGAAAGAAATGACGCAAAAAATCCCATATCCGGTAAAAGTCAAACTGATGCAGCATTTCAACAAAAAATTGGACTCTGTTGAGCTTGATCTGAAGGACAAACTCCTTCTGCATCCTGAACTCGATGTCCTTGACGGCAAAGCGTTAGCCTTGACCGGAGCAGGGAAAGTTGCATCTGCTGTAAACACTGTTGCTGAATTTTTCGGTTTCGGGCAGGTCGTTCCTGTTACGATAGCCGAAGTTGTTGCGGCAAAAGTCGGTGTTACGGTCGCCGCTGTGACTACGGCGATGACAGCCGGAGGTGCAATTATTGCGGCCGCAGGAGCCACATACCTTATGAATGAATTCTCAAAACCTGAAAAACGTCAGAAAATCAAAAGAGCACTTGTCAAAAGTTACAATGACAAAATCAGACCTCAGCTTGAAAACTGGGCGAAAGAGCAGATCGATTTGTGCAACGAGTAAGCTGAAACAGAAAAACAGGTTTTTGACTATCTTTTCGCCAGCTCTTTATATTTCAAAACCCTGAGCTGGGTGAGGATCTCCGAGCTTTTTTTCCCTGCGTTCCAGTATTTTTCGGGAAGTTTTATGTCAAGGACGGGGAGCATTTTTCTGATGAAAGCGCGCGCTTCGTCGTTCTGGCGGCCGTTGTCGGCTTTGACGGCATCCATGAAGCCGTCGAGTCCGCATGAGCATTTGAGGATGTCCTGAATTATAGTGATTGCTTTTTTCGGCGTGATTTTGTCGATTTCACGGACGATCATGTGGTATTTAGCCACTGTTTTTGCCGCGAAACTATACCTCTGAGGCACGTTTTTTATTCTTCGGCAGAAGTTTTCGATCAGATGAACTCCCGCTTTGTCGTGACCGTAGTGGTGCGGGTAGTTGTCAGGCGATGATGCTGCTTTTCCCCAGTCGTGGCAGAGCGCCGCGAACATGGCAACAGGATCGTTATTGCCGGAATCTTTAAGCCTGTCCATCGTTTCGATCGTGTGGATGAATGCATCTCCTTCGGGGTGATACTGCAGAGGTCCTGCCGGAACGCCGACAAGATCTGCGACTTCCGGAAAGTGGAATTTCAAGAGGTCCGCTTCTTTCAAAATAGTGAAAAAACGGCTCGGGCGTGGGTAGGAAAGCGCTTTTTCAAGTTCGTTCCAGACTCGTTCAGTCGAAAGGGCCAGAAGCTCTTCGCCTATCGAGTTCATGAGCTTTATTGTTGCGGAATCAACAGAAAAATCGGGAAATTTCGCGGCGAAACGCGCAACTCTGTAAACTCGGAGAGGGTCTTCGGCAAAAGCCTCCGAAACGTGGACTATCCTTTTGTTTTTTATGTCTTCGATCCCGCCGAAAGGGTCGATGTAACCGCCCTGAGAGTCGGGATCTTTTGCAATCGCGTTTATCGTGATGTCGCGCCGCTTCAAGTCTTCTTCCAAAGTGATGTCTGGGGAAAACTCGACATCGAAGCCGGTGTAGCCGCGGCCGTTTTTGCGCTCTTTTCTCGCAAATGCGTATTCGCAGCCGTTCACAAGAAAAACGGGGAACGATTTTCCGACTTTTTCCGCTTTAGGAAATTTTGCCAGAAATTCGGCTTCAGTCGCTCCGACAACGACAAAATCCCTGTCGTTTGCCTCGATTCCCAAGATTTCATCGCGGACAGAACCGCCGACAGCATAAATTTTCATGATTTAGATTTTATTTGTAAAAAATCGTCCGTCTGTCACCGATCACATCGTTGAAATCGTTGAGTTTTTTGTTTCTGGAAAGTTTTGTGTCGATTTCAGCCGTGAATACTCCCGTTTTATCGCTCGGAGCATCAACAAGATAGTTGCCGAGCGGATCTACGATGACGCTTTCGCCTGTGTAAACAAGTTTTTCGCCGTCGCGTTCTTCTGTTCCGATGCGGTTGGAAGTCGCAATGTAGACTTTGTTTTCGATCGCTCTCGCGAATGCGGCGCGCTGGAAGTAGGGCATTACGATATTGGTGCAGTGCGCGATGAGATCAGCGCCAAGAAGGGCCAGAGTTCTGAAGCTTTCAGAAAAATACCAGTCGAAGCAAATCGCCTGACCGATTTTTACGCCGTGCCATTCTTTGACGAAAAATCCGGTGTTTCCGGGAGCATAGAAGATTTTTTCTTTATAAAAAAGGTGCGATTTACGGTAGATGTGTTTATTTCCTTCAGGAGTTATGAAAACCGAGGAATTGTAGATTTTTCCGTCTTCAGCCGCTTCGGGAAAACCGAGGATCACAGCGCTTCCGTGAGCTTTTGACCACTCGGCAAAACGCATGATGTTGTCTGAATCGACCTTGTCGGCGAGTGCTGCGGCTTCTTCTTTTGAGACAAGCTGATAACCCGAATACGACATTTCGGGAAGAATGTAGAGCTCAGCCTCTGTCGAATCCATCATTTTAAGCAAATCATTGATATTTTTCTCTTTTTCGCCAAAAATGGGGCTGTTTTGAACTGTTGCGATTTTCATAAAAAAACTCCTTTGGAAATAGGGAAAACTATTTGTCGAACTCGAAATCTGTAGGTTCGTACTGCGGGGTCATGCCTTCGGAACCGCTGTCGAAAGAACCCCAGTCGCCGCCGCCAGACATGCTTACACCTTTCATTCTGAGAACGAGGTCGTCCGGGCTGGTCGCGTTTTCAAGAGCCTCTTTTTCAGAGATGTGACCGTCCTGATAAAGCTGGAAAATCGACTGGTCGAAAGTCTGCATTCCGTAGTTCTGATGGCCTTTTTCAATAACATCGTGAAGTTCCTGAAACCTTGTTCCGTCAAGGATTATCTCTTTTGCAAGCTGCGATGCGACAAGGATTTCGACTGCAGGAACACGCGCTTTTCCGTCTTTTTTCTTGATAAGACGCTGGCTTATTGCGGCTGCAAGGACGCTGCCGAGCTGCTGACGGATCTGTCCCTGGTTGTTAGGCGGGAAAACGGCGATGATTCGGTTGATTGTCTCAGCCGCGTTCAAAGTGTGAAGCGTACTGATGACCAAGTGACCTGTTTCCGCCGCTGTGAGGGCGATCTCTATCGTCTCGAGGTCTCGCATTTCGCCGACCATGATGACATCGGGGTCTTCACGCAGAGATGCTCTGAGGGCTGTCGAGAAAGACTTTGTGTCGATACCGATTTCGCGCTGGCTGACGATACTTTTTTTGTCGCGGATAAGGAATTCTATCGGGTCCTCAATGGTTATGATGTTGCAGGCCCTTGTCGAATTGATGTAGTCTACGATCGAAGCCATCGTGGTAGATTTACCGCTTCCCGTCGTTCCTGTAACGAGGATGAGTCCGCGCCTGTTGTCAGCGATTTTTTTGATAGCGGGCGGCAGAACGAGCTCGTCGATCGATTTGACAGAGAAGGGGATAGTTCTGAAAACTGCACCGAGCGAACTTCTCTGCTTGAAGACGTTGACCCTGAACCTGCCGACGCCGGATACGCTGTGTGAAAGGTCGATCTCGGCATTGTCCTTGAGGGCGCGTCTCTGCTCGTCGTTGAGGATCCCGGCTATCATCGGATTGAGTTTTTCAGGCTTTAAAACCCCGTATTTGTCCATTTTGTTCAGGACTCCGTTGATTCTGAATACCGGTGCGCTGTAGGTTTTCAAGTGGATATCCGATGCTCCGAGGCTGGCTGCATCGTGCAGAAGTTCGTTTAAATACTGGATATATTCCTGAAAGTTGTCGCTCATTATTTAGTTGCTCCCTTTTTCTGTTTTTTATCTTCTTCTGTTTCTTCAGATTTCGGCTGAGCCGTTTCCTTCAAAGGTTCGTCACCCTCTTTGAGCATATTGTGCTTTTCTTTGATTTTATAGACGATTTCCTTCATAAGTTCCGGATTTTCTTTCAAAGTTTTTGCGGCGTTGGAGATTCCCTGGCCGAGTTTTTCATCGTTGTATGCATACCAGCTTCCGCTTTTTACGATGATCCCGTCGGTTTCCGCGACGTTTATCATATCGGTGAGACGGTCGATGCCTTTACCGTAGATGATATCGAAAACAGCCTCTCTGAAAGGCGGGAACATCTTGTTTTTCTGGATTTTTACTTTGACCTGATTGCCGATAACGACCTCTTTCTCCTTGATGCTTGCGATCTTTCTGATGTCGATCCTTATCGAAGCGTAGAATTTGAGGGCGTTGCCGCCTGTCGTCGTTTCGGGGTTGCCGAACATAACGCCGATCTTGCTTCTCAGCTGGTTGATGAAGATGAGGCAGGTCTTTGATTTGCTGACCGCAGCGGTGAGTTTTCTCATTGCCTGAGACATAAGTCTTGCCTGAACACCCATCTGGCTTTCGCCCATTTCGCCTTCGATCTCGCTTCTCGGAACAAGTGCCGCGACAGAGTCGACAACGAGAACATCGATCGCATTGCTGCGTACGAGGGTTTCAGCTATTTCAAGAGCCTGTTCAGCGTAATCGGGCTGGGAAACGACGAGCGAATCGACCTGGATGCCGAGTTTTTTTGCATAGTTGAGGTCGAAAGCGTGTTCTGCATCGATGAATGCTGCAGCTCCGCCTTTCTTCTGTGCTTCTGCGATCGCGTGAAGTGCGAGAGTCGTTTTTCCCGAAGATTCAGGTCCGTAGATCTCGATGATCCTTCCTCTCGGATATCCGCCGATACCCATTGCGATGTCAAGACTCATCGAACCTGAAGGAATAACGGGAATGTCGATGTTGGTCTCGTCGCCGAGGATCATGATCGAGCCTTTACCATACTGTTTTTCAACGTTTTTGATGACGTTTTCAAGCATTTCTTTTCTGTTTTCTGCCATTTTTCACTCCATTGACGAATATTACATTAAAAATTATGCCAAAATTATTGTTAAGTCAACTTTTTTTAACTTAAATTTAAATTTCTTTGTTTCCATTCTCATTCTGCCCCTTGAGAATGACGAATTTTTCCAGTGCGAACTCAAGTTCCGCAACGCTTTTGTCAGCAGTGTAGGTGAGGAATCTGTAAATTATCAGGCTCGGGATCGCAACGGTAAGTCCTGCTGCCGTAGTTATGAGCGCTTCCCAGATACCTCCGGCAAGAATCATTGGGTTTCCGCCGGCTTCAGTGAATTTGTTGAAAATCCTTATCATACCGAGAACTGTTCCCAGAAGGCCGAGGAGAGGCGAGAGTGTCGCCATGACGCCGGGGATCGAAGTGTGGCTGTAGATCTCTTCAGTCATTTTCTTGGCATACATTTCAGTTGTCTTCTGTGTTTCGGTTTCAGACGCCGGGTCATCCAGAGTCATATATATCACGCGTGAAAAGAGGTCTTCGCCTTTTTTGGCAGTCTCTTTGAGATCGTTCCACGCATGTTTTTCCGCAAGGTGCATCAGAAGGTCGCCGTTGGAGATGATCCTGCTTTTTCTAAGGGCGAAAAGACGTTCAAGAAGAATTGCGACACTCACGATCGAGCACAGCAGGATCGGATACATAACGACCCCGCCTTTTGTGAAAATCGTAAAAATATCCATCGTTTACCTCATAAAAGCTACCTGATACGGCACTGGTGGTCTTTGTAAGTGCCTAATTTTTTTGCTAATTTTTCAAAATCGACCAGCTCGCCGTCAAATTCCGGTCCGTCAACGCATGCAAATTTCGTCTGGCCGCCGATGTTTACCCTGCATCCTCCGCACATTCCCGTGCCGTCTATCATAAGCGGATTGAGGCTGACGGTCGATTTTATGCCGAATTTCGCCGCTTCGGCTACGGTATACTGCATCATTCTGACTGGACCTGCGATATAGACGTGGTCGAACTTTCCCCATTTTTCAATGGCTGAGGCGATGAGGTCTAAAGCCAGCCCTTTTTCGCCCAGAGTTCCGTCATCCGATGCGATCATTATATTGGTCGCGACTTCTTTGACTTCTGAATCCAGAATGAGGTTCTTTGCCGTTCTGAAACCCATGAGGACTGTCGTCCGGATTCCGAGTTCATGGTATCTCTGGATCAAAGGATAGAGCGGCGTGATCCCGATCCCGCCCGAAATGAAAAGAACGCTTTTGAAATCAGGGTCTATGTCGCTCGGCATCCCGAGAGGACCTAAAACGTCGCGGATCTCTGATCCTGCCGGACTTCCGCAGATCTCTCTCGTGCTTTCGCCTATTGCCTGAACGATGAGAGTCAGTTCTCCTTTTTCGATGTCGCGTTTGCATATCGTGAGCGGGATCCTTTCGCTGTCTTCATTGAGATGGATGATGAGAAACTGCCCGGGCTGCCACATTTTCGCTATCTGAGGCGCCGTGATGACTATCTTGTGGATCCTCGGAGCTATCTCGACGCTTGAAATTATCTTTTCCATGCTTCCTCTGATCAGTCTGTTACGACGAAGAATTCGACTCTTCTGTTCTTGACCATGTCGGGTTCGGTGTCACCGTCCGAAACGGGTTCCGCCGCGCCGATGATCTTGATTTTTATTCTGTTCGCTTCGACGCCGTTTTTGATGAGGACAGCTTTTACCGCATTTGCTCGTTTCTGTGCGAAAGCCTTGTTCTCATGCTTGTCGGTGTGGGCTTCGATCCTGATCTTCAGCATGAAGTTTCTTGTCAGGATGAGTGCGACTTTCTCGATCTCTACCGGATCTGCGATGTAGTCGGATTCGTGCATGAAGTGGACTTCGTTGGGAAGTTTTTCGCCTGTTTTTTCGGGCTGCTGCGGAAGGGCCGCCTGTTTCGGAGCCGCTTTCTTCGGAGCTTTTTTAGCCTTCTTTTCAGGTTTTTTCTCTTCCTGCTTCGGCTGTTCCTCCTGTTTAGCCTCTCTCTTTTTCAGTTTGAACTCTTCTTTGTTGCGCTCGTCTTCGGGCGGAAGGACGTTCATGTTCCATGAAATTCCGGCATAGATGCGGTATTTGGGAACAGCAACCGCATTGCCGAAACCGCCGAATGCGCCTGCGATGACATCGACGTTCGCAGGGGTCTTGAAACGGACGCCGCCGCCGAGTTCGATGTTGTCCTGAGCGTCGTTCTTGAACGGAGATTTTATCGAAGTGGCCGAATGGAATTCAGCGTTTATGTCAAGCAGTTTTTCGACTGCATGGACGTTGAGTGCGAGTTTGAGTCCGAATTCGTCGTCGAATTTAGAAGTTGCGAAAGTCTGCTTCGGAAGGATCTGATAGAAAAGGTTGAGAGCCGCATCGACCCATTTCGTCTGCGTTCCGAGAGCGATAGCCGGACGGAACGTGAACTGGTTGCTTCCCAAAGCCGAGTGGATCTGTTTGCCGGTAGGAGCGGTGACTTCGGTGATTACCGACATCGATATCGCCTTATCGAAAAGGCTGAAAAGCTGGAATCGCGGAACAAGTCTGAGATCGCCAACGCCCGCTTTTGCAAGGGAGTCATCCTTGTTCCAGCCGTCGCCGTTCTCAAAAAGGATCACCGGAAGTGAAACACCGAGATCGAACCATTTAACGACGCTGTAAAAGAACGAAATATCGGCTGCAAGCTGGTTTGCGATGACTTTGTTCTTTCCTTTTGTGCCGGAAACGACTATCGGTTCGTGCTGGTAATTCATAATGAAATCAAGACCGAACAGGCCTTCTTCAAGTCCTTCCGAACCGTAGACCGTTATGAATCCGTCGGTAAAGGGCGAAGTTTTGAACCTGTTGCCGTCGATCGCGAAGTCAGCGGAAAGAGTTGCCGCAAAAAGGAAAAGTACCGAAAACAGGAGAATTTTATTCAACTTCATTTTTTAACCTCCTCAATAAATATTGCCGACTAAGCCGACTGTTTTTTTGACTTCTTTTATTGTTTCGACCGCGGTTTCGCGTGCTTTTGCGCTTCCTTCCGCGATAACTTTTCTTACGTAATCCATATTTTTCTCAAGCTCGGCTCTTTTTGCCCTCATCGGGTCGAAAAATTCGTGGACCGCGGCAAGAAGTTCTTTCTTTGCGTGTCCGTAGCCGTATCCGCCGGCCGAAAGTTTCTCAGCCATTTCTTTAGCTTTTTCTGCCGGAACTATGAGTTTGTAGATGTTGTAGACATTGCATTTTTCGGGATCTTTCGGTTCTTCAAGCGGGGTCGAATCAGTGACGATCCCCATGATCTGTTTTTTCAGGACCGGATCGGGAGCGAACATCTGGATCGTATTGTCATAGCTTTTCGACATTTTCTGCCCGTCGGTCCCCGGAACGATCGCGACGCTTTCGGGAATGAACGGCTCGGGGATCACGAAAAGATCCTTCTGGTAGAAAAGATTGAACTTTTCGGCTATGTCACGTGCGATCTCAACATGCTGTTTCTGGTCTTTGCCGACCGGAACTATGTCGGATTTGTAAAGCAGGATATCTGCCGTCATCAGCAGCGGATAGTAGAAAAGCCCGACGTTTATCAGTTCTCCTTTCGCCGTTTTTTCCTTGTAGCTGTGGGCGCGCTGCATAAGTCCCATCGGCGTGTAGTTGCCGAGTATAAACGCGAGTTCCGCTACTTCCGGAACAAGTGACTGCAGGAAAATCACGCTTTTTTCAGGATCAAGCCCGAAAGCAAGGTAATCAAGAACTATATTCCAAGTATTTTCAGTGAGTTGCGCCGGATCAGGCAGAGTGTTCAGCGTGTGGTAGTCAGCTATGAAATAGTAGCCTTCGTAATTTTTGCTCTGCATTGCCGAAAACTGCTGTGCTGCACCGAAGTAGTTGCCGAGATGCAGCGTTCCGGTCGGTTTTATCCCTGATAAAGCTCTCATTTGTCCTCCTATTTAGCCGAAAGACGGCTCCCAGACAAGGTTTATGGAAAAAGTTATATAGTTCGATTCGTTATACATAAAATTGCCGTAAATTCCGCCTGCACCCGGTTTGTAGAAGGCAAGCGATATGGTTTTCGTCGTTGTGTTCCATGTAAGCTGTTTGCTGAAAGAGATGTTGTTGAAACCGATCCCGGCCCTGAACCATGAGTAGCGGAACTCAAAACCGGTGTAAAAGTCAAAGCCTTTAAGAGTCGTTCTCTTGTTCGTGAACTTCTCTTTGCCCTGCTGCAGGTGATACTGCCAGCCGTTGTTGATGAAAAACATGTCAAGAATGTTGATCTCGGCGTTCCAGCTCAGTTTCCTCGGAATATCGCGTCCGTAGAAAGTCCAGACGTCAAGTGCTGCAAAACCCAGATTCACGAAATTCGTTATTTTGGCAGCAATGCCGATGTCGAATGAATGGGAATTCGTGTCTTTGTTCTGTGTCGGAGCGAAATCACCAATGTAGTTGTTGAGGTTTATCCCGCCGAAAATGTGTCCCGGCCAGATCGGAAAGCCGAAGTTCGTCTTGATGTGGTGGAGTCCGTAGTTGTATGAATACATGATCCCGCCGCCTACGGCTGTGGTCGCAGAGTCACTGACCGATACCGACATCGCTTCGACGAACTGGTAGAGTGCCGTGACGCTGAACATATTGTTGAGCATTATCGCTGCAGGGTTCATTACAAAGTGCGCATTGTGACTGAGCAGAGCACCGCAACCCTTGCCGCAGTTCTGCGTATCTATCGCGTGTCTGAGCTCACGTGAACGGTTCCCCCACGAAGTGTCCGAAACGGGTGAGAGGGGATCCTCCATGTACCATCTGTCGTCGTCATCCGCAAAAAGAGCCGATGAGATCAGAAGAAAAGCGATAAGGAGAAATATTTTTCGTCTGCAGATAAATTCCAAGTAAAACCTCCTTCTTTGGAAGCGAGTTCTATCATGTACAGGCCGAGTCCGGAGCCTTGAGCCGAAGGTCCTTTGACGAACGGTTTAGAAAGCTCTTCTTTTGTTCTGCCGATGTTTTTCAGGGAAGACGGATCGTAGTCGTTCGTAAAAACGATAGTCTTCTCATCGGCGATATTTATTGAAAATTCGTTCCGGCCGTGCATTTTCCAGTTCATCACGATCTCGTCGATAACGGTCGAGAGCAGTTTTTTGTTTTTTATCGTGTCTATCGACTGATAGTTTTTGTTTTCGATCGAAGCGGAAATTCCCTCTTTCCGGCATTTTTCCTTGATGTCGTAGACAAATTCCGTGAATTCGTAGGGTTCACTGTCGTTTCCGCAGTTTATGATCCTTGCGATCCTGCCGAGCTGGCGTCCGAGCCTTTCGCCGCGGGTGACCCTTGCTGAGATCACTTCATCTTCAAGATATTCGATATGTTCGAGCGGCGTCATTATGTTGACTATCTCGTGTCCTGCTTTTATCAGGAAGTCGCAGAAAGCTGTTTTGCAGTTACTGTCACTGTTCATTTGAAAAGCCTCTGACAAAAATTTCGGTGTTGTTCAGAAATCTCAGAACGGAAAGAGAGACATTTTCTCGCGATCTGCTGTCTGAGCCGCCGTAAATCAGCGTTATTCTTGATGAATCAGCCGGAACTATGTCGAAAGTCGAATCTATCGTCACCCATTTTCCGTCAGCGAAAGCTTCGTTCCAGTTGTGAAAGAAAAATTCTCCGTCAGGGTTCATGACTACGCCGTAGACCATTTTCGTCGGGATCCCTGCTGCACGCGACAGCGCCGCGAAAAGTGCCGAATGTTCTGTGCAGTCTCCGCTTTTCTTCCGAAGAACTTCGCCTGCCGACATATTTCCGTGGTTGTAGTTCTTGCTGCTTATGTGCTTGTAAACGAATTTCGCTATCCGGTTAACCATTTCCGTCTGGTTCGGTGCTCCGAGGACGATTTTCTGCGCTGCCCGGATGATCTCGGGATTGTTACTGTCCTCGATGATATTGGACTGAGTGTCATCCGGAGCCGGAATATTCCTGCACTTCGATGCATCGAAAGTGACAACGAGAGTGTTTTCTCCCGCTTTTTTCTGAAAACAGGTTTCGGGAATGGATGCGAAATCGCCGTTTTTGATCTGGAACGTGGTGTTCTTTGCCTTACGCGGTGATTTTACCGTGATCCCTTTGTTCAGAAGTTTGGTATTCTGCAGGATGTCGGGATTTCCTGAGGTTCGTGTCTCTTTTGCTTCCGGCAGAGATTCGAGAGTGTAGACGATAAGTCCGTTCTGGATCTCTGAGCGCAGCACCTTTCCGCCTGAAACTGTGTATTTTATCGGAATCCCCTGAAATATTACGGTTGCCGAAACAGTTCCGTCAGCGTTTTTCGAAGCAGAGTAGGAAATTTCGCTTTCAGTAAGGCTTTCTTCGGAAATTATTGAAGTTTTACCACCTTTTAGAAGTGTTTCGGAGCTCAGTTTCCTGAAGATCATACCAAAGAACACTGTGTTTTTAGGCATCTGAAAACTTGAAGTCTCCCTGTTTCCGTTTTTCGAGAGAGATGTCTCGAAAGTGCCGTTTCTGTTTATGCCTTCGACGAAGATCTTCGAGCCGCCTTCCGATATTTCGCCTTTTATCCGCTTAGGTTCAAAGGTCCTGCAGTCTGCTGAAAGGGTAAGATCCGATTTTATCGTCATCGAATCTACGCCGCGTGCGAGACTCATCTCGGAAACCGAGTGCATGGTGAGTTCGCAGCTTCCGTCTGCTGCATTTGCCTGGCTCCATGTCTCGGTGCTTCTGCCTATTTCTGCTCCCATCATCGAAATTTTATAGACATTCGTCTCCGCGAAAACGAAAAATGTGAAAAAGAGTGTTGAAAACAGAAAAACCGGTTTGCTCATTTATGCCCCGCCAAAAAACCGCCTATTATCTTTAAAATATAATTAAATGCAAGTAAATCGCGCGCGAGGTCGTTTTGTGACTAAATCGCAGAAAATTATTTTATTTTGAAATTCTTAAGTTCGCTGTGACGGAGAAAATCTTCTGTCCCCAAGAGCGACATCAGGTCCGGAGCAGCTGTAAAGAGGTAGGCCGGAGAGTTCGTTTTTCTGTCGAAAAGACGTGCTGAAAGGCATTTTGTCAGAGGTACTGGCCTGAAACCGTTTTTGAGCAGCGAAAAAAAGCGTTTCGTGGACCATGTCAGGACAACCGTTCCTTCCGTAAGTTTCGAAAAATCGGAAAAAGCTTCTCCTCTCTCCCCCAAAAGCCGGATAAACTGCCCTGTTCTTTCTGAAGCAGTGTAGCAGTCAGCCTCTTTTTTCGGTGAATAAACGAGGATCTTTTCGTGTCTTTCATACGGAAACCGGGAGTTGTAAAAACGGATTAGCGAGCGGACGAGCTGAAGCGGGCTTCTGAAAAAGCGCAGATACCTTACCGGAACCGAGTCCGGAGGTGCGTCGATCGCGATGATACCGTTAAAATCAGGGAGATGCAGGCTTTTGTATTTAAAATCATGATCCGCTGGCATTTCGGAAACATCTGAAAACGAAGCTTCATGGAAACCAAGATCAAGTGCGCCGCGGACTACCGAAAGACCGAATTCGGGAGCGAGTCTGCCGAAAGAAAAGAAAGTCCTTCTGCTCCGGAAAAGGGCTTTTCTGATGTAAAAACTTTCGGGAACGAAACTCTCTTCGATAAAGAAAATCGTGTTTTCGTCCGCTTCCGAAAGGATCCTGTCGAGAATGATCTTCTGTATCGAAAGGAGTGCCGCCGGATCGGTTTTGCCGTCACGCAGATATGCTTTTTCAAGCGGATCGGCCTGAGTTTTGTCAAAAACGAAATACTCTGAAATGTCTTCTGTTATGATGCACTTTTTTACCGGAAAAAGTTTTGTTTCTATTCCGGAGCGAGAGAGCTTTTCAGCTATTTTTAAAGCATCGGCCCTGCCCGAAAAATAAATTATGTGCGCGTTGTAAGTTGTTTTATTCATTTGATAAAACCTGCAAAATCAAAAATCTTCGCCGCTATGAAAAGTATTCCTGCGGCAAAGTAAAGTATTCTGTAAAAACGCCTCTCTTTAAGAAATTTAGTCTGGACCGAAGCGTTTTTTAAAGTGCATATTTTGAAAATTATGTGGATAAATCCGGCCGTTACGAACGGAAAACAGACCTGAAGCAGTTCTCTGTAAGTCAGTGAAAGAGCCGAAATATAGAGCGCGGCAAGTGCGAAAAGCGCGAACGAAACTTTTTCCCATGCGGAGACTCCGAAGCAGACAGCGCCGGTTTTTATTCCGCTTTTTTCGTCGGCGTCATGATCGATGAGTTCGTGGTTGATGTGTCCTGCGGAAAAGAGGAGGGCAAAATAAACCGAAACTAAGACGCTTCCCTTGTCAAGCGGAGCTAAAACAGCGTATCCCATCAGAAAGTGTATTATCTGGCCGACGAAGTGTATCAGCGTTCCGAGGACAGGACGGTATTTGAACCCTTTTTTCGGGAAGGAATATACGCACCAGAGAAGAAAACTTACGGCTGAAAAGAGTGCAAGCACAGGCTTGATCAGAAAGAATAGAATAAGTGAAAGAACAAGCGAGACTGCGAGAGTGATGATAAAAGAAAGACGTTCCCCCGCAAGGTCGGCAAGACGGGAATTGTTTTTGTCATCTTCCGTGCCTGCAAAGCCGTTGAATGCGTAAATAGCCGTAAAAAGCGAGAAAATTGCCGCAGCAAAAAGGATGACCGGAAGAGAAACAAGCTGGTCAGCCGATTTGAACGCAAAGAAAAGGCCTATCATCGGGAATCCGAGAAGTATCGAAACTTCTGCAAAACGTGCTGATTTTATAAAGGCGGCAAGCTGTTTCATCAAACCTCCGAAAAGCACTTGCTTATACTTCAAAAATAAAAATAGTAAAGTTGAGCTCACTTCTTCGTGCTGAGCATCTTTGAGATTCCCAGCTGTGCCGGAAATGATATTAAATTTTGCCAAATCGGTTTTTTCGGGTAATATGTACGGTCTTTTTTTAGGAGGTCATTCAGAATGAAAAAAAATGTATTGTTTTTTGCGGTGTTTGTTTTTGTTGCCGCTATTGTTTCATGCAACAGTACAAATCATTCGGCATCTGATACTATCGTGCCGGAAACCAATCTTAAAACCGTAATCGTCGGTATTCCGAATTCAGATTCTTCGGATCTCAAAGAGATAACCGATACTTTTTCGGTCGATGAAGAAAAGGTTGCGCTCAGGGCGTACTGGAATGCCGGGAAAAAAGGTTATACCGCAGAATATATTTGGATAAATCCCGAAGGGAAGGTCGCTTACAAAAAAGTTATGGAGATGAAGCCTGAGTGGAAGCGCTCGCTTGTCTACTACAGAGGTCCGAAGCCGATGGCTGCCGGAAACTGGCGCCTTGATGTCAGAGTAGGCGGCAAACTTTACGGCAGAACTACTTTTTCTGTTGTCCGCGAGCGCTCGAAAGTGCCGCTTATCGCACAGATCGAGGCTTTCAACAGCGAAAAGATAACTCTCGGAGAGGCTCAGCTTCTTGCAGACAAAATCCGCTGTTTTGCCGATAAAAAATGCACGGCTGAAGATGCAGTTTCGGCTGTTACGGCAGATCTGGGCAACAAAAAGACCGGTCTTGCAGTCTCGATTTTCAGAAATGCGGTTGTGACCGACATGGTGATCTCTTCTTCGGCGACTATATCTGCCGCGATGAAAGAACTTACCGAAAAGATAAAACCAGATGATGCAGCTCCGGCATCTGTCGAGCTTTCAGTCCTTCACTCACAGATGGAACTCAAAAACCCGTCCGAGCAGCTTCTCAACGCAAAAAAGAGAGCCGGAATGGGATTCACACTGTCGAAAGACGGCAAAAGCGCGGCGATACTTCCTGTTTTTATCGTCAGGAATCAGATCGAAGACGGAGTGGGCGTAGTGCGCCAGCTCGCGGTCGATGCAGGTCTTGCCGAACACGAATGGAAAAATGCAAAGATATCAGTTTTCATGACGCAGAATTTCGTTCTCAGCGAAAAAATGGAAAAGGCGAAAGAACTTGCTTTCACGAGGAGCCGCGTCTACGTCGAAAACGTCACGAGACAGGATCTGATCGATGCTGTCAACAATTCGTGGGGCTGGTATCTCAGAAACCAGATCACAGAAGGCGAAGAGGCCGGCAGATACATGTATACCTTCTTCCCGTCAAAAGATCTCGAACCGGCGGAAGACTGGGGACTCAGGAATCTTAACGCTATTTTTGTTCTTGCCGAGATCGCGAAAGACCAGAAAGATCCGGTAAAGATCGCAAGCGTCAAAAAGGCGATAGACACTTTTGCGAGATTCATAAAAGACGGTCATAACGGAAAATGGCTCGACTGGCCTTATCAGCGCAAAGTCCACAGCATAGCAGGAACGGCGTTCCTTATGGCTGCTATGGTCGAACTTGAAGTCCCTGGATACGAAGATACGATGAAGCAGATGGTCGACGCTATAATATCGCTGCAGCAGCCCGACGGAAAACTTCTTACCGATTTCAACGGAAACCACAGAGACGTAGACCAGAATTACTACCCTGGCGAAACGCTTCTTATGCTGATGCGTTACTACAAAAAAACAGGATACAAACCGGCGCTTGAAGCAGTTGAAAAGGCATATACTTTCTATCAGGCGTTCTGGAACAAAAAGGAAAACCAGCAGGGTCCGTTCGTTCCGTGGCAGGCGCGTGCTTATCAGGAAGCGTACAGCGCGACTAAGGACAAAAGATATGCCGACTTCGTTTTTCAGCTCATGGACTGGATGCTCAAAAAGTACAAACCGCTCGGCAGCGATGCGGAACCGGGCAGACAGGGTGCTCTCAGCACTCAGTTCGCGGGAACAGGCGTATATTCTGAAGGTCTTTCGGCGGCAACCAGACTTGCACGCGAAGTAGGCGACAAAGAGCGTTATGAAAAATATTCGAAAGCTCTCCGCGGAATGATGGGATATGTCCTCGGCCTTCAGTTCAAAGACGAGGATACCTACTGGGTAAAACGCCCCGACAAAGTCAGAGGCGCGCTCAGCATGAGGCCTGACAACGAAGAACTCCGCATAGATTCAACTTATCACGCGATCTCCGGTGTCCACTATACTTCAAAACTTTTCACTGACGAAGAGTGGAAAGCGATCGAATGGAAATAGCGAAAACTCCAGAAATCATTTACGAAGACAATCATCTTCTTGTCGTTGTAAAACCGCGGGGAATCGCAGTGCAAAAGAACGAAACGGACTCAACCGACGACCTGCAGAGCATTCTCAAAAGTTATCTCAAAAAGAAATATGATAAACCGGGAAATGTTTTTCTCGGGATCGTCCACAGGCTCGATCAGCCGGTAGGCGGTGTCATGGTCTTTGCCAAAACTTCGAAAGCGGCGTCACGTCTGAGCGATCAGATCAGGCAAAACATCTGGAAAAAGTGCTATCTGGCGGTCGTTGACGGTATTCCGAAGCAGAAAAGCGGCATTCTGGAAGATTATCTTGTCAAAAACGAGGCAACAAACGAGGTTTTCGTCTCGAAAAAAGAAAATCCGAAAGCGAAATTCGCACGCCTTTTCTACGAAACTCTTGAATCAAAGAACGGAAAAAGCCTTCTCAAAATCACGCTTGAAACGGGCAGGGCACATCAGATCCGCGTCCAGCTTTCATCACGCGGACTTCCGATCGTGAACGACCACAAATACAACAAAAACTCCAAAAATATCAGTGATATAGCTCTTTGGGCATATTCGCTTGAAATCGAACACCCCGTCACGAAGGAAAAACTCGTTTTTTCTAAAGAAATGCCTGAAAATATTGGAATTTAATCTGGTTTTCTCACGCAGCGGACGTGTTGTTCGTAAGATTTGACTGCTATAACGATATCACCTGTGCAAAAATCTATCCACAGAGCGGCAGAAGTTGAACCACAGGATGTAGATGACCAGAGTATGACACTGTCGTTTAATTTGCTGTAAGAATATTTTTTATGGCAATATTGATGGCGGTTGCAGTATTTTTTGTCACAGCTGTCAGAATTGATGTCGCTTTCTGATGTCCAGGGTTCTACACATTCCTCAGTCAGTCCGCAGGGCCCGTCTGTTTCTGTATCAGGGTAATTCTGGATCAGTATCCTGAGCTCATCTACAGTCGGCAGCCGCCAGTCTGAATGACCGAGTTCATAAAGATTCCGGCAGTATGAAACAGCATCCTGCCATTCGAGTTTACCATTTGATACCGCCGACCACATAAGACCGCCGATTATCTGACCATGGTTGGCCTGCCTGTAAGTATCCTCGATTTCGTCTGTATAGTCAGGTCCTGCTTCACACGATGTAAAAAGCGCTGAAAGCAGACAAAAACAAAATATCAGGCTGAAGATTTTCACTTTAATTCCCCGGAAACATCGAATTTATTCATATCCACTCTTGTTTTCAGAACCTGTATCCTGTCTCGAACATCAAGAATTCGTGGTGACCGTATAAAAATCGGCCGTATCTGCCGGCTTTGCTTTCTTCGCTGTCATGAAAAAAAAGGTTGCTTTTTCGGTTGCTGCTTCCGAAGTCTCCGCCGATCGAAGTTCTGAGAAACCAGTTGTTGTCGAAAAGAAAATTCAGACCGATCGCCCAGGTCCCGCTGAGTTTCCAATGGTATATGTTCTTATCATAATTTCTTTTGTAGCTTTCCATCGTCTCCTCGCTGTCGGAAGAGTAGTCGAAAAATACAAGGTTGTTGTTTAATCCGATCGAAAGACACGGTCCTACACTTTTTAAAACGCCGGCATCGACCTTAAAATCGTATAAGATGTTCAAAGTTACCGGGATCCTCATGTAGTGCATCGTGATATAGTTTCTGTCATCGTAGTCGTAGCTGCTCCATGCGACCTCTGGAGTGTATTCCGTTGTAGGGACCCAGTATTGAAAGGCGGCTCCGAAGCCCAAAAGGAGTTCTCCGGCACCGTCTCCGCCTGTCTGCCCGAATATTTTCCAGTTGAGATCGACCCCTATAGACAGTCCGAACTGGTTCTGCAGAAACGCTTTCATCAACGGGTGGGTGCCGATATTGCCTGTAAAATCAAGCCCGAAGCCGAAATTCAGTTCTGGGTGGAACTCTTTCGCTTTGTTTGTTTCGGCTTCCGGAAGAGCTGCCGCTTCTGATTGAGTTTCTTCTGCCGATACTGCTGCGGCAAACATGATCAGAAGTATGAAAAAGATCATTTTTTTCATGCTGCCTCCGCCTAGAACCTGTATCCCGTTTCAAACATTATGAATTCGTGGTGGTTGTAGAGAACTCTTCCTGAATCAGGTGTGAAAAGGTAACGCCTTATCTTTTCGCTTCCCTTGTCGCCTCCGATCGATACCGCAAGAAAGCATCTGTTCGAAAAAACAAGATTGAGACCGAGCGACCAGGAAAAACTCAGCTGGTGAAATTCAATTGAGTCGGCGAATTGTTCGAAATCCTCTTCCATATCCTCGTTCTCCGGATTGTAATCGTATTCTAAAATGAAAAAGTTGTTGTTGATCCCGGCAGAAAATTTTGGACCTACGCGGCGCAGTTTTCCTGCATTGACTTTGAAATCGTATGCAATGTTGAGCATTACCGGAACTCTCATGTAGTGCAACTGCAGGAAACTGTTGTATTCTTCTTCCTGATGATAATAGTAATCTCTGATGTAGAAGCTGGAAACTTTTGAGGTGGGAGCCCAGTACTGAAGGTCAAAACCGAAACCGAAGTAGAGTTCTCCGGCACCTTCGCCGCTCGTTTTCTGGAAAATCCGCCAGTTGAAATCCAGTCCGACCGAAACCCCGAACTGGTTTTTCATCAGGGCGTCGGAGAGATATACGAGGTGGCCTGTCTGATCATCAATGTCTGTAAAATCTTCAATTTCTGAGATCCTTCCGGGAGTTCCCGTGAAATCGGCGCCGAATCCGGCTTCGATCTGGACATAAAATTTATCACCGAGAGTATCTTTTGTAGTTTCAGCAGGATCTGTTTCTGCAGAAAGCGCCGCTGAGAAAAGAGCGGTCATTAAAAAAGAGAAAAATTTATTCATCTATTCCTCCTTAAAACCTGTAGCCTGTTTCAAGCATAAGAAACTCGTGGTGGTCGTAGAGAATTTTGTCATATTTGGTGCCGGTTTTGCCGTAAAGAAGGTAGCTTCTTATGTTCTGGCTTCCGAAATCTCCGCCGATCGAAGCGTTCAGGATCCAGTTGTTCTCAAAAACCATTCCTATGCCGAGTTCCCATGTCCCGCTCACTTTCCAGTGGCTTATACCTTCGTCAAACCGGTAATCCCAGTATTCCAGTTCGCCTTCCTGATCCGTGCTGTATGAAAAGTAGAAGATGTTATTGTTCATACCGAGTGAAAATAGCGGACCGACGCGGCGTATAGCTCCCGCATTGACCTTGAATTCATAAGAAATGTTCAGAGTTATAGGAACTCTCATGTAGTGCGAATAAATATAGTTCATGTCATCGAAATTGGTGGATTGAACATGATTGTCAGGCGACATGTGCGTCGTCGGTACCCAGTATTGAAAGTCAAAACCGAAACCTAAACACAAATCGCCGGCACCTTTTCCTTCAGTTTTCTGAAAAACAATCCATCCGAAATCCAATCCCAGACTTATTCCAAGCTGGTTTCTCAGCATTGCAAAGCGGGCTTCTTCAATGACTGGTCGTCCGGCAGTACCTTCGAAATCGGCACCCAATCCGAATTTGAACTGGATAAAATAAGGTGTTGCTGGGTTTTCAGCTTCATTTTGCTGCTCATCAGCATGATTTTCGTTTTGAACCGCCGGTTCGGACGGTTGCGTTTCCTCATGGGTTTGTACTACTACATGGTCTGAACTGTGAACGACAGTGACTGATACATCTTCCTCTGCATAGAGGTGAGATGTAAAAAGCAATGAAAGAAAGAAATAGAATAATTTTTCCATAATTGCCCCGTTTGTTCAAAAAACATAAACGCTTTATATTAAAGATGTGATGAATAAATGCAAGTTTTAGATTAATGTTTCAAGCAGAGCCCTGCACCCTTTTGAGACATCGTTCCAGGTTGCGTCGAAATCGCCTGTGTACCACGGATCGGCGACATCGCGGTCAACTCCCGCATAGTTGAGAAGAAGTTTTATCTTGTTTTCAGGGTCACCGCCGCAGATGCGGGTCATATTGCGGATGTTTGCGCTGTCCATGCCGATGAGAAGATCGAATTTTTTGTAGTCGCCTTTATTCATCTGTCTTGCAGTTTTTCCGGCACAACCGATCCCGTGCTCGGCTAATTTCCTTTTTGCCGGCGGATAGACGGGATTCCCGATTTCTTCTGTGCTTGTCGCGGCCGATTCTATCTCGAATTTATCGGATAGACCTGCCTCAGAAACCAGTTTCTTCATCACGAATTCAGCCATCGGGCTTCGGCAGATGTTGCCGTGACAGACAAAAAGTATTTTGATCATGATTCGTCACCTCCTTTTTCGTAAATATAGTAGCTTTTTATTTCGAGACATGCATTTTTTTTATTTTCTCGAAATAGAATCGCCGGCAATCACAAGGCACGCGTTCGCGCCGCCGAAAGCGAACGAGTTCGAAAGACAGATTTTTGTTTGATGTAAATTGTTATTTTTATTGACAAAATTTAATTCTGGCATTTCTTCGTCAAAAACTCCGTCCCAGATCTGAGGCGGCAGTAAATTGTTTGTGATTGCGGCAAAACATATCGCGAGTTCAAGTGCGCCTGCTGCTCCCAAAGTGTGGCCTGTTACCGGTTTTGTGGTCGAGCAGGGGACTTTGTAAGTTCCGAAAACGGCGTCAACTGCTTTTGCTTCCATCGAGTCGTTGAATTTTGTCCCCGTGCCGTGGAGATTGATGTAATCAACTTCTTCAGGCTTTATCTTCGCGTTTGAAAGTGCTTTTTCTATTGCTTTTTTTGCTCCAATTCCGCTCGGATCTGGAGAAGTCATGTGATGAGCGTCACACGATTCTCCGTAACCAATAAGGCAAATCTTAGGCACTGATTCGTCCAGAGGTTCTTTCGAGAGGACGAAAAACGCCGCTCCGTCGCCTAAAGTTATGCCCGATCTATTTTTGCTGAAAGGGTTTGTGATGCTGCCTGATATCGCTTCGAGCGAGGCGAAACCGTCCAAAGTGGTGTCTGATGCTATGTCGATCCCGCCGGCAACAGCCGCATCGCACAATCCCGATTTTATGAGTTCAGCAGCTTTGATTATCGCTCCTGCGCTTGAGGAGCACGCCGTCGAAAATGTGCAGACAGGGCCTTGTAAACCGTATTTTTCGGCAATGAAAGTCGAAACATAGTCCGCTCCCTGCATTTCGATCGAATAATCTTCGGGAAAAGTGCCGTTTTCAAAGTATTTCCGGTGTCCTGTGAGAGAAAACTCTGTCCCGTTGTCACACGATCCGACGCAGACCGCGATCCTTTTTTCTCCGTATTTTGACTTTGCTTTTTCGATAATGCTGCCGATCTGGTCAAGTGCCGCTTCTTCGATCCTGATTATTTTCATATCGAATCTGCCGGTAGACGGCGCGAGCACGTTTTCATCGATTCTTGCCGCAAAAAATGTGCTTCCGGAGAATGTTTCATAGCGTTTTATTCCGCTCTGATCACCCGAAACAATTGAAGTGTAAAGTTCTTCCAGATTTGATCCGGCAGATGACATTATTCCGGGTTTTGACAAGTATATTTTCATGCAACCTCCACATCTCCAAAATAGAGTTACACTCGCGAGTTATAGTGAAAAACGACTTGAAAACAAGAGAATGGAGTTTGAAATTAAGAATTTTACCTGCTTGTTTCAGCTTTTACCACCCGTCATCGGAGCAATTATTCGTATTGTAACCGTCACATGTCGAATTGCAGGTCGCGGTTTCGCTGACAAACCCTGAATTTGTAGAGACGTTTCCTGAAACGTCTAATTCCGTACAGTCTATCTGGCCTCCGTCACAGACTTCGTCACCTTCTACTATGCCGTTTCCGCAAAGTGCCGGAACGAAAAGTATTTGCGAAAGTTCATCGGGATCGCTTGCATCGAGTTTGTAGAGTCCGCCGTTTGTCGCGGCAAAAAGAGAATCCCCGTAAACTTCAAGATCGTTAACGCGGCTGCTTGTCGAAAAAGATGGAACTAAAACAGGCATCATTGGATAGGAAATGTCGTAAATTTTTTCTCATCCTACTCTCCATCTCCTAAAGTTGTTGTATCCTCGCAGCTTTCCAGCTGTTCATTCATGCCGCCGACATGAGTTCCGTGTTCCATCAATTCTTCAAGAGGAGAGAAATCTTTGATGCAGTTTTTATCTACCCTTAGAATCGACAAACCTTTTCTGTTTCGGAGTGCTTCAACATTTTCTATTTTATTCGAACCAACATCCAAGTTTTTTAGTGCCGGAAACGATTCGTTATCTGCAAGACCTGACAAGTTCGTAATTTTATTGCCGACCAAATACAACTCATAAAGAGATTTTACATTCTTCAAAACAGGAACTTTGGTGAATTTATTAAAAGAAACATCTAAAAATCCTACAGCTTCCAGTTCATTAAGTTTAATAAAATCCGCATCATTCAAATTATTATAAGTAAGTCTTAGTTCTGCAAGCGAATCAAGCCCTTGTAGATCAGGTAAGGTGTTAATATTATTATAATCTAATTGAAGAGTCTGTAACTTCTTTAAATTCACTATCTCCTTTGGAATTTCTTTGATTTGATTTTGGATCAACAACAAATGAGTTAAATTTACTAAATTTGTAGTCGGCAAAATATCCTTGATTTTGTTGTTGTCGCAACCAAGACGGGTCAAATTTACCAAGCCTTTGATTGGCGAAATATCTTCGACATTGTTATAATGAAAAAACAGTGCCCTTAAATTTATCAATGAATTAAGTGGCGCTACATCTTTTACACTATTGTGAACAAAAGATAAAAATTCAAGTGCCTGTAAGTTCCTGATATTTCTAGGTAAAAATGTTATTGTATTATGATCCATTTCCAATGTCTTAAGATTCACAAGCTGCTCTATCGGAGAAACATCTTGCAACTGTGTATTTTCTATTATAAGAGTTTCAAGATTCGTGAGAAATGAAAATGAGCCGTCAAGACAGGTCATGGTCTCAGAAGAGATCCCTACTTTTTTCAGCTTTTTTAATTTAGAAAGTGGCGTGAAATCGTAGACATTGCCGCCTGCATCTAAAAGCTCAGCATATTCAAGATTTACCAATTTTTCGACACCGCGGAGATCCTTAACTGGCAGACCTATTTCCGTCACTTTTTCAAGATCTTCTTCTTGGATTTCATAATCCCAATCATAGTGAAGTGTTCCTCTTATCCAAATTTCAATTTTAGGATCGGCAAAGAAGCCTTCATAAGGTTCATCAGGAATTTCATCGTAGCAGCGTTTGTAACCGTTGATCCGATCGGTATCGTCAAATTCTTCATATTCATCATCGTCTGGAACAGATTCTTCCGTATCGGAATCGTTGTCATCTGTTTCATCTGAATTATCAACGATTTCAGAGCCTTGTGTGTCGAAATCTTCATCTTGAGTCTCGGAATCCTGCGAATCAATGTCTTCATCCGGCAGAATGTCAGTGTCGTTGGAAGAGTGGGAGGAAGAACAGGAAAAAAGGAGAAGAGCGATCACCACCCAAAACAAAATAAAGATTTTCTTCATTTTCAGTCTCCTTCTACAAATGTTATTGTTCTTTCACAGCTTTCCAACTGCTCATTCATTCCGCCGACATAAGTTCCGCGCGCTTTCAATTCTTCAAGAGGTGAGAAATCTTTGATACAGTTTTTATCTACCCACAGAGTCGACAATCCTTTTCTGTTTCTGAATGCTTCAGCATTATCTATGTTATTTGATCCGACATCCAATCTTTTGAGTGCCGGAAACGATTCATTGTCTGCCAACCCCGATAAATCTGTAATATAATTATAATTCAAGTACAATTCTTTGAGAAATTTAAGGTTTTTCATAACCGGAACTTTTGTGATTTTATTCATAGCAATATCTAAGAATTGGACATGTTCTAATCCATCAAGTTTCATAAGATCGTTATCGTTTAACTCATTATTGTCAAACCACAAAGTGTCAAGAGAATCTAATCCGTTTAACTCTGGCAAATTGCTGATATTGTTGAAACTTAACTCAAGAGTCTGTAACTTTTTTAGATTGAGTATTTCTCCTGGAATTTCTTCAATTTGGTTTTCGCTCAATCCCAAATAAGTCAATTTTGTCAAATTTGTGACAGCAGGAATATCTTTTATTCTATTATGTTTAACATTAAGCATGGTTAAATTTATCAAGTCTTTCAATGGTGAAATATCTTCAACATAGTTATTACGAAAAAACAATTCTTTCAAATTTGTTAAAAATTTCAAAGCTGTAATATCTTTTACTCTGTTGTGAACAAAAGAGAAAAATTCAAGTTTCTGTAAATTCTCTATATTTTCAGGTAAAAACTCAATCTGGTTGTTCCCTAAGTCTAAAGTCTTCAGGTTTACAAGTTGTTCCACAGGTGAAACCTCTTTTAATTTTGTTTCTTCTATATTAAGGGTTTCAAGGGTCGTGAGAAGTGAAATCGAGCCGTCAAGACATGTCATGCTGGTGGCATCAATTACGATTTTTTTTAATTTTTTCAGTTTGGAAAGCGGAGTATAATCATATATTTTGCCGGTTGAAATTTGAACAGATTCCAAATTTATCAGTTTTTCAATACCGCGAATATCTTTGACAGACAAAAAAGTGATTTCTTTGATTTTTTCCAAATCTTCTTCTGTTAGTTCATAATCCTCATCATATCCGAGATCTTCCTTGATTTGAGATTCGAGTTTCGAAGAAGCGAAAAAACCTTCATAAGGTCCTGCAGGAATTTTGTCGTAACAGCGTTTATAGCCGTTGATAGGGTCTGTTTTTTCAAAAATCTCCTCAGCAGGTTCATCATCTGAATCCGAATCTAAAACTTCATCAAAATCATCAACAATTTCAGCTTCTTGCAAATCAGAATCATCATCAATGGTTTCAGAATCCTGAGTGTCTGCATCGGCATCAACTGTTTCAGAATCCTGCGTATTGATGTCTGAATCCGGCAGAATGTCGGAATCGTTTGAAGAGTTGGAGGAGGAGCAGGAAAACAGAAGAGCAACCAACATCCCAACCAAAATAAAACTTCTTTTCATTTTACTCTCCATCTCCTAAAGTTGTTGTATCCTCGCAGCTTTCCAGCTGTTCATTCATTCCGCCGACATAAGTTCCGCGTTCCTTCAATTCTTCAAGAGGAGAAAAATCTTTGATGCAAT
>JAGCUA010000023.1 GCA_017963125.1 bacterium
AACTTCAAGGAGGCTCCGGTAGAGGATTTCTTCGCGTTTTTCGACAAATACGAGAAAATTTCCAAGGAACTCATCGAAAAATCGCTTCCGCGCCCCGCTTATGAGTTCTGCATCAAGGCAAGCCACGCGTTCAACATCCTCGATGCGAGAAGCGCGATCTCGGTCACCGAAAGGCAGAGATACATCATGCGCATCAGAGACCTTGCATGTGCTGCTGCACAGAAATACGTCGAAAGTTTTAAGGAGGGATAAATGTCGGATTTTATTTTTGAAATCGGTTATGAAGAGTTTCCTGCAAGTTTTATTCTTCCTTTCGTTTCGCAAATTAAGGAAAAGATACTTTCTGACCTTGAAAAACAGAGGATAACAGTCGGAGAATGCAAAGAATTTTCGACCTGTTCGAGAACAGCTCTCGTCTGCACGGGACTTCCCGAAAAACAGCCCGACATCCGCGAAAAAGTTACCGGCGCACCGAAAAAAGTCGCTCTGAACGCCGACGGAACTCTTTCCAAAGCTGGCGAAGCGTTTTTGGCTAAGAACAAGATCACCGAATATTTCTTTGAAGAGAGCGAAAAAGGCGAAGTTATCGCGGGATATGTTGAAGAGAAGGGAAAAGAGCTTGCGGAAGTTATCGCTCCCATCGTAAAAGCTGCTCTCCACGCTGCAAACTTCAAAAAAAGCATGCGCTGGGCTGACAACTCTTTCGCGTTTGCAAGACCGATCAGATGGATCCTTCTTTCGATCGACGGAAAACCGGTCGAAGATGATTTCGAAGGGATAAAATTCTCCTCTACTTCTTTCGGTCACCGCTTCCTTTCAAACGGCGCTCTGCAGGTAAATGCCCAGAATTACTGCGAAACTCTTGAAGCTCACTACATTTTTGCTGACAGAGCGAAAAGACGCGAATACATCAATTCGGAAGTTGCGAAAAAGGCGGCTGAACTCGGACTTACTGCCAATATCGATGAAAATCTTCTCGATGAAGTCACCGACATGGTCGAATATCCGCATGTAGTAATCGGCAACATTCCCGAAAAATACAAAAATCTGCCGGTCGAACTCGTCGTGAAAGTCCTCAAAAAGGATCAGAGATACTTCACTCTCTGCGACAAAAACGGACAGGTAGTCAAGTTTGCAAGCGTTCTCAACAACATTCCGCGTGACGATTCAGTCGTTGTCGAAGGAAACGAAAAAGTCGTCTCCGCCCGTCTTTCCGATGCGGCGTTCTATTTCAACGACGACCTGAATAAAGATTTCGCTTCTTTCGGCGAAAGGCTCAAAGGTGTGCTTTTCCAGAAGGAACTCGGAACTTACAGCGACAAAGTCGAGCGTATCTGCAAGATCGCTTCCTTCATCGCGGACAAATATTTCTCGCTTGATCAGGCTGCATGCGACAGGCTGCTTACTGCCGGAAAAATGATTAAAAACGACCTTGTTACAGGCGTTGTTTTCGAATTCCCCGATCTGCAGGGTATCATGGGACGCTACTACGCACTTCACGCAGGATTCGAGAAAGACATCTGCGAAGCGATGTATGAGCACTATCTTCCGATAAACGCAGGCGACGAACTTCCGAAGACCGAGACCGGCACGATCCTGAGTATGGCTGACAAGATCGATACGATCGTCGGCGGATTCATGGCGGGAATGAAGCCGTCTGGTTCCAAAGACAAATTC
>JAGCUA010000024.1 GCA_017963125.1 bacterium
GAGACGCGACTGCCATAAGTCAGTAATCAGAAAGAGTCACAACGTTTTTGATGAAGAAAAAACGCATTGCAACGTAAAAATCGGCCGTTATGCGGCATGGGAAAGCGAATTTTGTTGAAAGAAGTAAAGGCCACCGAGAAAAAAGCGGAAAAGAGCAGTCTCAGCAGCCTTTTTGGGCTGAATTTTGGCATAGCGAACCATTTGCATGATGTTATGCATGGTAAGGATGGCATAAATGGAGAAGTAAACAGCGGGTCGACCTCGCACCCGTAATCGTCGCAAAGGAGTAAATTGTTTGAGCCGCCCATTCAAACCTTCAATGGGAGAGCGTTTTGGTCCGTATTTTTTCTTAAATTCATCGGTTGCTTCGAATGCCCGACGGGTCCTGGTTCTTAAATCGGCATCATTATATTTGAATTCTCGGTTCTGTTTGCCGCATTTTTTGCTCCGGCATTGATCTTTGAGCGGACATTTATCGCAAACGGACTTGAAAAAAACCGCCCGACCTTTTCCGTTCTTAAAACTCTTGGAAATCGGTTTCTTCCCTGCCGGACACGCGATAATGCGGTTTTCGGAATCCAACTCACACTCATCCAAACCGACTTTTCCTTCCGGCTGATGAGGTGTCGGTGCAATCAGTTCAATTCCGTCTTTTGCGGCGTTCATGTAATTGTCATCCGATCCGTACCCGGCATCGGCATATAATTTTTCCGGCAGATGACCTTCTGCTTTCAATTTCTCCTGAACGAGTGTTTCGGAATCCATATCAGATGCACTGGCACCTTGCGGAATGGCGGCGGTGATCAGCTGGACATCATTGTCATCCGAACAGGTCTCGGCGATCTGCACCTGATATCCCGGCCCCTTGTGCCCGATCTCAGCATCAGGGTCTGACGGGTTCAGCAGAATCTTTCCGCCCGGATGCGGATTCAATTCCGCTTTCCCGTCTGCATCGACAAATTGTTCGCTGAACACCCGGACCAGATTTTTATAACTGCTCATGTTGCAGAACAACTCTCTGCCGGAAAAATTTTCAATCAACTTTTCCATGTCATATCCGAGCTGTTCTTCGGAGGTGTATACTTTCCCCTGCTTCTGAAGTTTCATTGGCGAGGTTTCTCCAAAGATCCACCCGTTGTTCCGCTCGTATCGCCCCCTCAATTCCGGATCAAGTCTCCAATAAACTTCATTTGCATGGCGTCGGACCTGTTTCAAAAAGCTCCGGATTATATTGAACATGAGCTGTCTTCTCGACCATGCCGCCATATTGCTGAATACATGTGTCGAATCCACCCGCTGTTCCCGGATATCCAGGTCCATTTCTTTCACCAGACACTCCGTCACCAGACTCATCGCGTCCTGCATGAAATCTTTTTTCCGCAGCCAGTCCAGATAACGATGCAATGTCCGTTCGCTCAGTTCAACCCCGTCCTTTTCGATGTTCAGGGCATACTGAACTCCCAAATCCACCATATAATTCAGCCTGGCCTGTGACAGCGTCCAACCAAAATAATTCATGATCAGAAGCAAGCCGCACACCGAATACAGCTCTTTGCTCGGACGCCCCGTATATTTGTTGAATTTTTCTTCCATGATTTCAACTGGCAATTGCTGCAATATCATCCGATGAAATACCCCTTGCCATCCTCTGTCCAGTTCTTCCAGCGCCACATCGCTCAATAAATCCTGAAACCGGCTCCAAAGTTTCGGCTGGGTCGGTTCTTGCTTCGTTATCATCTTCGTTTTCCTGTTTTGTAATGAGTTTTGTCATTTTACCGTAATATAGCACAGAATTCTGTTTTTTCAACAGTTAAAATATACTTTGTATATTTTAAAATTAAAATGCTGCAATCCCAGCCTGGGAAAACAGCCTCAAATGGCTTTTGGCAGTCGCGTCCCTATCAGGAATGCTTAAGATTTTTTTATTTTTTTTTGGATGCATTCTAGTTATTTTGCAAAAACATGATACATTACCATATCAGGTCATGAACTGAAATTTAAACA
>JAGCUA010000025.1 GCA_017963125.1 bacterium
ACCGGAGAGCTTTCTGAAATTGCAGTTGACGGCGTTTTTATCTTTTTAGGCTACATTCCGGAGACAAAACCTGTTGAAAATATTGTAAAAATCGCAGAAAGCGGTTACATTTTAACCGATTCAGAATGCAGAACTTCGACAGAAGGTATCTTTGCAGCAGGCGATATCAGAGAAAAACTAGTACGCCAGGTTTCCACCGCAGTCGGAGACGGTGCTATTGCAGCAGTCGCGGCAGAACATTATTTATCAAAATAACAACTAAGTCTTATTCAATCCCTAAAATCTTGTGCAGCTGGAGCTGCAATCTGATATTTTTGTGAGTTTTGACGAATTTTTCGACAAGCGAAAACCATTCTTTTCCATTCTCGAAAACAGGACTTAAGTATGTTTCGATCCCGTCGAGGAGTTTCAGTTTTTCTTCAACGAAATCAAGATCTTGCGCCGTTGCGGCAACGAATTTTATCCACCCTGCACCGCTTTTTCTCAAAAAATCGATGTTGCTTTCGTCGAAAACGGGATTTCCGGAACCCGGAGTTTTCCAGTCTGTCGAAAAATAGAGCTGCGAATCAGTTTTCGCCGCCGAAAAAGCGCGGTAAAGCGGTTCAAGCTCAAGACTTCCGTTGGTTTCAAGAGATATGCGCTTTTTTGAAAGCAGAAGGAGAAATTTCAGAAGTTCATCCGCCTGACACATCGGCTCCCCGCCCGTGACACACAAATCAAAAACTCCCGTTTTATTCAGCTTTGCAGCCGCTTCTTCCGGCGTTTCGAAATAAAATGAATCGCCTGAAAGAGTGTATTTCGTGTCGCAGTAAGAACAGTTCAAATTGCAACCGAAAAACCTGATAAAATCGGAAGGATAGCCTTGAAATCTCCCTTCACCTTGAATGGACTGGAAAATCGAATTGAGTTTCATCAACTAACTTATCTTTTTGTCAACGATCGCAAGAATTTCTTCAGCTTCCCTGTCAACGACGGCAAGAATTTTGTTCATCGCGTTGAAGGTTTCGCCGTAGAAAGGATCATCCTTTGCAAAATTCTTGAGGTTGATCTTGACGTTGAGACCTGCCGCCTTTACGCCTGCCTGAACGAGCAGCGCACCTACTCCGGCATCGCTTGCAGCGTTGATGTTGCCGAATTCACCGACAATTTTGAGGTTCGGAAGAAGTTCGTAAATCTTTTCCATGACCTGAAGCGGAACCGAGATAGCGTATTTGTTCGCTTCGTCCATGTTTTTGTCAGCTTCAGCGATCGCAGCCTTGTCAGTGCCTTTTTTAGCGGCGTTCTGAGCCTTCATAGCCGCCATCATGACGTTGAAGGCATTGGTGTCTTCGTCGATGAGGTTGAGAAGTTCCCTTCTTCTTACCTGCATGTCCTTAGCGACGCAGTTCATCTTTTCGTTGTGCTCCTTGTAGCCTTTTTTGTTGTAAGTGAGGTTTGCAACCATGCTTCCGAGAGCCGCAGCTAAAGAGCCGCAGAGAGCAGCGACCGAACCGCCGCCCGGAGCCGGAGCGTCACTTGCAAGAAGATCTGAGAATTCGGTTACCGTGATGTCGGAAAGTCCTTTCGTCTCCTTCACCATGTATTCGATTATCTTTTCTTCGGGTTTGAATTTGACGACATCGCTGAGTCCCAGAGACTGTTCAGCGATTTTGATGAGTTCGGCTTCGCTCTGACCTGCGCATGTTCCCTGTTTTTCAAGGTAGTGGATGCCGGCTTCGATGAGCGCTTCTTTCGGAAGAACGCCGACGATCTCGCTTCCCGTGACTCTGAGCCCTTTTTCTTCCGCAAGTTTGGAAGCGGCGTCAAAAACGTGATACATGTTGGTGACGTGGTAGTTCGTGAGATTTATCGAGATCTGCGCCCTTTTGAAGTCATCGACGTACCAGCCGATCGCCTTGCAGTTTTTGAACATGCCGGGATGCATGACCTTCTTGCCGTTTGCGTCAAGTTTCGGATTCCCGTCAGCGTCTTTTTCGGGATAGCCCTGCTCGCGGAGTCTCAGAGCAATGGCATTGGCCTTTTTCGCGTTCGTCGTATTGAGGTTGATGTTGTATGCAATGAGGAAATCGCGCGCCGAAACGGCGGTAGCACCTTTTGTCGGACGGAATTCTGCCGGACCGAAATCGGGTTTCCAGTTCGGATCCTTGAGTTTTGCTTCAAGTCCTTCGTATTCG
>JAGCUA010000026.1 GCA_017963125.1 bacterium
AAGAACCATTTGAGTTACCGTGCGATTGCACGTAAGTATTGGAATGCTAAGCGAGCCAATGAAAGTCATTTTTGGGGGACTATAAAGCGATGGGAACGCTTATATCTTGAAGGAGGAGAAAAAGCACTTATGGCAGAGCGTAGAGGTAGTTCACACAAAGGTGGAAGGAAACCTAAACCTGTTGAGCTGAATGGCAACGAATCTCTGGCTGAGGAGAACGCGAAACTAAAAAAGAGAATCGCCTGGCTGGAGATGGAGAATGAATATCTAAAAAAATTAGATGCCTTAATTCAAGCGGAAGAGCAAAAGGACGGGAGAAAGCGCAAGTAGTCTCTGAATTAAGGCAGAAATATCCGCTGGAAGATCTACTAGCACTCTCCGGATTAGCTAGAAGCACTTATTTCTACAATGCCAAGCGTCAACCCAAAGACAAGTTCCCAGAAGTCAAAAGAGCAATTACTGAAATCTTTACCGAAAACAAGGGGCGTTACGGTTATCGCAGGACAACGATTGCGCTAAGGCAAAAAGGAATGGTGTTAAATCACAAGACAGTGTTGAAGCTCATGAGAGAACTAGGTATCAAAGGTAAGCAAAGAAAAAACAAATACAAGTCTTATAGAGGAGAAATTGGTAAGGTATCCCCCAACTTAATCAAGCGTAATTTTAAAGCGATGAAACCGTTTGAGAAACTGGCTACCGATGTGACAGAATTTAAAATCGGAGAAGAAAAAATATATCTTTCGCCAATAATTGATATGTACAATAACGAAATTTTAAGCTACTCCATAAGCAATAGTCCGACCTTCTGGCAAACGCGAGAAATGATGGCAGATCTTTATAAAAGGCTGCCGAAAGGAAGCCGTCCCATACTGCATTCTGATCAAGGCTGGCAATATCAGATGAAAGAGTTCCAGTGCAGTCTCAAAAAGCATAATATTCGACAGAGCATGTCGAGAAAAGGAAACTGCCTGGACAATGCCGTAATGGAGAATTTCTTTGGCCGACTCAAGGTCGAAATGTTCTACGGAGAAAAATTTCAATCTGCGGACGAATTCGTCCGCAGATTGAAAGAGTACATTGAGTACTACAATAATGATAGAATCTCTCTAGCATTGAACGGAATGAGTCCCGTTCAATATAGATTTAATTCAAAACTAACTTAATTAACTTTTGTCCAAGTTTTGGGGTTCACCTCACATCTGCCGCCTTCTTTTTTTATTCCCTTTTCATCATCTTTTCAAGCTTCCTGAGTTTCGGGAAACTTTTTCCGTCTTCTATTTCCCAGACGGAATCAAAATCCCAGCTCTTGTAGGTCTCCTTTTTAAGGAGCCTTTCGTTGTAGAGGCCGGTCTTTTCACCGCTGTGCCAGTTCTTCTTGACATTGTCGGTGCTGTAAAAGGAATTGATAGATTTTTCGTTGGGAAAATAATGTACGTTCCTATCTTTTTTGCTTGAGAAGAGTTTCGTAAGCATAAGGCAGTTTTCCAAACGAAACTCGCCTTTTGAAACGCATACGATATCGTAATCTTTTGCCGGCTTCTTGGGTTTCGGCTTGCCGCCAAATGATTTGACAAGGGCGTGCTGGTTAGGTTTAGATCTTTCGATTTCAGGGCTCTCACCGACGAACTCGAAATCTCCCAGCAGCAGGCAGTTCTTGATATAAACGTTGTCGGCTTTTAAAAAGATCCCTCCGGCTATGCAGTAGTTGTTTCGGTGCGTGATGTCAAAGGCGCAGCCTTCTATGAAAGAGTTCGAGCAGTTCAGCGCTAATCCGCCTTCTTTTAATTTGCTTTGAAGCGTTCCTGTAATGAGAACGTCCGTGATCTTAGAGAGACTGATCGTTTTGGCCAGCCCGCAGGCGGTCTTGTCGCTAGAAAACATGCAGTTCAAAATGGCGAGATCTTTGACACAGGTGTCGATCTTTACCGATTCGAGCGTCTCCTCATAAGAGTTGGTTGTGAAAGGGAAGGGGAACGGCGTCTTTTTCCCCAAAGAAGTGAAAAGAGCGGCCGGTTCGGATGATGTGGCGATGTAGAGGTTCGAGATGTAATGGCCGCCGCCGTCGAAAGTGCCGTTGAAATGGCCAAGCGGCAGGAAACCGCGGGCGCCGTTCCATCCTCTGGTCTCTGATGCGTCGATGTCGGCTGTCATTTTGAAATGCTTGTCAGCGCACTCAGAGGAGTTTTCCCTAAACCAGACGAGATTCTCGATCCTATCGATAAGATAGGGATCCTCCGCGCTGCCGCTGCCTTTCGGTTTTACGGGAGAGTTTTCGGCAAGCGACAGACAGGGGGACAATAGGAGCAATAAAACGAGAATTTTTTTCATAAGCGCTTCAGCATTTTTTCAAGCTTACGAAGTTTCGGGAAGCTTTTTCCGTCTTCTATTTCCCAGACTGTGTCAAAGTCCCAGTCCTTGTAGGTCTCTTTTTTCCTCAGCTTTTCGTTGGAGATGCCGACCTTATCGTTATCGTTCAACGTCTTTTTAAGGTTTTCAGCGCTGTAATAGGAATTTTTTACGCTTGCCGAAAGGGGGAAAGCAAGGATATTTCCTTTTTTCCTATCGGTTGAAATTGAGTTTAAAACAAGACAGTTGTAAAGATAAAAATTCCCTCCGCCTACGATAAAAATGGAATAATAGGCGTCTCTCGCTTTTCCGGTTTTCCTAATAGTGCGGGCGCTGTAGCCAGTGTCGGTCCTCAAATCCGAGGGATCGTCCATGCTGTATTGGAAACTTCCGATTGAAAGGTAATTTTTCAGGACTGTGTTCTGGGAGGAAGAGAAGCAGCCGAAGGCGCTGCATTCGCGGTTTTTGAAATCGATATCGGTTTCGCATTCCTCCAGG
>JAGCUA010000027.1 GCA_017963125.1 bacterium
CCTCCTCTTCTTCATCTTCGTCTATTTCATCTTCGTCTTCTTCAGGTTCCGGAGCTTTCTTCTTGCTGACCTTTTTCTTCGGAGCGGGTTCTTCTTCCTCTTCCTCCTCATCTTCCTCAGCTGCAGCAGCCTCTGCCGCTTCTCTTTCAGCCTCTTCGCGCTGTCTCTTCATCTCTCTGGCTTCTTCTTCCTGCTGTCTCTTGAGCTCTCTGGCTTCCTCTTCCTGCTGTCTCTTGAACTCTTCTTGAGCACGTCTTTCCTCTTCTTCGGCTTTTTCGCGCTCGAGTCTCTCTCTTTCAGCCTCTTCCGCAGCAAGTCTTTCAGCCTCTTTGCGAGCCTCTTCCTCCTGTCTGCGGATCTCCTCTTCCTGTTCAGTTATCATAGACTGAAGCGAATTTGCGCTCGAACATGAAGCCTCGAAACCTTTTTTGCAGGATTTGTCGTAAAAAGAGTGCATCTCTCTCAGTTTGTCGAGTTCCCTTGTCTCGCCGTAAGCCTCGCTCAGATAAACGCCGATGTAGTAGCACGATTCAGCATGATCGGCATCACACGCTTTTTTGTAATAGGCCTGAGCTTCGCCGTCGGCACCTTCGACATTATCGACCATTGCGCGTGCAAGTTTGTAGCAGGCCTCTTTCGAACCGCCGTCGCATGCTTTCTCGTAGTATCCTTTTGAAAGGGGAACTTTCTCTTCTTTTTCTTTCGTCGCAACGATCATGTCAGCAAGTTTTTCGCAGATATCGAGCATTCCGCCGTCACACGCTTTGCTCCAGAAAGTAACAGTCTTTTCATAACCTTCAGCCTCATCGAATTTTTTCGACCAGGTCTGACCGAGATCGACGCATGTCTTCATGTCGCCCTTGTCACATGCGAGAGCAAAATATTCCTTTGCCTTTTCAACGCTTTTTGCAATCGAACCGCCCCCTTTGGCATAAATCTGACCGACACCTCTGCAAGCCTTGCCGAGACCGCGTTCACATGTTTCCTTATAAAGATTGAACGCAGAATCAGTGTCTTTGTAAACGCCGCCTTTTCCGTTCGCCCACATATCGGCAAGAATGAAACAGGACTCGTCGAATTTGCCGTCGCACGCCTTTTTGAAGAGTTCGCGCGCCTTTTTGTTCTCTTCGCTTATACCGTCACCGTTCTGCCAAAGCACAGCCGCATTGTGGCACGCTTCGAAATGGTTTTCTTTCTCACACGCTTCTTCGTAGTAGCCGCGAGCCTTGACTTTGTCCGTTTCTCTCGCTGCGTTTCCCTTCTCGAAAAGAGAAACCGAACCACAGCCTGCAAAGGCGATAAGCGCCAGCAACGTCATGCAAACAATGTTCTTTCTCATTTTTTTCTCCTGTTTAAACATAAAAACTCCACAAAAAGAGCGCATAATTTTACAGAAAGACCGGAACAAATCAATATTTTCGGCAAACATAAAAAAATATTGAAAAAAGTGCACAGAGGATCTGAAAAGAGAGATTCCTGAGAATATTTTCCTCATAATTCGAAAAATAGTGCGCATTATTTGACTTTTTTCTATATTTAAAGTATTTACACCGGTATTTTTTTGTTAGTTGTTCAATTTCGGGAGTAAAAAATGGACGAAAACAATCAAAACAACGCAAAACCGACTATCGACAAGGAATATCTGAAAAAACTTGCCGAAAAAATCAAAGCTGAAAAAGCGAGAAAGGAAGCTCTCGGCAAAAAGGCCGAATCCGAGCCCACTCCGCCGCCTATTTCATCGATATCGTCGAAATATCTTTCGGACGATGACGAAGAGGAAATCGCTTCCGAAAAGACCGCGATCATAGATCTGTCGGCTCTTTCCGGTCACGCTGCCGATGCGAAACTTACGATCGTAGACGGCAAGGATTCAGGCAAAAACATTGAGATCACGAAAGATGAGATCCTCGCAGGAAGAAGCCTCGACAACGATTTCGTTATCAGCGACATCTCCGTTTCGAGAAAGCACTTCAAGATCACGAAAGAAGGCAGCCGTTTCATAATTTCCGATATGGGCAGCGGAAACGGAATCAAAGTAAACGGATCGAAAACGACTTCTGCGACTCTTTCCGACGGCGACATAATTTCAGTCGGTGCACGTCAGATAAAGTTCGAAATACTCAATCCTGACCTCAAACAGAAACCGCAGAGAACGACAAAACAAACCATGCCGACGAATTACGAGCCTGAAGATGATGACGAACCGTCAGCAAAGAAAGGTTCTTCCCCGCTCGTTCTTGTTGCGATCATCGTCGTTCTGCTCATCGGTATAGGCGGAGTTGCATACTTTCTGCTGTTCGACAATCAGGGATCTCAGGCAAAAACGACTGCAGTATCGGCTCCGTTCGGTGAAAACGACAAAGCTGCGATAGAAAAACTCATCGCGTCAAAAGACCTCAAGAACGCTGAAAAGAAAATCCTTGCCGCAAACGACAGGACTTCCGGCGACAATCCCTACAAATCATGGCTCAACGAGCAGATAGTCCTTATAGGCAGGGAAAAAACGAACCAGATAACTTTCGAAAACGGCAAAACAAAACTCGCACAAAAGAATCCTGAAGGCGAGGATCTTCTTAAATCGATACCGGCTTCATCGATATTCTACAAAGATGCGCAGAACCTTCTTCTCTCCGTTCCGAAGAAAGAGGAGCCCAAAGCTGAACCGAAAAAGGCTGAGCCGAAGAAAGAAGAAGTAAAAGAAGCTCCGAAGAAAGAAGAGCCGAAAAAGGAAGAAGTAAAGGAAGCTCCGAAGAAGGAAGAACCGAAAAAGGAAGAAGTAAAGGCAGCTCCGAAGAAAGAAGAACCGAAGAAAGCTGAACCGAAAGCCGAACCTAAGAAAGAAGCTCCGAAGGCTGAGCCCAAGAAAGAGGCTCCGAAAGCCGAACCGAAGAAGGCTGAACCGAAACCGGCTCCCGAAAAGAAGGCTAAAAAGGCTACGATGAGCGAAGAAGAAGCTAAAAAACTCTATATGGAAGCAAACGCCATGAAAGACGAAGATCCAGAAACGGCGAAGAAACTTCTTCAGAAGATCATCAATTCAGTAGATCCCGAAAGCAAGCGCTACAAAAAGGCAAAAGAACTTTTGGAAAAATTATAATTTCAGGAGAAAGCCATGAAAAAATCGCTTCTTACCGCGGTTCTGCTTTTCGTTTTCACGTTTCCTGTTTTTGGAGCGGCGGCTTTTGCCGAAGCGCTTGACAAAGACGGCAACTCGGTAACCTGGACTTTCTCGTTTGAAGACGGGAAAAATGTCACGAAAGCAAAAAACAACGCGATAAAACAACTCAAGCAGCAGGGTCACGCAAATGTAAAAGCAGGCGCAGTAACTGCACTGAACAAAGGTTTTTTTGCTGTTCTGCAGACAGCTTACTGGGTTGAAGGCGTTCTTAAAAACAGTTTCACTTTCGGTTTCAGCTCGAAATCGATCGACGACGCTAAAAACGAAGCTCTGAAAGAACTCAAAAAACTTAAAGGCTGGAAAGAAGATCAGGGTTACAGCGTCAACAAAACCGGCGAATTTTAATCGCGTGTCTATTGATCCTTCAAAAAAATCATAACAAATTCGACAAATCAAGGAGAAAATCATGAGAAATTTCTGGCTCAATATGCCGACAGAAATATTTTTCGGCAAAGATCAGATCGAAGTTCTTTCAAAACAGCTAAAAAAAGAGAAAGTTACATCTGTTCTTCTCGCCTACGGTCACGGAAGCATCAAAAGAAGCGGCCTTTACGACAAAATCGTCTCGATCCTGAATGAAAATTCGGTCAAAATCACGGAACTTCCCGGGATCGACCCGAATCCGAGGATCACGAGCGTCGCAAAAGGTGCGGAACTCTGCCGCGAAAACAAGGTGGATCTCATCATCGCAGCCGGTGCCGGAAGCGTGATCGACTGCTGCAAAGCGATCGCCGCAGCAAGATACTACAACGGTGATCCGTGGGATTTCTTCATCAGAAAAACGAGCGTGAAAAAGGCTCTTCCGATCTGCACGATCCTCACTCTGGCAGCGACCGGAAGCGAAATGAACGGCGGATGCGTCCTGACCAACGAAAAAACGCAGGAAAAACTTCCGATGGGAAGCGTCAGACTTAAACCGAAATTCAGCATTCTTGATCCGACCTACACTTTCACACTGCCGAAAAATCAGACGGTCGCGGGCATCGCAGACATCACGAGCCACGTTTTCGAGCAGTATTTCAGCTACCCCGATGCAGCTTTGCAGGACCATATGTCGGAAGCAGTGCTTAAAACCGTGATCGAAAACGCGCCTATAGTTCTTAAAGAGCCTGAGAACTACGAAGCAAGAGCAAACATCATGTGGGCTGGAACTGTTGCTTTGAACGGACTTTTAGAACTCGGAAAGGACGGAGACTGGGCAACTCACATGATAGAACACGAACTCAGCGCGAAATACGACATAACGCACGGCGTCGGACTTGCGATCCTCACTCCGAGCTGGATGAGGCACGTTCTTGACGATAAAAACTGCTCGAAATTCGCAAAATACGGAAGAAACGTCTGGGGCATAACCGAAAAAGACGATATGAAAACTGCTCTGCAGGCTATTGAAAAAACGTCGGATTTCTTTAAATCTTTAGGACTTCCGCAGAAACTTTCCGAAATCGGCATAGACGATTCGAAATTTGAAGAAATGGCGGCATCGGCACTGAAAAACTGTCCGATCGGAAGATTCAAACCGCTTTCAAAAGAAGATATCGTGGCAATTTACAGAATGAGCCTTTGAAAATCAGGCCGAATCCTTGACTAAAAAGCCGTTTTTCGCATAATAATGCGTCTTTATGTTGGAGGCTTAAAATGAAAAAATTATCGTTGATTTTAGTTTGTTGTTTAATGGTTTTTGCTGTTGCATGCAGTAAATCCAAAAAATCTTCCCCGTGTGACGGCGAGACCTGCAGCGAGCACGGCGTTTGCGACGACTCGAGCGGAAGAGCGGTATGCCAGTGCGATGAAGGTTACGTTCCGAGCGGCACTCTCGAATGCGTTCCTGTCGATCCGGACGAGGATCCCTGCGCCGGCATCGAATGCGACGAATGGGAATACTGCGAGAACGGCACATGCCACATCAAATCTGGCAGATGCGACGAGAACTCCGACTGTCAGAGCAATAAATGCAACATGGAATCTCATACATGCGAATACACCGGCCCGTGTGAAGGCATAACCTGCAACAACCACGGCGAATGCAGGGAAGGTTCGGGTTACGGCAGCGGAAGCTCATACCAGAGCGGCGGAATCTACTGCGACTGCGAAGACGGCTACAAACCTGAAAACATCGGCGAAACTCCGACATGCGTAAACGAAAACTGCTCGCTTGAATGCGGTGACAACTCATACTGCGACATTGACGGCAGCGGAAACGAATACTGCAAATGCATCGACGGATACAACAAAGACGATGACGGCAACTGCGTCCCAGGACCTGCGCCCGAAACATGCGACCTTGACTGCGGTTTCGGAAGCTGCGTCTTCGAAGGCGAAAACAAACAATGCAACTGCCCCGAAGGCTACCTCAACGAAAACGGCGACAAAACCAAGGCGTGCGTCGAGGACAAGTGCAGAAACGTCAAGTGCGAGGAGTGGGAAGTCTGCGCACAGGCTGACGGAAGCTGCACTGTTGAATACCCGAACTGCAACGGAGACGATGACTGCCACAGCGGCGAAGTCTGCGACCTTGCGGAACATGAATGCGTCGAAGACAAATGCGAAAGCGTAAACTGCGGAAACGGCGGCGTATGCACTGTTGAAAGCGGTAAAGCAGTCTGCAACTGCCCGCACGGTTTCTATGACAACAACACCTCATGCGTTGAAATAACATCTCAGCATCCCGGCTGGGTCGGAGTCCAGTGGCCTTTCACGATCGATAGAAATCAGGGGGACACTGAATCCGACATGGTTTACGGCAGGATTTACGTCGAAGGAATCACCGGCTGTCCGCTTTCAAACCATCCGCAGCAAAACGGCTGGAAGGCTCAATTAGGCTACAGAAAAGGCAGCGGCAGCGCGGAATATCCGGTCATCGCAGGAAGCTGGACTTGGATCGACGCGAACTTCAACAGCGGTTACGACTGCGCTGACGGCAACCAGAACCACGAGTACATGATCCCCTTCCCGACAGACAAAGCCGGCAGCTTCATTTATATTTTCAGGTTCTCGCTTGATAACGGCGCAACATGGTGGTACGGCGACAAAGGTATCGGTCCTGACAACAATGATCAGCCGGGACCGAGATTCATAGAATCGGCAACGAACTATCCGGGAAAGGCAAATATCGAGGCGATTCCCGAAACTCTTCTCACCCTCGACAGCCATGAAAAAACGGCTGATTCCTACACCTTCACCCTTTCATACCACGGCGCGGCACCGATCGACTTCGGCGCATCGGTCATCACTCTGAACGGTGTCGAAACAACGGATTACGAATATGACGAGGCAACAAAAACTTTCACCGTCTCGCAGACAGGACTTGAACCTGACAAATACAGCTGGCTTTTCAGACTTGTTGATGAAAACGGCGAAAAAATCGAACCGTTCTTTGTTCCGATCTGGGTCGGTGAAGGCGTTGACTACGCCGGTTTCGGCTGGCGAGATGCATTCATCTACCAGATCATGACCGACCGCTTCTTAAACGGCGACACAAGCAACGATGTAGGCAATCTTTCGGGCGTGACAATAGACCTTGAACAGTGGAAAGGCGGCGATTTCCGCGGAATAATCAAAAAAATCGACGACGGATACTTCACCGACATGGGTGTGAATGCACTTTGGATAAGCACTCCTGTTCTCAATCCTCACCACACAAGCCAGGGTGGCACGTCCTCCTCGCAGAGCAGTGTCTACTTCACAAGTTACCACGCTTACCATCCGCTTGCAACAGGATATTCGTTCGATAACGACTACGATTTTGACAACGAAGGCGTTGATCCTGCTTTCGGAACAGTTGAAGAATTCCGCGAACTTGTCAGAAAGGCTCACAAGAAAGGGATCAGAGTCATTCCAGATTTCGTTGTAAATCACGTCTACATAGAAGCTCCGCTTTATCAGCAGCACAAAAACGACGGCTGGTTCTATCAAGAAAATTCCTGTGCTGACCAGGGCTGGGCTGACAACGTAATCAAAAACTGCTGGTTCACGCCTTACATGCCCGATTTCAACTACAACAACGCCGATGCGAGAAAAGCTGTCATCGCGCACGCACTCTGGCTGATCCAGAATTTCAACCTTGACGGTTTCCGTGCCGACGCACTGAAGCACATAGATGACATTTTCGTGAAAGAGCTCCGTTCAGCGATCAAAGCAAAAGTAGAAACGACAGTCACAAACCACGATATGCCCGACGAAGCCGAAATTTTCTACATGGTCGGTGAATCACTGGGCGGCGACTGGGCACGTTACCACACCCGTGCAGACATGGTTCAGGGACAGGTCAACGACAAACTTTACTATGCGATCAGAGACAACATTCTTCATAACGGCAGTTATTCGACTCTTGCCGGCAGAATAATGAATGACGCAAACGGCGACGTTACCGACACGGCGTTCCTTACTCCGAAAGCGGCTCAGGGCGGAACGGGCGGTTTCGCCGGTGCTGTAATGGGCAACTTCTTCGGCAACCACGACCAGGACAGAGCCCTGACAGAATGCAACGGCAACTACACGCTGCTCAAACACGCGCAGACTTTCCTTCTTACCGCGCCGATCAATATCCCGATGCTTTATCAGGGAGACGATATCGGTATGTACGGCAAATCGGAAAACGGTTTTGACGGCGGAAGACGCGCTGTAATGAAGTTCGACAACCTTTTGAACGATGAAACAAACGCTCTGCAGCATGTCAAGAGACTCGGTAAATTCAGAAAAGACCACAAGGCTTTGAGGCACGGAACACGTTCGACATGCAGCAGCACAAACGACGCATGGGTTTATAAATTCAAATATGAAGGTAAAACCGTTATCGTCGGAATCAACAAAGGCTCGTCCGCATACACAACTACCTGCAGCGGTGAAAGCGGCTCGTTCACTTCCTACGACGGATCTTCCGTCACTGTTTCAAACGGAAGCGTAACAGTTCCCGCAAACGGCAGCTTGGTCATCGGAAATTAGTTTCTGAGGGAAAAATGAAATCGAAAATTTTTGTCGCACTTGATGTCGAAACGAAAGAAAAGGCTCTTGAAATAGTCGGCGATCTGAAAGGGCTTGGCGCATGCTTCAAAATCGGAAAGCAGCTTTTCACTTCCACCGGTCCCGACCTTGTCAGAGAGATCGTCGGCATGGGTGAAGATGTTTTTCTTGACCTCAAATACCATGACATTCCGAACACCGTCGCAAAGGCTGGTGTAGCCGCGGCGCAGCTCGGAGTCAAGATCTTTAACGTCCACGCTTCGGGCGGCAGAAAAATGATGGAAGCGGTCAGAAACGAGATGAACAAGCTCGAAAACCCGCCTCTCGTGCTTGCCGTAACGATCCTCACAAGCCTCGGAGAAGAGGATATCCGCGAAGTCGGCTTCGACAGAAGCGTTTCGGATGAGATTAGAAAACTCGCGAAACTGGCCCAGCTTTCGGGAATGGACGGCGTCGTCGCAAGTCCGCTTGAAATCGAACTTATCAGGGAAACCTGCGGAAAGGATTTCAAAATTTTGACCCCAGGGATCCGCCCCGCTTTCGCTGCCGTCAACGACCAGAAACGCATTGCGACTCCGGCGGAAGCTCTTAGAAAAGGGGCAGATTATCTCGTTATCGGCCGCCCGATCACGGCTGCAGAAAACCGCAGAGAGGCTTTCCTTAAAATTCTGGAAGAGTGCAAAAACGCTTAACCGCCGTGCAGAACCGATTTTTACTCCTATTTATTTTCCTGATTTTGACATTCCCTGTTTTTTCTGATGAATCCGTAAAAACCAATCAATCCGTAGAGACGTTTCCTGAAACGTCTCAAAATGAAACGTCTGTACAAAAGGCGAAAAAATCTGACGACAACAAAATCGTGGTGAAAGGTTCGCGCAAGAAAAAAACGTCAAGCGACGGCACTGCTGCGCAGAATTCAGTAAACGCCAAGGAAATAGATGAAAAGCAATCAATTACTACCGGTGATGCGGTAAAGGAGATGCCGGGCGTTTACATCAACGGTGACGGCAGGACCGGACAGTCGCAGTTTCTTTTTGTGCGGGGATTCAGAAGTGCAGACGTTTTAGTGCTGATCGACGGCGTAGAAATGCGGAACCCGCTCAGCCCCAACGGCGCAGCCGACCTTTCGATGAGTCCTGAAAACATCGCCAGGATAGAACTTCTGAAAGGGCCCCAGCCTGTTCTTTACGGAAGCGGCGCACTTGCCGGAGTTCTCGACATCAGAACAAAAAAGGGAAAGGGGAAACCTAAATTCACGGCTTCGGCGTCTACGGCAGTCCTCGACATGAGCAGCAGCCGCTACATTCCCGATACAGCAAATGTGAGCGCAAACGTAAGCGGCTCAAAAAAACGGTTCTACTACTCGGGCGGCGGCTCGTTTTTCTACACAAAAGGGATCTCGATGGCCGATTCCTACAAGGATGTGAAAGAAAATCTCTACACAAAAACGCCTGATAACGACTCTGTAATCAAAGGTTCGCTCTATTTCCGCGGCGGAGTCGATATAAACAGCGACAATACGTGGGAAGTGATACTCCGCGGAAACATCGGAAAAGCTGATATAGACGACGGTCCCGGACTCGGAATGGATGACCCCAACAGATTTTTAAGAAATGAATACCTGCTTTTCAAAACAGGAACTGAATCAAATTTATTCAACAAAATATGGAACTTGAAGTTTGACATTTCTCTTCTTCTCAGTTCTCTGCGTGACAACGACCCTGCAGACAAGGGAAAGATGGCGGGAGATTTGAAAAGCCGCTATAAATCGCTCACATTTGCTCTGAACTGGAAAAACAGCGTCGTACCTGTCGAGTGGTACGAACTTGTTGCGGGAATCGATTTCGACACCGAATGGGGAACAGCAGACTACGAAGATTACTCGGCGGGACGTTATTTCAACATGGATTTCGTTCCAAATCCCGACATAAGTTTCGACGCTTACGCCTTCAATATTTTCAAGCCCGTTAACAAACTCGAACTGAATATCGGCGGACGTCTGCAGAACAACTTCTACCAGCTCTCACTTTTAGACAAAAACACCGATGCACCGCTTCCCGACGAGACGAAGAAGAATCTGGAACCAACTTTTTCCGTCGGAGCGGCTTACGAAACTCCGATCGAACTCGGTTTTAAGGCAAGATTCGCAAGAGGAGCAAAAACCCCTACTCTTTTCCAGAGATTCAGCAGATACGCCAATCTTTATCAGGAACTTAAACCGGAAATCGCCTATGGTTTCGACGGCGCGATACAGCAGTATTTCGTGCAGAGAAAGATACTTCTCGAAGCGGGATACTTCTACGAACAGAAGCACGATCACATTGATCTTGACAAAAGAGGAATATATTCAAACAGATACCTAATCGAAAACCACGGACTTGAAATCTCGCTCCATACGAAACCTTTCTGGGGATTAAGTCTCAGAAGTTCCTACACATGGATCTTCAAAATGCAGGAATACCAGGTCGTCGAATCTCAGGGAAAAAAATACAAGGCGAAAACTCCGACTTTAAGACGTCCGAAGCACTCATTCAACGCCATCCTCAACTATAACTACGATAAAATACTGAATATTTCCTTGGAAGTCGATTATGTCGGCAAGCGGAAGGATGAAGTTTACAACTATCCGAAAACGCCCTATATCGTCACGGTCGACGACTTCGTTATCCTCAATTTCGCAATTTCCTACAAAGTACACGATTTCGTAACTTTATTCGCAAAAATCGAAAATATGCTTGACAACGACGACTACGCCTACTCTGTCGAATACGGAACGGCCGGCATCACGCCGTGGATCGGTCTGAAACTGAATATATGATCTTTATTTTGCCGGTTTAGCCTTGTTCGACCAGCTGTTCCAATGGATTTTTTCTTTGTCGAACTTCTCTTTCGGTTTGTCGCTTCCGGCAGGTTTTCCGACCGGAATGAATGCGAGAGGAACGATATTCGAAGGAAGTCCTAGTGTCTCTATCACCGGTTTGAGCCTTTCTGCAGCAGGATAAACCGCAGTCCAGACAGCTCCGAGACCGATCGATTCAGCAGCAAGCAGAATGTTTTCGATTGCCGCACTGCAGTCCATGATCCAGAAAGTAGAATCCTTTCCGCCGGCCTGTTTCTCGATGTTTCCCGCCACAACGATAGCATATCCCGCTTTCTCGGCCATCTTTGCCGAAGGAAGAGCATCGTTGAGTTTTTTCACGATCTTCTTGTCGTTGATGATGATGAATTCCCACGGTCTTCTGTCGATTGCCGAAGGAGCAGCCATTCCGGCACGCACTAAAAACTCCAGTGTTTCCGGCGAGATAGTTGTTTCGACATAGTTTCTCACACTCTTTCTGCTGAAAATGGTTTTCGTTGTTTCGTTGTCCATTTTTTCACCTCCGAAAACTGAAAAAAGACTCATTAAAACCGCTAAAAAAACAATCTTTTTCATAATTACCCCCTAAAAAATAAAAGACTTATAAATTTAGTTGATTCCGCGACAATGTCAACCTGTAAAGCGGCCAAAATCTCTTATATATCACAAAGTTTGACATAGCCGCACTATTCCTTAAAATGCTCTGTTTTACTGATTTGTTAGGACAAAAGAGGGAAAATGAAAGTCTTGGTAGTCGGAAAAGGCGGTCGCGAACACGCTCTTGCATGGAAAATTTCTCAGAGTTTTTATGTTGAAAAGCTCTATTGCTTTCCTGGAAACGCAGGAATCGCCAATGTTGCAGAAATACCAGATATCGCTGATGATTCAGTCGAATCGCTGCTTGATTTTGCACTCAGGGAATCGATAGACCTCACTGTCGTAGGCCCTGAAGACTACCTTGCGAAAGGGATCGTCGATGCCTTCGAAGCAAAAGGACTCCGCATTTTCGGCGCAAACAGAGAGGCTGCACAACTCGAATCAAGCAAGGCTTTCGCAAAAGAAGTGATGAAATCGGCAAAGATCCCGACAGCAGCTTACTCGACAGTCACCGATTTTGAAAGCGGCGACAAAATCCTCAAGACCTCCAAATACCCGATCGTTCTGAAGGCAGACGGCTTAGCGGCAGGGAAAGGCGTAATAATCTGCGGAACTTACGAGGAGGCAAGTTCTGAACTTTCGCAGATGCTCGGCGGCAAATTCAAATCAGCAGGCTCCAAAGTCGTAATCGAGGAGTTTTTGAATGGCGAAGAACTGTCGCTTCTCCTTCTTACCGACGGCACGAACGTCAAAAGACTCCTTTTTTCGCAGGATCACAAGGCACTCAACGACGGCGACACCGGCCTGAATACAGGCGGAATGGGCGCATATACTCCGGTAAAACCCGGGACCGATGAACTTTACGAAAAAGTCGACAGAACTATCACTCAGCCGCTTCTCAACGAACTGAAAAAACGGGGAATAAATTACCGCGGCATCCTTTACATCGGGCTTATGATCGTTGACGGAGAACCTTTCGTCTTGGAATACAACGTCCGCTTCGGTGATCCCGAAACAGAGCCGCTGATGTTCATGCTCATAAGCGACATCGTTCCTTACTTCTGGGCTGTTTCAGGAAAAGAAGAGCGTTCGAATACAAAAAACGGCAAGATCCCGCCCTTCACAACACTTGAAGCACTGCCTGAACTCGTATGGCGCAGCGGATACGGAATGTGCGTCGTCCTCGCAAGCGGCGGCTATCCAGAAAGCTATGAAAAAGGAAAAGTCATATCCGGCCTTGATTCTGTCGATGAAAACTGCGTAGTATTCCATGCCGGAACGAAATTTGACGCTTCAGGCAACATCGTGACTGACGGCGGCAGAGTCCTTATGGTCACTTCGGCAGGCAAGGACATAAACGAAGCTGTTGAAAATACTTACAGGAATGTCGAAAAAATCAGCTTCGACAAGGCTTATTACAGGCATGACATCGCCCACAGAGAAAGAGAAAGGAACTGATGCAGATAAAAAAAGCGGAATTTTTAAAAAGCGCTTCATCGATATCAGGGCTTCCGGAAGACGGCAGACCTGAATTTGCCTTCATCGGGCGTTCCAATGTGGGTAAATCGAGTCTGATGAATATGCTGCTCGGGCGCAAAAATCTGGTCAAAACCTCGAAAAAACCGGGTAAAACAGTTCTTCTCAACTACTTCAACGTGAATGATTCATTCTACTTTGTCGATCTTCCCGGCTACGGATTCGCCTCGCGCTCAAAATCAGAACAGGATATATGGCGTGTCGTCATCGAAAAGTACCTTAGAACAAGAAAAAGCCTCGCCGGCATATTTCTTCTCATTGATTCGCGTCACGGGATCCTGCCTAACGACGAGCAGATGATAGAGTTTCTGGATCACTACCAGATTGGTTACACGCCGGTTTTCACAAAGACCGACAAGCTTACGAAAACGGAACTTTCGGCGGTCAAACAAAAAAATCCCGACTCTTTCTTTGCAAGTGCAGTCGACGGCAGCGGGAAAATTCAACTGCTTGATTACATTGACAAAGTTCTCGAAAACGGAGAAAAAGCGGAATGATTTTCACAATACTCGCGCTTATGTTTTTTTCACAGGCTGTTCCGCTCGAAACAGTCGTCGCAAGCATGAATAACCGCGCAATAACTTATTCCGAGATACTTCAGGAAGGAGAACTTCTCAACATAGAAAACAACTTCCCGCCCGAAACACCGCTTTCGCCTGAAATGAAGCAGACGATACTCGAACTGATATTCTTCAGGATAATCACATTCGAAGAAGCCCGCGAACACGAAGTCACAGTCGACGAAAAACTTGTCCGGCAGAAAGTCGAAACTTACAAAAAAAACGTCAACATGAAGGCCTTCATCGAAAAATACGAACTTACCGATTTTGAATTCAAAACCATAATCAAAATGCGGCTCATAACCGATAAAATGACGAACCGTTTTCTTGAGCAGAAATTTCCGAAAGAAAAGCATATCTCGGAAGAAGAAAAACGAAAAGCTGTGGAAGACTGGAAGAAAAACCTTCTGAAACGGCAGAAACTTATGATTTATCCAATACCTTAACGGAGATAGAAATGGGAAAAATAATTTCCGTAATCAATCAGAAAGGCGGCGTCGGCAAAACCACGACAGCAGTAAACCTCGCAGCGTCGCTCAGCGCGCTTGAAAAGAAAGTGCTTCTCATCGACATGGACCCGCAGGGAAACGCAACTTCTATGAGCTCGATCAAAGAAGAAAACTTCAATACGATCTACGACATGATGGCGGACCCCGACATCAAAGCTGTATATCCGACGAAACTTCCGTCTTTGAAGGTGATTCCGTGCAATTCAGACCTGACTGGCGCCGAGATAGAGCTTCTCGAAGTCGAAAACCGCGAATTCGTCCTGAAAACGACGCTTGACAGACTGAAAAACAAGTTTGACTTCATAATCATCGATTCGCCGCCGACACTCAACATTCTTACAGTAAACAACATGGTCGCTTCCGACGGCATAATCATCCCTATCCAGTGCGAATATTTCGCCCTTGAAGGATTGAGCCGGATAATGGAGACGATGAAAAGCATAAAGAATCTGAATCCTTCAGTTGAAATCTACGGTATCCTTCTGACCATGTACGACAAGCGTGTCAAACTGACATACGAAGTCGAAAATGATGTCAGAGAACACTTCGGCGACCTCGTTTTCCAGACGGTCATTCCGAGAAACGTCAAACTCAGCGAATCTCCAAGCTTCGGAATGCCGATACTTCTTTACGACGTAGCTTCGATCGGAGCAAAAAAGTATCTCGAACTCGCAGAAGAGTTTCTCGAAAGAATCAAATAAAAATCTGACACAAAAATTTTTCAGCCAATAAATCGGATAACCATACGGTTTTGCGGTCAAGCCTGAATCAGGGCAAAAAAAAGCGGCCACACGAAAATCGCATGGCCGCCGTTCTGAAAGGATCTAAAAACCGAGAATTAGAGTTCCTTCTTGAAAACAGGTGTCGGTTTGAAAGAAACTGTCTTCGTTGCCGGAATCTGGATCGGCTTACGGGTCTTCGGGTTGATGCCCTTGCGAGCTTTTCTTTCGTTTACTTTGAAAGTTCCTACACCGTTAAGGCTGAGTCTTTTCTCAGAAATAACAGTATCCTTAAGGATAGCTGTGAAAACATCGTAAAGCTCTTTTGCCTGGTCCGTGGTGAGAGCAACAGATTTAACCGTTTCTTTCATCTTTTTAACGAAATCGGTTTTCGTTGTTGCTACGAGGTACTCTCTTTTTTTCTTTGCTGCTTTTGCCATAACACTTTCTCCTTAAAAAAAGTTTACAAACGACGCGTCATTTTAAGAGTGTCTCAACGCTTGTCAAATATTTTTAAGTAAAATCGAGCCATTTTTTTAACTTTTTTGTCATTTTTTTGTCCGCTGGAACATTTTTTCGCTATTTTTGCGGTTTTTAAGGTCAAAAAACACCGGAAACAGCCATTGAAACGACACTTTTTATTTTCGGGAATCAGAGAAGAATATCGATCTTGCTTTCGCTGCGTTTCTTTTTCAGCCAGGTCTGAAACATTTTTTCGACATTGCGCTGATAGTAGATATTCCGCAACATTTCGTATGACTCGTTGTATGTCGGAGGATCGTGCTTTTCGACTTTGTCAAGCTTTACGATGTGCCAGCCGTAGCGGGTTCTGAAAGGTTCGCTGACATCGCCTTCCTTCATCTCGGCAAGTCTTTCCGAAAATTCAGGAACCATGTCCCTCGCGGAAAAAGTGCCGAGCGCACCGCCGTTAGCCGCAGAACCGTCCTGGGAATAAGACTTCGCAGCTTCGGCAAAAGTCGTTTTTCCTTCAGTTATCTCTTTATAAATAGCTGTAACGGCATCTTTGATTTCTGCATCGTTGCTGTCATTAGCCTGCATAATGATGTGTGAAGCTGTAAAATAAAGCTCCTGCTCGCCGCTGAACTCTTTTTCGTAAATCTCACGCAAAGCCCTTTCGTCGACATCCATCGTGACGATGATCCTTTTTTTGAGCTTGAGGAGGAGAAGCTGTTCCTTCAGGACTTCGTTCCTGTAAACATCAAAACTCATACCGCTCTTTGAAAGTTCCTGCTCGAACTGCTCATGCGTCATCTTGTTCTGCGCAAGAACAGATTCTACTGCTGCATCGATCTCTTCATCCGGGACATCGATTTCGAGCGCCTCAGCCTCCTGCTTTGAGATGGCGTTATTTATAAGCTGATCAATAAGCTTGTCTTTTCTGTCAAGGACCGCCTGGGTAGGAACGCTTGCAGGATCGTCGAAACGCAGCAGCTTTTTGCAGTCGTAGATCGTGTAGACTTTGCCGTTTACGCGGACAACCATCTTGTTTACAAGCTGTTCAGATGCAAACAGCGAGAGAAACGAAATAAAAAGGATTATGAAAACGAGTTTCGATTTCATACGGGCTTATTGTTTTTTAGCGGGTTTGTTGAGCTGGATTTTGACGTTCTGGTCCTGGTCTCCGCCGTTCTTTCTGAGCTCTTCCTGCTGCTTTCTGAGCTGTTCAAGCTGTTCTCTGTTAAGAACCGGTTTCTGAAGTTTACCTTTCTGCTGATTTTTGTCGAAACTTTCAGAAGCACTCTTAGCATTTTCTGAAACTGAAATCTCGATAGCGAGAGCAGCATCCTTGTCGAATTTGAAACCGAGTTCCTTTTTGTAACTTTCGAGAATATCTTCGTAAGCCGTTTTTCTTTTTTCGGTTTTAAGAGTGTTTTCGATATGAGTTTTGACATCTTCGAACTTCTTTTCGACCTTGTCTTTTTTGCCCGTCAGTTTGATAACGTGGAAACCGAATTCCGATTCTACCGGTTTGCTGATGTCGCCGACATTTTCAAGAGCAAAAGCGCCGTCGCTGAATTCCTTAACCATGCTTCCGCCTTCTTCGGTCCTCTGGAAATAACCAAGATCTCCGCCTCTTTTCTTCGAACCTTCGTCCTCGCTGTATTTTTCGACGAGTTTAGCGAAACTTCCTGCATCTTTTGCAGATTTTTCAGCTTCTGCAGCAATCTTTTCGGCGAGTTTTCTTGCCGCTTCCTTATCTCTCGATTCTGTTACTTTAATAAGGATATGACTTGCCTTGACCTTTGCCGGAGTATTGAAAGTTTCCTTTTTCTCTTCGTAGTATTTTTTCATCTCGTCTTCGGAAACTTTAACAGATTCTTCGATCTGAATTTTCATCTTCGCACCGCTGTAATATCTCGCGATCGTATTTTTAATCTGGGAAAGAAGGATCGGATCGTTGAGCGCGCCGTCTTTGATAGCTTTCATTGCGACAAGCTCGCCTTCCGTGATTTTCGTCATAAGTTCTTCCTTTCTTTCCGGCGTATTGTAGCGGGCTTTGAGATAGTCGTTAAGGTTATCGACATAAGTTTTTATATACTTGTCACTCAACTTTACGCCGCCGAATTCCGCTATCGTCTTTCCGCCGTCATTCGGATAGAGATTAACACTTCCGGTACTGTTGCAGCAGCCTGAAAAAGTCAGTAACAAAACGAATAAGACAACAACTGAAAATTTTTTCATAATGACCTCCTAAAAAATAAAAAACGCATTATTAAAGCCAAAGTCCTCTCTAAGTCAAGATTAAGCGCCGTTCCTACATAAAATCATCCCATGAAGTCTTTTTGCCTTTGAGCATCTTTTTGAGTTTGATGACCGCTTTCGCTTCGATCTGTCTGATCCTTTCACGGGTCACGCCGAATTCCTTGCCGATTTCGTCAAGAGTGAACGAATCTGTTTCGCCGATACCGAAACGCATTCTGATAACTTTCTCCTCTCTCGGAGTGAGGCCGTGGAAAAGCTCGCGGATGATCTCTGCCATATTCTGACGTGCAGTATAGTCTTCGGGACTTAAAGTCTTCGGGTCTTCCACAAAATCCTGAAGCTGGCTGTCTTCATCTTCTCCGATGGGGGTCTCAAGCGAAATCGTCTCTCTCGCGCTGCGCCATACCTTGCGGATCTTGTCTTCCGGAAGGTTCATCTGCTTAGCGACATCGGCGATGCTCGGCTCGAAACCGTTTTTGTTGGTGAGTTCCTTGATGGTCTTGTTGATTTTGTTCATCATTTCGATCATGTGTACAGGAATCCTTATTGTCCTGCCCTGATCGGCTATGGCTCTTGTTATCGACTGTCTGATCCACCATGTCGCATAAGTCGAGAACTTGTACCCGCGGTGATATTCGAACTTATCTACAGCCTTGATAAGACCGATGTTGCCCTCGCAGATGATGTCTTTGAAGTCAAGTCCGCGGTTGTTGTATTTCTTCGCGATGCTGACAACAAGCCTCAGGTTTGCCTGAATAAGCTGGTTTTTCGCGTTGCGGACAGCCTCCTCGGCCGCTCTGAGCTTTTTGGAGTTTGCCGTGAGCTCTTCGATCGAAAGAGTCGTTTCGGCTTCCAGTTTCTTGATGCTGCGTTTCGTCTGGTTGATAAGGGCGTATTTTTCGTTGATGTGCATTGCGTTCGCATCGACAAGCGGGAATTTGTCCGGATTTGCAATGATCTGCCCCATCTGCTCGAACGTCATGTTCATCTCGTCCTGGATGATTTTGATATTGTTCTGCAGCTGTTTAGCCTTCTCCTCGTAAAGTCTGATCTTTTCGCAGAGAGAGTTCAGATAAGCCTTGTTGAGCCTCATTTCTATGACGATATCGACCATTTCATCGACAACAGCGTCGAGGTTTGCAGTATATTTTTTCTTCGCATCGGATCTGAGGTGCGGAGTTTCGAGCATTTTAAGAACTTTGATTTTCTCTCTGTTCTTGGTTTTAAGGCGCTCGATGCAGTTGATAGTAGCCTCTATCAGAGACTGGTTCCTTTCACTGTTCTGGATCTCCTTCTGTGTCGGGACTTTCGGCTGTTTCGTCTTTTTGCTCTGAGCTTCGGAATCGGCGACCTCCTCGTCGTCGTCATCGTCATCCATATCCGAAGAGCCCTTTTCATTCTCGAAATCGTCGTCGTCATCGTCATCTGCCATATCGTCGGCATCGCCTCCGATCTCTTCGTCCTGCTCTCTGACGATCTCCTTGATGTTCAGCTGACCGTTGTTCACCTTGTCAGGAATCGTAACGATCTCTTTGAAAGTTATAAAGAAATCGAGGAGAAGCCTGATTATATCCTTTTCACCGCTTTCTATCTTCTTTGCGATATCGACTTCACCCTCTTTCGTGAGCAGAGGAACGGAACCGATCGTAAGCATATACATTCTGAGCGGATCCTTTCTTCCGCGTTCGTGCGTCGAAGATGAACTTTTCTTCATTATCGCGGCAACAGTATCGGCCGAGGAAACTTCCGTTTCATCCGGCACGCTCGAGGATATACCTATCTTTCTGTCTAAATTGAAATCATCAGGCAGGACGTTGAAAAGCATCTCCATATCATCCACATTGAAGTCGTCCGGCACCATTTTGTTGAAATCCTGCGGATCAGTGAAGTTGTCCGCATTCAGCATAACGTCTTTAGCGACCTGTTCAAGCGATTCTTTGGGGTTTCTCCCCTCCTGCTGAAGCTGTCTGACTCTGTCGGAAATCTGTTCTTCTTTTTTCCTGCGGGTCAAAGCCTCGGAATCTCTCGTGATCACGTTTCTTTTTTTCATGAAAGGCGGAATTCTCATTTTTTCCTCCCGGATCAATTATCCTACGTAATTTTGTTGTCTCGTCTTATCTTCTCAAGCTCTCTGTTTTCCTTGATGATCTCAGCTATTTTCTGTTTAGCCTCCTCGCTCGCATCACTGCACAGAGTCTTGTAAAGCATTTCGTTCTGGGCGATCTTTATCCCCGAGATCTCCCTCGTAAAGTATTTGTCGATAAAGCTTTCTTTTTTATCCTTAAATTCAGCCGCGATTTCGCCCGATGCATCAACTCTTTCGAGAATGCTGTCCATCGGCCCGCCATCGTCGTAAACAGACGAAATCTCGTCGATAAGCGTGCCGTAGCCCGAATAGACGAAATAATCCCTGACACTTTCGAGCGGACGGACGAATTCGTTATGCATAAGCGCTATGACGACTAATTTCCTCAGGTTTTCGAAGCTGTATCTTTCGTACGGATCACGCTGTCTGACTTCGCCTTTATCGGCCTTTGAAACAAGCGCTCTCACCTGAGACACGGCAGCAGGTCTGTATATCCTGATCTCACCGTTTGACATCTTAATCACATAATTCGAGTAAGCTTTCACCTTGGAAGCCGGAATATTCTTGAAAAGATCACGGATGACACGCTCGATTTTCAATTTTTCCTCGACATTGTCGAGCGAATTGAAAATAGCAAGCTGCTCGTCGAGAAGTTCCTGGAAAAGCGGTCTCGAATTCTCAACAAGAGCACGTATCCTCTCTGCTCCGTCCTCTTTTTTCAGCATGGAATCGGGATCTTCGCCTTCGTCGGGGATGAACGCTGCCCTGAGATCGAGTTTGTCCGGTACAGTCAGCGTCGCGATCCTTTTTGCAGCCTTGCGCCCCGCACTGTCTCCGTCAAGCATGACGACAAGCGGTTTGTTGAACTTGCTCAGAATTTCGAGATGGTCTTCGCTTACCGCGGTCCCAAGAGCCGCGACCGCAGTCTGGAAACCGTTCTGATGCATTGCTACGACATCGAAGTAACCCTCGCAGAGAACAACGTAGGGAAAATCCTTCAGCGATTCGCGGACGAAATCTATTCCGAAAAGGTTGTGCTTTTTGTTGAAAACAGGCGTGTCGGGCGAATTGAGATACTTCGGACCGGAATTTCCGCCGGTCATGACCCGGCCGCCGAAAGCGATGACGTTCTTGCGGCTTATTATCGGGAACATCAGGCGGTTGAAGAAAAAGGACCTCGCCCTTGAATTTTCGTCGATTTTGATGAGCCCAGCACGTGCCGCAGTACTAAGGCTGACGCCGTTTTTCTTCAGTTCTTCGATGAATGCATCGCCGTCTCCGATGAAACCGATCGCAAAACGCCGCTTCATCTCGTCAGAAACGCCGCGTTTTCTAAGATATTCGAGCGCTTCAGGACTGTTTTCGAGGTTCTGCATGAATATTCTTGCCGCGATCTTGTTCGCCTCCAGAATCTCGTTTCTCAGCTTCTCGGCCTCCCTGTCGATTTTCGGCTCATCTTCAAGAAGTTCGGGAATATTGAAATCCTCGCCCAGCTTTCTCACAGCGTCGATGTAGGAATAACCCTCTTTTTTCATCAGGAAAGTTATCGCATTTCCAGATATGCCGCAGCCGAAGCAGTAGAAAAAATTCATGTCGGTATTTATGTGAAAAGACGGGGTTTTTTCATTATGGAAGGGGCACAGACACTTGAACCCTTTTCCGGTCGGTTCCAACTTTGCATACTTCGAGATCAACTTGTCAAGGGAAATGCGCTCGGAAACGAGCCTGTTGACTTCAGCATACAATGCCAACGCAACTCCTCCAAAAAAAAGGCTGAATATATTACTACTTTAATTTTAGAAAGCAATATTATTTTTTATTAAGATTACCGCCGCCCTGTCATCGTTACGACGAAACGGCGTGACGACGTGACGACAAAAATCCGGCGGCGGCAGCGACAATAACGAACCTGATTCCCGGCGCGTCGAACCTAATCGGCAAGAACGAACCTGATTTCGGCGGCGGCGTTGACAAAAACAACAGGATTTTTTGACTTGATTTAAAATGTTAGTATCATATTTTAATTTCGTTTTTTGATTTTTATTTGAGGTTCACAATGAAAAAAGCAGTAATTTTCGCGATTTTCCTTTCATTTTTCTTCTTCGGCTGCCTTGAGACGACAAAGCTCGTAAGTTCGGGCACTTTCGACAATGAAGTCACAGATCCGCAGCACGATGATTCCGATGAATTATCTGATGATTCCGACGCAGAAGAAGAAACTGATACTGCTCCGGAAAGAGACGACGACCGTGAAAGACCTTCAAACGACGATGAGGGTAACAGCGGCGGCGACGGCTGGAACGGCGAAGAAGACGATCCGGACGAAAGACCGGACGATGACAGCTGGCGTCCGGGAAGAGATGAAGACTACAATCCGTGGAACGACGACGATCCTCCTGTTGACAGAGACAGCGACGGCGACGGAGTCTTTGACAGCGAGGACGGATGCCCTGCAGACCCCAGCAAAACCGAACCGGGACTCTGCGGCTGCGGCGCAGTCGACAGCGATTCCGACATTGACGGAGACGGCACCATCGACTGCCTTGACAACTGCCCGAAAGACAAAAATGCTGATCAGGCGGATATCGACAATGACGGCATCGGTGATGCGTGCGACGACGATATCGACGGCGACGGTGTAAAGAATATCGAAGACAACTGCGTTAAAGTAGCAAATCCGAAAGAGGGCGGCTCTATTTTTTCGTCCGGACAACAGCCTGATATGGACGGTGACGGAATAGGTGATGCATGCGACGATGATATAGACGGTGACGACATTCCGAATGCAAACGACAACTGCCCGAACGATGCAAATGCTGATCAGCTCGACGGAGACAAGGACGGTGCTGGCGATGTCTGCGACCTTTGCCCGGAAGACAAAGACAAGGCTATTGATGCCGGCATCTGCGGATGCGGAGTAGCTGAAAACGACAAGGACCTTGACGGAGTTGTTGACTGCGTTGACAACTGTCCGGACGATTTCAACGGCTCGCAGCTTGACAGTGACGGGGACGGAATCGGTGATGCATGCGACGAATCACCGTTTGAAAAAGCTGACAGCGACGGGGACGGTACTCCTGACAGCGAAGACGGATGTCCTTCGGATCCTGCAAAAACAGAACCCGGCGTCTGCGGATGCGGAGTAGCCGAGACCGATACTGACGAAGACGGGACACCGGACTGTACGGACGCTTGTCCTGCGGATCCTGCAAAGACAACAACATCCGGTGTCTGCGGATGCGGAGTAACCGAGACCGATACTGACGAAGACGGAACACCGGACTGTATAGACGCTTGTCCTGATAATCCTGCCAGAGTCGAACCTGACGAGGTATCGGGATGCGATCCTGCGTCTGACCCGTCAGATCCAAGCGACCCGTCAGATCCGACTACCGATTCTACCGAGCCGTAGTTTTTCTTTAATTTCAATTCCCGAAAAAATCGTTATAATCCCCCGTCTTTGTTCCGGAGGTAAAAAATGAAACCGCTTTTTAAAATAGTCACACCCGATGTTTTTTCCGACTTTTTTGCGGCCCACACGCTTCTGCACGCACTATTCAACTTCATTGTTGTAACTTTAATTGCAATACTCCTCACATTCGCTGCAAGAAAAATCGTTGATATCATCATAAAATTCGCCGTAACGCGGACTAAAACGAAATGGGACGACGTATTTTTCGACCACGGCGTATTTTCGAAATTTGTGAATATGGTTCCGGCACTTGTGTTTTACTGGTCGGCATTTTCGTTCGAGCGCGGCGGACACTGGCTTAAAAAGCTCTCTTTCTGCATCATAATCCTCGTTATCATGGACATTCTGCGCGCTGCAAACAAGGCGATGCTCGAAATCTACGATACTTTTGAAATTTCGAAGGACAAACCTCTCAAAGGACTTATGCAGATCGTCCTGATTGTCATTTACTGTGTCGGTCTTATCGCAATAATATCGATTCTGTTAGATAAGTCACCTGCCCTGCTTCTGAGCGGTTTCGGCGCGATGACAGCAGTTCTCATGCTGATTTTCCGGGACACGATACTCGGCTTTGTCGCAGGTCTTCAGATCGCTGCAAACAATTCGATACGCAAAGGTGACTGGATCGTCATGCCGCAGAACAACGCCGACGGCGAGGTCATCGATATCGCGCTCCACACTGTAAAGATCCAGAACTGGGACAAAACGATTGCAAATATCCCGACGCACAAATTCACGGAAGAGAGTTTCATCAACTGGCGCGGCATGGTCGAATCAGGCGGAAGAAGAATGAGCAGAAACATGCTTTTTGACATTTCGTCCGTCCGGAGACTGACCGATGAAGAGATCGAAAGACTCGGAAAAATCGACCTTATTGCAGATTACATCAAGGCAAAAACGGCAGAAATCGAAAAGTGGAACGCAAAAGCCGACGTCTCTGCACCCGTAAATATGCGCAGACTCACCAACATCGGAACTTTCCGCGAATATACAAGGCAGTATCTTCTGCACAACGATCTCTTGAGACACGATCTTCCGCTTTTAGTCAGACAGATGCAGCAGACAGAACACGGTCTCCCGCTTCAGATCTATGCTTTCACCAAGGTTACCGACTGGGCCGCACACGAAGCAGTCCAATCCGATATTTTCGACCACCTCATTTCTACGGCTGTATTTTTCGGACTCAGACTTTATCAGCAGCCAGGCTGGCATGATTTTCAGATCGTCATGGAACAACTCAATGGTAAACTAAATGCAGAAAATAAAAAAACTGATCAAAGCGCTTAAAAACAAAAAGCGGATATTTATTCAGACGCACAACTATCCCGATCACGACGCTGTCGCTTCGGCGTTCGCGCTCCACTATCTCCTCAAAAGTTTTAAAATCGATTCGAACATCATATTTCACGGCGATATTCTGCGTGATTCGCTCCAGAGAATGATCGACAAGCTGAATATACCGATACTTCCGCACTACAAATACGAACTCAACGATGAAGACACGATCGTCATTGTCGATGCAAACAAAAAAAACAAGAACGTCGCAACACTGAAAGGAAATGTCGTCGCCGTCATCGACCACCATCCGGGAATAGCACACGAAGACCTTGAATTCTGCGACATCAGAAAGGAATACGGCGCATGCGCCAGCATAATTTTTTCATACTTCGCAGAACTAATGCTCGAACCGGGAAGAGAAGTCGCGACCGCGCTTCATACCGGCATAGTATTCGACACGCACCAGTTCGCACGGAACGCTAATCCGATAGATATCGAAACCGTCGCAATGCTTTACAACGTGAGTGACGTCAATTTAGTCAATTCGCTCGTCAGAAATTCGATAAAATTAGACGATTTCAGGCAGTACAGATACCTTCTCGAAAAGATCCGCATTAAAGGAAACTTCGCATACTGTCACTTTCCTGACGGCTGCAACAAAGACCTGTTGGCGATTCTTGCCGACTACCTTCTTTCGGCTGAAGAAATCAAATTTGCAGTCCTTTCGGCTCAATCCGTCGAAGGGATTTCATTCTGCGTCCGCAGCGAGATCCCGGAGATCCCGGCTAACACCGCAGTGCAGAAACTGCTCGAAGGAACAGGTTCCGGCGGAGGTCACCTCGACATGGCAGGAGGCAGAATCCCGGACGTTAAAAACTTCGATCAGGAAAATATTTTCAGGACAGGAGTAGCGATCGCAAACGGCAGAATAAAACTATAGATGGAGATCGAAATGAAAAGAATCCTTGTTTTGGCAGCTCTTGTGCTGATTTCTGCTGTTTCCTGCAGCAATTCGGTAAATAATATGGAGACTGTTGACAACGACACAGTCGATGACAGCGATATACAGCCTGATGATGACGAAGATCCATCCGACACAGTTCCTGATGAAGACAAAATCGTTGAAGACCTTGATTTTGAATCAGGCTTCATTGCTCTCGAAAGTGTTGATTACGTGCTGAAAAATTATGACCAGAACACCACCGGCAAAGCCATGATGTGGTATAATTTCCAGCCTGCCGACGAAAATCCGGAAGAAAAGCCGCTTTTTGTTTTTTACAACGGCGGACCCGGCTCGGCATCGGCAATTGTTTTTCTTTACAACACGGCAAAAAGAACCGGCGACCAGGCTTTTTCCGAGGATGGTTTTGCAGAGAACGCATCAAGCTGGACACAGTTCGGCAATCTGCTTTACGTTGATGCGCGGCAGACAGGCTTTTCTTACGGGATCCTTGACGATCCGACTGACAATTCAGCCAGAAGCAGCTATTTTTCGGCCTCGAACTTCAATGTTTTCGCAGATGCGGCCGACTTTATCCGAGTCATTCTCCGTTTCATGGAAAAGCATCCTTCCCTTAAATCAAATCCGGTCATTCTTGCCGGTGAAAGCTACGGCGGAACAAGGTCAACAGCTATTCTCAATATTCTGCTCAATGTTGCCGACTATGCGGAAAAAAACAGGCAGTTCTACGATGAGACTCTTTTCAACGAAATAGCCGCCCACTTTCAGAAAATCGATCCTTCGGTCAGCGGAATGCCTTCGAAAGATGTTGTCGCAAAACAGTTCGGCAGACAGATCCTTATCCAGCCTCTCATCGCAGGCCAGGAACAGTTTGACGCGGAAGGAGAACTTCTCGAACAAAGCGGCAGTCCGCTTTACATCATTGAGGATGAGACAGGGCGGACATTCACTCCCTGCGGCGACAGGTGCGACAAACACAGCAATGCGCTTTACTACGTCCAGAAAGCGGGACGCGATTATTACTCATACCGCAGACCATACAACTGGCTTTTCGACTATACCGATGTCGGAGCAGCAAAAATGCTTCAGATGCCGATGTTCAGCGAGTTCATCCTCAACGATCCGACAAAAATAGACGGACTTTACGCAGAAAACCGCGGCGGGGCATTCAGATACGGCAGTACAAACGGCTATTCAAGAAATATTACAGCCGATCCGGCTTTCGAAAACCTTCCGGAACTCGACAAAATCATCATGAAAGCAAGGATTGATCAGCGCAGTGCAAAGCCTTTTTCGACAGGTAATCTTGAAAGCGTTTTCGGAGAACTGCCGCCTTACGATGAATACTTCGTCGCTTTAAGCTATGAAATCAATTTAACATTTTCAAGTGCACCGATCGACCATTACGACACAATAAACGGCGAAATGTTCCTGGAAAACATCAGAACCGTAAAAACTTTCATCACCCAGGCTGAAGAGGATATTATCATCTATTCAAAAGGAGTCCCTGAATCGCTCAAAAGTTTCGAAGGCGTTTCAGGCGTAACACTCGAAGACAACTCCTTCACCGTCAATTTCTCCGACGGCCAGTCCGTTGAAGTGACTTTCCCGTTCTATCCCGAAAGTTCGCACAGCGTACCGGTAAACCAGCCTGCAAAACTCTTTAGCGACGTAAAAAAGTGGCTGGAATAGCATTATTAAATTGTTTACTGGAGGAAAAATGAAAAAGTTTCTCTTATTTGCGGCACTTGCCATGATTTTTGCAGTTTCGTGCAGCAACAATCCGTCAAGAATTGCACCTCCATCCGAAAACGACAGTGATCCTTGGGCAGAAGAACCGGATAGTAAAAACGACGGTGATACCGAAACACCTGATGACAGTAATACCGGAGATACAGACACTGAAACACCAGACGACAGCAATACCGTAGATACTGACACCGAAACACCAGACGGCAGCAATACCGGCGATACAGACACTGAAACACCAGACGACATTGACCCGACAGACACCGGTCTCCCCTACTGCAATGAAACTTCCGGCGAGGATTCGCAGGAAAATCCGGATGACGGATCTGAAAACAGCGGAGAAACCGTCGATCTCGATTACGAATCGGGTTTTATAGATCTGGAAGAAAACAGCTACACTCTTGACAACCGCAGCAATACAAGCGGCAAAGCGAAAATGTGGTATTATTTTCAGCCGGCAGACAAAAATCCGCAGACCAAACCGTTATTCGTCTTATACAACGGCGGTCCCGGCTCTTCTTCGTCGCTTATTTTCCTCTACAACACTTCCAAAAAAACGGCAGATCAAAGCGTTGCCGGCGAAGGTATCGCAGACAATGTATACAACTGGAACCAGCTCGGCAACCTTCTTTACATCGATGCGAGACAAACGGGATTTTCCTACGGCATAGTTGACAATCCGGCAAACAGCAGCGCCCGTTCCAAATATTTTTCAACTGCGAACTTCAATGTTTTCGTCGATGCAGCTGACTTTATCCGCGTAATTCTGCGTTTTCTCGGCAATCATCCGGCTATCAAATCGAATCCCGTTATTCTCGCCGGTGAAAGTTACGGCGGAACAAGAACTACCGCAGTCATCAATATTCTTCTCAATGTCGCCGACTATGCAGGAAACAACAGGACTTTCTACGACGCGGCGCTTTTTGATGAAATCGCGCAGCACTTCCAGGAAATCGACCCTGCTGTAACCGGAATGCCCTCTAAGGAAAAGGTCGCAAAACAGTTCCGCGGACAGATCATGATCCAGCCGCTCGCAATGGGTCAGAAGCAGCTTGATGCAGTCGGTGAAGTGCTCGAACAAAGCGACAGTCCGCTTTACGAAATTCAGGCAGAAACGGGAAGACAGTTTAGAACATGCGGAAATTCGTGGAACTGCGACAAACACAGCAACGCGTTGAATTATGTCCAGAATGCAAACCGCGATATCTATGCTTACCGTCACGAATACAACTGGCTTTTCGATTACACCGATTACGGCATTGCGAAGATACTCCAGTTTTCGATGTTCAAAGAGTCCATAATGAACGATCCGGCTAAAATAGAAGATCTTTATGCGGCAAACAGAACCGGTGCGTTCAGATACAAAAACGCAAACGGATATTCGAGAAATATCGCCGACCTGGATGAATTCAAAAATCTTCCCGAAAGCATAAAAATCATAATTAAAGCAAGGATCGAACAGCGCAACGCCCATCCTCTTGCAAGCGGAAACCTCGAAAGCGTTTTCGGAACACTTCCCAGCTATGACGAATACTATGTTGACACAAACAACATAATAAATTCAACATTTTACAATGCTTCGACTTCTCCTTACAGCGATATAAACGGTGAAATGTTCATTGAAAACATAAGGACCGTCAAAACTTTCATAACCAATGCGGAAGAAGACATCATCCTTTATGCTAGAGCAACTCCTGAGGCAGTAAAAAAATTCAGCAGTGTTTCAAGCGTAGACATGGAAGACAACTCTTTCACAGTCAACTTCTCAGATTGCCGGACAAAAATTACATTCCCCTTCTATCCCGAAAGTTCGCACAGTGTCTCTGTGAACCAGCCGGCGAAATTTTTCAATGATGTCAAGAATTGGATGAATTAACGTAACGGCGTAACGACGTGACGATATGACGGCGCTGGAGCACCAGCGCCGTTAGAAACTATTTCCCGAAATATCTTTCAAGTAGTCCTTTGAGAGCTTTGCCGTGACGTGCTTCGTCGCGTGCCATCTCGTGAACTGTGTCGTGGATCGCGTCAAGACCGTTCTGTTTTGCGCGTGTTGCGAGTTCAACTTTGCCTGCGGTTGCGCCGAATTCGCAATCGACACGCCATTTAAGGTTTGCTTTGGTCGAATTTTTCATGTTCGGCTCAAGTGTTTCACCGAGAAGTTCAGCGAATTTAGCAGCGTGCTCAGCTTCTTCAAAAGCAGCCTTTTCCCAGTAGAGACCGATTTCCGGATAACCTTCTCTGTGAGCGATCCTTGCCATGCAGAGATACATTCCGACTTCGGAGCACTCGCCGGTGAAGTTTGCCTTGAGCTGCTCAAGAATGAATTTTTTGTCTTCTTCGGAAACATTAGCGTTGTCTTTTACAGTCTTTTCGTAAACGCCGAACTCGTGCTCAGCAGCGAGTTTGAGCTCGTCCTTGATCTCATCGAACATTGTTGACGGAGCTTTGCAGACCGGGCATTTTTCCGGAGCGCTCTCACCTTCATAAACATAACCACAAACCTTGCAAACGAATCTTTTTGTCATAACTTCCTCCTCTAAATCAAGCCAAAAGATCTGTCAGGAACGATTTCCCGACAAAACCGCATACCTGAAAGGCTTATTGTTATTTTGCAGGAATGTCAATTTTCATATTGATTTTTCTGATTATGAACTTATAAGATAGCACAAGTTTCAGGAGGAGAAATGAGTGACTTAATATTACATCATGAAAACGGCAACAATATCAAAAGGGTTGTCAGAGACGACGAAATCATGTTCGGAGATGTCGTCGGAGTCCACAGGATGCGCGGTCTTTACGACCATTACGGGATCTATACCGGAAACGGCGGAATGATCCACTATGCCGATCCTTCAGGCGATTTCGGCACGAACATCGTCGTCCACAGAACCACTCTTGATGCATTCAAAGAGGATTCGGAATATCTTTTCGTCATAGATTTTGACAAATTCATCCAGAAAAACAAAGTAAACATTTTCGACATCATAACTCCGCTCGGGATCAACGTTGGGAATCTCTTCAAACTTCTCCTTGGCACTCAGTATCACATATATTCACCGGAAGAGACGGTTAAACGAGCCGAAAGCCGCCTCGGAGAAAGAGATTACAACATCGCTACGAACAACTGCGAACACTTCGCGATATGGTGCAAAACCGGTGTCAGCGAATCGACACAGGTCGAGAACTTCCTCCAGAAAATCAGAGAAATCAGGATCCGCTGAGTTTTTCCTTGACAAACGCCCCTTCTAAAACTACAAATAACGGCTTTTTAGCGTTTATTAACACGGTACGAGGAGAAAAAAAATGCACAAGATTAATCAGGATGTTTGCGTAAAATGCGGCGCTTGCGCTGGAACCTGCCCGGTAGAAGCTATCATCGAAAAAGACGGCGGCTACGAAGTAACCGACGCTTGCGTTGACTGTGGCGCATGTGAAGACGGCTGCCCGGTAGAAGCTATCAAAGCTTAATTCCGTAAGCCTTGCTTTTTTCGGCCCTCTTCGGAGGGCCTTTTTTTTATCATCCGGAGAAAAAATGATCGAACTTAAAGAACTGAATATTGCGGGCGAAACGTCAAAAGCCCTGAAAATAGCTGAAAAATCTGTCCGTGCAGTGCTCGAACTCACCGAATCGGGCTGCACTATCCCTTTCATCGCGAGATACAGAAAAGAAATGACTGGCAACCTTGACGAAGTTCAAGTGTCTGAAATTATTGATTTTTCAGAGAAGCTGACAAATCTCGACAAAAGGAAGCGCGCTATTCTCAAATCTCTTGAAGAGACTGGAAACTATTCCAACGAACTCGGCGTTGCAGTCGCCAATGCAGCCGACATGACCGTTCTCGAAGATATTTACGCTCCCTTCAAACCGGGGCGCAAAACCAAGGCCGACAAAGCAATCGAAGCAGGATTGCAGCCGCTTGCGGAATACATCATGCTGAACAATCCTCCGATCGCTAAAATCCTGGAAAAAGCTAAAGATTTTATTTGTGAAGCGTTTAATGACTGCACTTCTGCAGTGAACGGCACCAAGGAAATAATTGCACAAAAAATCGCAGACAATCCGAAAGTGCGTGATTTTGTGAGAAAAAGTGTCGAAAACGGATTTATCGTCTCTAAGGTAAAGCGCGGAAAAAAGGAAAGCGGCATTCTTTACAGCGACTACTTCGATTTCAGGGAAAGTGCACAGAGGATAACGCCTCACCGCGTCATGGCGCTCAACCGCGGAGAGAAAGAGGGATTTCTCACGATTTCTGCTGAAGCCGCTAAAACAGAAAAAGAGCTCACGAACGGCATTGAATCGATATTTTTCTCAAGACATTCCGACTTTTTCGGAGAGTGCTCCGCTCTTGCCCTAACGGACAGGATCTTCGGCAGCATAGAAACTGAAAATTTCAATAAAATCAAAGATTTTGCAATAGATGCTTCACTGGATGTCTTCCACAAAAATTTAGAGCAGATCCTCCTTATGCCGCCATTTGGCGAAAAACCGGTGATCGGAGTTGATCCCGGCATCAGAACAGGATGCAAGGCGGCTCTCCTTGACGAACACGGAAACTTCATTGCTTCGACTCTCCTCAATCTCCACCTCGACAAAAACGAGGCAAAAAAGCTCGAAAAGTGGATAACCGGATACAAAGTTGCAGGAATCGCCGTAGGAAGCGGAACTTTCGGCAGAGAAGCGCATGAGATCCTGAAAAGTTTCTTCGGAAAGCAGGTCGTTGTCGCCTCTGTCAGCGAGGACGGAGCTTCGGTTTACAGCGCGAGTGCCGTTGCCAGGGAAGAGTTTCCCGATCTTGACATCACGGTCCGCGGCGCAATTTCGATAGGACGCAGGTTTCAGGATCCGCTATCCGAACTTGTCAAAATTCCGCCCGAAAGCCTCGGTGTCGGGCAGTATCAGCACGATATACCTGTCAAAAAACTTGCAGAAAGGCTCAAAAGAACGGTCGAATGGGCTGTAAACCGCGTTGGAGCGAACCTCAACACCGCAAGCCCTTACCTTCTCGCCTACATTTCAGGGCTCGACAGCAAAAAATCGGCCGAGATCACAGCTTTCAGACGCAGCGGAAGACGCTTCAAAAACATCGAAGGACTCAAAAATATCAAAGGGATCGGTGCGAAATCTTTCGAGCAGTGCGCCGGATTTCTGCGTATTTTCGGAGGTGAGGAGATCCTCGATTCAACAGGAGTCCACCCCGAAAATTACGAATTAGTGAAAAACGCCGCGAAAAAAGCGGGAATTCCGCTTGAAACTCTCGTTAAAACCCCCGAAATCATCGACAAAAACACAATCTTTCAGGAACTTCTGCCGCCCTCAGTCATCGAAGAATTGAAAAAACGCGGGCTCGACCCCCGTGAAAAATTCGAGCAGGCTGAATTTTCCGATGAAGTGCGCACGATAAACGACCTGAAAGAAGGAATGATCTTAAACGGGATCGTAGACAACATCGTCGCTTTCGGCGCCTTTGTAGAAATCGGGATCAAGGAAAAGGGGCTTCTTCACATCTCAGAAATATCTGACAAATTCATCAAAAGTCCGGCCGAATGCCTGAAATTAGGGCAGAAAATCAAAGTTATGGTCAAAAATATCGACCTTGACAGAAAACGGATCTCGCTTTCGATGAAAGGGGTAAAATCTTAACGAAACGCCACAAATTCGTCATATTGAGCGTTAGCGAAATATCTTTGTCATCTTGAACGAATGTGAAAAATCTCTGAGATTCTTTGCTGCGCTTTGATTCTTAACTACGCTTTGTTGAATTTGTCCTTCGGCTGTCTGCAGCGCGGGCATTTCCAGTCATCCGGAAGATCAACGAAAGCGACATTGTCGTTTTCCGCAGGATCATAGATATATCCGCAGATGCTGCAGACATATTTTCCGGTCGCCGTCTTGTAGGTGATTTCTCCGACAGGAATACTTTCCGGCGGATTGGCGAGGTCTATAACTTTAAGGTTTTCCAGATTCTCGTATCCGAGCGGAGTATGCGTCGAGAGATAAACTGTCGGATTTTTCTGAATAAATTCTCTAACTCGGTCAAGGGTTTCCCTTGCAGCGGCTTTGTCCTCGAAAACAATTGAGAGTTTATCGGCATACAGAGCCTCATCCGTATAGGTTATGTCGCCGTGGAACATATAGAAAAGGCCGCCGTCCTCAGCGATGACGATGCTGTTGCCCTTTGTATGCCCCTTGGCTTCGATCAGGCGGACACCGTCTGCAATGATCTGCGAAGCCGGAAAATTGTGATATGCACCGTCGGAATATGCTGCGCGGACGACATTTTCGCCTTTAAGTTCCAGCGCATCGGCATCTTCCGGTGAAATGTAGATTTTTGCATTCGGAAAAGCGCGGAGTTCACCGGTGTGGTCGGCATGCTTGTGGGTAACAAGGATTTTTGTCACCTGTTCCGGCTTGTAGCCTGCCTCAGCCAGTGCCGATACATAATCTTTGATCCTTGTTCCGAGGTGGATCATCGTCTTTCCATCAGGAATCGCATCCGGTGCTTCTTTCGGCATACCAGTATCAATCAGTATGACCTCCTTTCCGGTATCAATGAGGTAATTCTGGAGCGAGGAGCGGTAACGCACGGAAGCATCGAACTTCTCCATTCCTTCTTCGCCTCCGAACGCAAAAGGCTGCGTCATAAATCCGTTCTCGTAAAGTTTTACTGCCTTGATTTTCATAGTCAGCCTCCTGTAAAAGTTAAAAATGAGCCCTATTTTGACACCGTGTCAGGATAAATGAGAATAATAATGTGTCAACAAATTATTGCATTTTTCTTTATCACTTCATATCTTCCGGCAGATCTTTTTGATGGAGAAAATGATGAACAAAGAAAAAATCGCGAACGCGGAAAACGGCGGAACACCGCGGGAAAAAATAATCGTCAGAACAAGCATTATCGGAATCATCGCGAATGTTTTTCTAGCAGCTTTCAAAGCGGCAATCGGTCTCATGTCAAACTCGATAGCGATCGTTCTGGACGCGGTAAACAACATTTCGGATGCGGGAAGTTCGCTCATCACCATCATCGGAACGAAGCTGGCGGGGCGCGAACCCGACAAAAAGCATCCTTTCGGCTACGGCAGGATCGAGTATCTGAGCGCGATGGTGATTTCCGGCCTCGTGCTTTACGCCGGTGTCACTTCGCTTGTTGAATCGGTCAAAAAGATCATCACACCTGAAACTCCGGAATACACGGCGACTTCGCTTGTGATCGTTGGTATCGCCGTTCTGGTGAAAATAGTTCTCGGGCGTTATGTCAAAAGCGTCGGACTCAAGGTAAATTCCGATTCTCTCGTAAACTCAGGCGAGGACGCGACGCTGGATTCCGTGATCTCGGCTTCGACACTTGTCGCTGCGGCAGTTTTTCTGATCGCAGGGATCTCGCTTGAAGCGTGGCTCGGCGCGGTGATCTCGCTCGTGATCGTAAAATCGGGCATCGAAATGCTGAAGGACACGGTTTCGCGGCTGCTCGGCGAAAGAAATGACCCCGACCTTGCGCACAGCCTAAAAGAGACAGTCCTGAGTTTTCCCGATGTCAGCGGAGCTTATGACCTCGTGCTGAACAACTATGGCCCCGACTCATGGAACGGCTCGATCCACATTGAAGTTCCCGACACCTACTCCGCCGACATGCTCGACAGGCTTATCCGCGAGATCCAGGTCACCGTCTACACGAAACACAACGTGATCCTGACCGCGATCGGAGTCTATTCCGTGAACACTCACGACGCAGAAACCATTGAAATCAGAAACAAAATCCATGATATCGTATTTTCCCGCGAGCACGTGCTGCAACTTCACGGCTTCTATCTCGTGAAAGAAGAGAAAACCATGAGATTTGATGTAGTAGTCAGCCTCGGAGCGGACGACAGAAAAAGGATCTACACGGAAATCCTGAACGATGTAAGCAAAGAATTCCCAGGTTATCAGTTCCAGATCGTCCTTGATACCGATTTTTCGGAAGAATAAAATAGAACAAAGTCAAAGCACAGAAATTCAAGAACTAACTACCCTCAAAACCACACCAAAAACTACACCAAAAACCACTCAGGAAAAAATTTTGAAATGAAAACCTCGTATAACCAGAGGATCTTGCATTTTATTAAAATTCAAGTATAATAAACTGCTTTTTGATTCCATGGATATAAAAAATTGAAACGTAAGGAGGAAGAAATGGCTAAAATCATTTATGAAGAAAAGTATGATTTTGAAGATTTTGCACACACTTTGGGGTTTAAAACATTAGAAGAACTGAAAAACAATTTTATAGATAAGGGAGATTACATTGAATTTATAGAACCTATCAATAATATCAAAATGATGGAAAAAGCCTCCAATCTGACAGAACATTGGTTCATTTGGGAAGAAGCCATGGCATATACCAATTTTGAAAGCACCGGAGATTTCAGTGATTGGCGGTTACCGACAATAGAAGAACTAAAACTCATATACAGACTCCAAAATATCTGTGGATTCAATACAATCAATGATGAAGGGGATGCTTGGTTCTGGTCTTCCTCTACATCAGACAAACCTGAATATGCATTTATTCTAAATTTCTGTGACGGTTGCATTGCTGATTTTCACAAAGACTATTTTGGTTTTCACCCATGCCGTGTGAGATAATATTCTTTTTAATTTATTTCCTGATTTCCTCTAATCTCGCTTTGAGATGTGCCAAATTTTCGGGAAAAAGCAAAACTTCAAATTTGTTTTCCGTGAGAGAATTTGGCTTTCAGTGTCTTTTGTATTCTCTTGACGAAGTTCTCCGTTACGGTGATGTATTGAATATAATTCAAGCTGATGAACGCAACCGCATTGTGGAACGCAAAGAAACGGCTTTGTTTGAAAACGATGCCTTCCGCGAAGCTATGATAAACGCTTTCGTTCATAATAAATGGGTGGATGGAAACGAACCGATGATTTCGGTTTTTTCTGACCGAATTGAGATTCTTTCACGCGGAACATTTCCGCCGCAGCAGACTCTGAAAGGTTTTTTTGCCGGAGAATCTGTTCCTGTAAACCAGAAACTTTCAGAGATTTTTTTACAGCTGCACATAAGCGAAAAGACTGGGCGCGGTGTTCCGAAAGTAATTGAAAAATACGGAAAAGATGCTTATGAATTCCGTGAAAACTCGATTGTGGTTAAAATTCCGTTCCGTTGGATCAATACTTTGGGTGAAGACAACGCTCCTGAAGAAGTAAAACTGTTTAAAGTAAAAGATGGAACTACACCAAAAACTACACCAAAAACTACACCAAAAACTACACCAAAAACTACACCAAAAACTACACCAAAAACTACACCAAAAACTACCCTCAAAAACACATCTAAAACTACTCAGGAAAAAATCTTGAAATTGATTGCCGCAAATCCTCGTATAACTCAAGAACAAATGGCTGAAGTCTGCGGTATTTCATTGGATGGAATAAAATGGCAGATAAGACAGATGAAAGGACAAATCGAATTTGTCGGTCCCAGAAAAACGGGTTTCTGGAAAATTTTGTCAGAAACGGATAAGCTTGGAAATATAAAGGAAAAAAATTAGGTTTTCGAGAGAGAACTACAATAAGAATTTAGATCTATTTCCTGATCTCCCCCAATCTCGCCTTGAGATGTGCCAGATTTTCGGAAAGTAGAAAACGGTGCAAAAATTCAAATCTCGCTTCTGAGCAAAATTCCTATTCTTCCTTAAATGTTTCGTAGAAATATTTCCGAGATTCCTTTTTATTTTCCTTGTAGTGTTTTTCAGATGAAACCAGATCGTTGTTTTCATCGTATTCAAAATCGATGCTGTATTCTTCCAATGTCGAACCTTCAGGTTCAAGATATTTTTCCGAAACGAGGTTTCCTTTCAGATCGTATTCATAACCCGTCGTTCCGATTTTATGCCAGATTTTATCCGTGCTCTGAGTGTTCCCGTGATAGTCGTAAATGAATCTGCCGTCTTCGACAAGCCTGTCCATAGAATCGTACTTCATATATTCAACAAACATCGCTCCGGCATCAGGAGTTTCCTCATCCCATTCTTCAGCGAATCTCCTTTCAACCAGATTTTCTCTTTCGTCATAAAAATAGAGTTCAATCAGACGTTGCCCTAAGAACTCATTTCCTTCTGCATCTTCAAGAGCCCAATACAGCTTTGATTCTTCAAGTTTTCCGCTACCAGCATACTTGAAACGGGTGATTTCTCCTTTTATTATGCCGTTTTCATATATTTTGTTCCGAACAGTTATTTTTCCCGATTCGTCAAATTCATAGGAATAATCCGCCATAGTGCATGAATCTTCGGAGCAATAATTTTCTGTTTTTACATGGTCTGTTTCGTCATAATAAGTTTTCTCGACTCTTTTTTCTGCTTCTCCGAGAGCATTGAGTTCCTGATATACGGTTTCGCGCCCTTTTTCATCATAAATGCTTTCCCGGGTAACTTTAGTCTGGCCGTCATCGCTTTCAACGTTCTCTCTTTTTCTTTTCAGAGAACCGTCGGAATAATATTCCCACTCGTCGTCCAGCCACAAGAATATCCCGATTAACGGATTTATGTTTACTCTTACTGGTTTCAGATTTTCGTCGTAAAAATAATCTCTTTCGTATCTGCTCTTCTTCCATCCGGCACCTATTGCATCGTAGAAATTATATATGTTATGCCAACTCGTCACCGGAATTGCCGCTGAAACATAATAGTCGTATTTTACTGACTTTTTTGCCAGCAGCGTTCTGCTTAGAAAAGATGAATAGTCATACTTGTAGACGGAAATCAAACGGTTGTTTTCATCGAACTCTTTGTAGGCAAAGAAGCGTTCTTTTCTGATCGTTTTCCCTTCATCGTCATAGAAATATTCCTCCGCTTCCGGCCAGTAGAGATCTTCAAGAAACTCGTCTGCACCTGTAACATCGCCCGGGAGATTGTAATGAGTTTCCCGTTGAATTTTTCCGTTTTCATCGTAGCGGTAGTGAATGCATCCCGCTTCTTTGTCTGTAGATTTTCCGTGGCACATTTTTTCGACAGAACCGTCATCATTGAATTTGTAGGAAAAGTAACGGCAGTAAGACTCAGTACAGATACTTGTCACATTGCCCTTTTCATCGTATTCGTAAGACGACAAGCCATCGCATTCGTCTGAGTTCGCGGATGTGCACTTGGATTTGTTTTCGAATTTGACGCGGCAGTTTTTGTCGTAATACCGGTCTATCTGATAACTGTAATCGAAGCCGACTCCGTTTTCAAAACCGTCGCCTTGCCAGTCTATTTCAACAATTTCTTTAGTAAGAACCTTTTTGCCGAAACATTCCTGTGTCATGGAATTTTCCTCATCCGGCAAATCTTCGTCGTTTTCAGAATCGCTGTCCTCATCGTCGGATCCATCCGAATCATCAATAATTCCGGCATCTTCTTCAGTGTCTTCGTCAATAATGCTTTCTGAGCCATCGGAATCAGAATCTGGAACGATGTCGGAATCTGCGGAAGAGTGCGAGGATGAGCAGGCAATGAAGAAAAGCAAGCCTAAAACGCCTAAAAATAGTCTTAAATGGATTGGCATTTGAACCTCCGAAGAATTATTATTTCGAAGCCGCAAAGAATTATACCGTTTATTGAAAAATCAGCAAACAAAAAAATGAAAATTTTTAAGAAAATCAAAGTTTTTTCGGATATTTAGATTCTTCGCTGATGCTCAGAATGACGGGATTTTTTATTTGCTGATTTCCTCTAATCTCGCCTTGAGGTGAGCCAGATTTTCGGAAAGTTCGGTGTGTTTTGATTTTTCTTTTTCGACTACTTCAGGCTGCGCTTTTTCAAGGAAATTCGGGTTGTTGAGTTTTCTGTCGCAGAGGTCGAAATCTTTCTGGAGTTTCGCGATCTCTTTTTCAAGGCGTCTGATTTCGTCGGAGAAATCGATGAATCCTGCAAGCGGGATGTAGAGCGTTCCGCCTTTTACAAGGGAGCTTGCGGTCTCTTTGTCGGGTGTGAAAGTGTCAACAAATTCAACGTCTTGGACTCTTGCGAGCTTGATTATGTATTCAAGTTTTTCGCTGAGCGCGTTCTTGAGACCCTCAACAAGTGCGAGTTTGAGCGGAAGTTCCGCCGAAGGTTTGATGTTGTTTTCGGCGCGGATCGTTCTGATGACGGTGATGATCTCGATGATCTCTTCCATCGTCTGTGCGTCTTTCTCGAAAACGGGGCAGTCGCCTGCTTCGGGGAAGCGGCTTATCATTATTGATTCTTCGCGTCCGTCGAAGCTGAACGGCAGGCTCTGCCACAGCTCTTCGGTGACGTGCGGCATGAAGGGGTGAAGCAGTTTGAAGCTTGCGTCGAGGACTTTGAGAAGGACCTTTTTGCCGACTGTTTTCGCGTTTTCGTCAGTGCCGAAGAATGTCGGTTTGATGAGCTCGATATACCAGTCGCAGAACTCGTGCCAGAAGAAGTGGTAAATCGCTCCCGCCGCGTCGTTGAGCCTCATTTCGTCGAGGTTTTTGCGGACTTCCTCTGTTGCCGTTTCGAGTTTTGAAAGTATCCACTTGTCTGCAAACGAGAAGTCGTCGGATCTGTATTCGATCGGGTTGAAATCGAGTTTTTCGCCGTCGGCAAACTGCATGAGACAGAATCTCGTCGCGTTGTATATCTTGTTGATGAAAGCCCAGTAGCCTTCGAACCATTCGTCCGAAAGTTTTACGTCGCGCCCTGCGAGCGGCATCATCGCGAAGGTGAAGCGGAGAGCGTCTGCGCCGTATTTTTCGGTGACAACGAGCGGATCGATGACGTTTCCTTTGCTCTTCGACATCTTCTGACCGAATTTGTCGCGGACAAGACCGTGGAAGAAGACCTTTCCGAAAGGTTTCTCGCCCATGAACTTGTATCCCATCATTATCATTCTCGCAACCCAGAAGAAAATGATGTCAAATCCTGTTTCCATGAGGGTCGTCGGGTAATATTTCGCAAGTTCAGGCGTTTTTTCGGGCCAGCCTAAAGTCGAGAACGGCCAGAGCTGAGAGCTGAACCAGGTGTCAAGCACGTCTGGATCGCGTCTGAGCTTCTCGCAGCCGCATTTCGGGCACTTCGTCGGGTCTTCGCGGCTTACTATCATCTCGCCGCAATCTTCGCAGTACCATACCGGTATCTGATGTCCCCACCAGAGCTGGCGGCTGATGCACCAGTCTTTGATGTTGTACATCCATTCGAAATATGTCTTTTTCCATGTTTCGGGCTGGAAGACGATCTTTCCCGTTTCGACTGCTTCGATCGCCGGTTTTGCGAGGTCTTCCATCTTCAGGAACCACTGGTCGGAAAGTATCGGTTCAACGATGGTCTTGCATCTCTGGCAGTGGCCGACAGCGTGCATGTGCTTTTCGACTTTGAGGAGAAGCCCCAGTTTGTCGAGATCGGCAACTATCGCCTCTCTCGCTTCGGTCGTCGTCATTCCTGCATATTTGCCGCCGAGCTCATTGATCTCGCCTTTTTCGTTGATGACGTTGATCTCTTCAAGATTGTGGCGTTTTCCAGTCTCGAAGTCGTTGAAATCATGCGCTGGAGTAACTTTAACTGCACCTGTTCCGAATTCGATATCGACCAGAATCGAGTCTCCGATTATCGGGATCTCACGGTCGGTAAGCGGAAGTTTGACCTTTTTGCCGATGAGGTGGGCATAACGCTTGTCTTCCGGGTGGACTGCTACTGCGCTGTCGCCCAAAAGTGTTTCGGGACGGGTAGTTGCGATCGTAAGGAATTCGTCGCTGCCAGAAATCGGATATTTGATGTGCCAGAGATGTCCTTCGACATTTTCGTGGTCGACTTCAAGGTCGGAAAGAGCCGTTCTGCAGTGCGGACACCAGTTGATGATGTATGTGTTTTTGTAAATGAGCCCTTCTTCGTAAAGCGAAACGAAGACCTCTCGAACTGCTTTCGAAAGGTTTTCATCCATCGTGAAGCGCTCTCTCGACCAGTCAAGCGATGCACCCAAGCATCTGAGCTGGCGCGTTATCGTGCTGCCGTTTTCCTTTTTCCACTTCCAGACTCTTTCGAGGAATTTTTCGCGGCCAAGATCGTGCCTTGAGATCCCTTCCTTGTTGAGAGCCCTTTCAACAACCATCTGCGTCGCGATCCCGGCGTGGTCAGTGCCCGGAAGCCAGAGAACATCGTAACCAGACATCCTTTTGTAGCGGCTCATTGCATCCTGAACGACGACCATTACGGCGTGTCCCATGTGAAGGACGCCCGTGACGTTGGGCGGCGGGAGAACTATCGTGTAAGGCGGCTTCTTGCTGCTGGGTTGAGCCTTGAAAAAGCCCTTCTCTTCCCAGAAAGTGTACCATTTTTTCTCTATTGACAGGTGGTCGTATTTCTTGTCGATTTCCATCTTATTCTCCGATCTTCCTCTTTTCGTGTCCGTTGTAAATCGCAGCTTTCTGGTCGATGTTGCGCATCGGTTTCTGCGTCGTCTTTTCCTCGACATAGTGAGCCATGAGGCCCGGAACTCTCGAAATCATGAAGATTCCGTTTGCAAGTTCGGCAGGAATTTCAAGAGCGAGAAGGACTGCGCCGATCATTCCGTCGACATTGACCGGAAGTTTCGTTCCTTTTACTTTGAAGATGTTCGCTTCGATCATTTTTGCGAGTTTGATGAAGAAAAGTTTCTCTTCGGGCAGGTTTTTGAAGCAGATTTCAGCAAGTTTTACGCTTCTCGGATCTTCGGTGTGGACTCTGTGGCCCATTCCGGGGAATCTGAATTTCTGCTCGAATTTCATCTTTACAAATTCTTCCACTTTTGCTTCGTCAAGAGTATTTCCGCAGTATTCAGCGGCAGCTTTGAGCATTTTCATCGTGTTTTCTATCGCTCCGCCGTGGAAAGCGTTGATAGCAAGAAGTCCCGAAGCGATCGCGCCGTTGAGCGGTGCACCGGTCGAAGTTGCGTTGAGAGTAGCCAGTGCGCTCGGAGGAGTTACGCCGTGATCAACGGAAGAAACAAGCACAGCCTGGAAAACGCGTCCTTCCTCTTTTGTCGGAAGCTCGCCCTTCAAAATGAGATAAACAGTTTCCGCGTAGCTCAGATTTTCCATGATGTCTTCTATCGCATAGCCTCTGATCAAAATTTCGTTCGGTTTGATAGAAGTAACAGCCGTTGTCCACTCTGCCATGATTTCCTCCAAAATTTCAATAAATTAAACAACTTACATTCGAGCCGGCAAATTTTCCCAAGAACGGGAAACATGCAGCCCGCTAAAAAACCAAATATATTAGCAGAAAAGATTATTTTTTCAATTTATGACAGGGAAAAGTATTGAGGAAAATTTCGGGAATAAAATGAATTATTTGCTGAGAGTTTTAGCTCTCTCGACGATTTCAAGGAATTCGCCGCGGAAACCGAGCGTGTCTTTGCCGATATTAGCCTTTGCGCGGGTAAGAACTGCATCGAAACTTGAATCAGCTTTGAATTTCGAGTCTCTGAGAAGCATTCCGAACTCTGCAACAGATGAAGCAAATCCCATATTCTGGCTCATTTCGGCGAGAATATTGGCTGAGGTCATTACGGTGTCCATATACTTACTGATATCTTCGTCGGGCTCTTTGTAGCGCATTTTGAGAATGATGAAGTCATCTTCGCCGAATTCATCAGCAGGTTCAACTGCCGGTTCTTCTTCATCAGGAGCGGGTTCTGCCGGCTCTTCGCCTTCTTCAGGATCAGTCTCGGGAGTTTCCGGAGTTTCAGGTGTTTCAGGTGTTTCCGGAGTTTCAGCCGGTTTTTCAGCCAGAAATACTTCATAGAACGCCGTTACTCTGTGACCTGCACCGATCTCGCCAGCGTCTTTCGTATCATCGTTGAAGTCTTCATTTGCCATAACGCGGTTCTCGTAGCCGATAAGGCGGTACTTTGCGATTTTCGCGGGGTTGAAAACGACCTGAAGTTTTACGTCTTTAGCGATCGTGAACATCGTTCCCATAAGGTTGACCGTGAAAACCTTGTCCGATTCTCTTTCGCTATCGATATAGAAATAGTTTCCGTTTCCTGCGTTGGAAAGCTGTTCCATTCTGTCGTCCTGATAGTTGCCCATTCCAAAGCCGAGGATCGTGAGATAAATACCTTTGTTTCTCTCGGTTTCGATGTACGCAACAAGTTCGTCGGTATCAGAAATTCCGACATTGAAATCACCGTCGGTCGCAAGGATTATCCTGTTGTTCGCATCTTTGCTGTAATTCTTTTCAGCAAGTTCGTATGCTGTCTGGATTCCCTCCGCACCTGCAGTAGAACCGCCGGCTTCGAGATTATCTATAGCCGAAATTATCGTTTCCTTTTTGTCACCGCTTACAGAATCAAGAACGACACCTGCACTGCCGGCATAGGTTACGATCGAGACCTTGTCATTTTCATTGAGCTTTTCGACGAGCTTTTTGAACGATTTTTTGAGGAGACCAAGCCTGTCGGCACCGTACATCGAACCTGAAACGTCGATAAGGAAAACCAGGTTCTGTACAGGGATCTCATTCGCCGCGAGCTGTTTTCCCTGAAGTCCGAACATAACGAGTTTAGTATCGCTTCTCCACGGAGAATCGGCCATTTCCATCGTTACCGAGAAAGGCTTTCCTTCTTCCGGCTGCGGATAGTCGTATTCGAAATAGTTGACCATTTCTTCGATCCTGACTCTGTCTTTGGGCGGCAGCTGATTGTAGGTCATAAGGTAATTTCTGATCAGAGTGTAGCTTGCAGTATCGACGTCGATCGAGAAAGTCGAAGTATTTTCAACTTTTGTTTCGACCCATTCGTTTTCAATGAGATCGCCCGGCTCAGGCTGTTCTGTAGGATTTGTGCCGTCATATTCTGAATCGTTGGTTTCCCAGTCTCCGGCATCACTGTCAACAGAGTCGCCCGGTTCATAAGGAGCACCGGTATCACCGGAGTCATATTCGCCATTATAACCCGGATCGTATTCGGCATCACCGTTCTCGTAATAACCGGAATCTTCCGTGTCGGCAGCATCGTAATAATCAGAATCTACGATGTCGCCGTCAGCATTTTTGGAAGCACTGCCGCATGAAGCGACAAAAAGGAGCAAAACAACAAAAAGCACTGAAATCACTGATTTTTTCATGGAAAGACCTCGACAAAAAAAGTTAACAACACCTATTTAGTTCCACCAAGGTCCGATTTTTCTGACTCAAAAATGAAAAAAATTTAAAAAAAGTGATTTTTTTACAGATGGTCGAAAATTTTGATCTTCGAATCGGTGTTTTCGATCTTGCTGTCAAGCTTTTCGCGGATCTGGTCGTCCATTTTCAGAACTGTAAGAGCTTCGACATCGTCGGGAGCGTATTTCAGAACTTTATGATAGTAGATGTTCCTGTAAATAAGGTTGTTTTCCTTGGCGTATATATTCGCAATGAGCTTGAATATTTTCACGCAGTTGTTTATGTCACCCATCTGTTTGTAGACAAAAGCCTGCCGCTTCAGGAAGTTGACGTTTTCGGGATCTTTCGCAATGAGTTTTTTCAGCAGGACCATGACGCTTTCATACTGTCCCATCTCGATCCTCGCCTCGATCAGTTCACCTAAAATGACGTCGTCATCCTTTTTCATCGAATAGAGCATCATCAGGCACGCTTCGAGGTCTCTGATGTTGCTGATTTCACCGCGCCGGTGGCTTTCCCTGATCGACATAAGTATCTTTTCGGCCTCGTCGGTCATATTTTCGTGGATCAGAATGCTCGAAAGGTTGAGAAGATCGCGCACAGTCGCCTTGTTCATCTCCTTTATCGTGTGAAGAAGATAAATCGCCGTCATCCTGTCGCCCTTTTTGATATAATAGTTGACAGCTGCGCGGTATTTGTCGGCTGCATCGGAAAATTTGCCCTTACGAATGTCTATATCGGCACTGAATTTGTTCAGGAGCCCGTTGTCAGGAGCGACATTCAACCCCATTTGGACAAAACTTGCCGCAAGATCAAGATGTTTGACATCAAGCTCGCGCTGCGCCATACAGAGATAGATATCGACAGCCTTGTCGATTTTGTTTTTGTAGCGGTAAAGTTCTGCAAGCTGGATATAATTTTCGACTTTCTCCGGATTCTTTTCGATTTCAGCAAGAAGTTTTGAAGCCTTCGAGTCGCTTATGATATCGGAAACGTCGGTGTTCGCGAGTTTACCTATATTTTTCAGAGTATCTGCCGGCAAAATATGTCCGACATCTTTTTTTAAAAAGCTGACTATTTTATCAAGAACTTTTGGCGTCATAAGACCTCAACACAACCAACGTGTGAATAATATTCACTTTGAAAAAGTTGTCAAAAAAGCGCGGGGCAACACCGCCTGTCGATCAAGTTCGACGCGCCGAGTCAGGTTCGTTATCCCGTGATACCGTTATACCGTTATTCCGACGGCGCGAATCGTTATAACGATAATAACGGTGAAAAATCAGAGTTCATCAAAAATATCGGGTTCTTCCGATTTCGGTGCCTCGAACAGCGATTCAGGAAGATCTGCGGAAGCATCCAGGTACTTGTTTTCAAAGATAAAAGCGGGTTTTCCTCTGCTTACTCCGATCCATCGTTTGTTTTTTTCAACAGCACTCCGGCCTGCTTTTTTATTTTTTCCGGCACGCCCTTTTCCAGACGGGAAGCGGGCTTTCTTTTCAGAAACAATGTAAAGGTCGCCGCTCACGATTTCGACAACTTTTTCATTTGCGATTTTGTAGTAAATCCCGTTTTTGCGGCACAGTTTCCCGCCGTTTCCGAGTTCAGCGCACTCGCCTTCGAAGCGGAATCTGCCTCCCAGCATCACAGAAAAGAGGTCTCCGTCAACGGATGCATTGAAAAGCTGCTTTGAAATCTCGTTCCACGGGCCGCTGTCCCAGATCCCTTCGTGAAAAATATTCGCGGTTTCGCCGTTTATTATCACGGTTGCGACCGAAATATTGAAAGGTCCGGTGATTATCATCCGCCACTTTTCAGGATCTGACGAAAGGATCTGGTAGTCGCCCGTGAACTTGCCTTTGAACTGCTCGACATCTATCCACATAGTGACGGCACCTTCCGCCGAAAACGCCTGATTCTGCGAATTAAGTTCGAATTTTTCAGGCTTCCACGCATAACTCCCCTTCTCGTCCACCGTTTTCTGCGGCAGAGTTGAGCAGGAAATCAAAAGAAAAAGTGCGAAAAATGATAAAAATAACTTTCTCATGCACAAATCACGCTATCTGACCGCAATGCACTCGATCTCGACCATTGCGCCGAGAGGAAGTTTTACGACCTGAAAAGCGGCTCTTGCGGGACATTCCGAAGTAAAAAATTTCGCGTAAACTTCGTTCATATCCTTGAAATTGTTCATATCACTGAGCAGGACCGTTGTTTTTACGACATTTTCATAGCCGCAGCCAGCTGCTTTCAGGATCTCACCGATATTTTTAAGCGACTGCTCTGTCTGCTCTTTTATGCCGCCTTCAACAAATTTCCCGGTTTTCACATCGACCGGAAGCTGCCCAGAAACATAAATCGTGCCGTTTGCTTCAACTGCCTGACTGTAAGGACCAATGGCAGCCGGAGCATTCGGTGAACTGATGATTCTCTTCATTTTTTCCTCCAAAAACGGTTATCAAACACAAAAAAACGGAAGATTATATCCGCTTACAAAAAATTTCCTATTTTAGCTGATTTTTATCAGCCAGTTCAAGAAGTTCTTTCGGCTCAGAAATAAGAATATCGGCTCCAAGAGCGATCAGATCCTCTTTTCTGCCGAAGCCCCAGAGGCATCCGACCGAAGTGATCCCTGCGTTTTTTGCAGTCAGGATATCGGCTTTCATGTCGCCGACATAAACAGTCTGAGAGAGCGGGACTTTTGTGATTTCCGCTATTTCAAATATCCCGTCGGGAGAGGGTTTCAGCGGCTTTCCGGGACGTTCGCCAAGGATCGCGTCAAAATGGAATTCGCCGAGAATGGTTTCTGCATTGAGAAGCGCGTATTTGTGCTCTTTGTTGGTGAGAATAGAGATTTTTATACCTCTTTCAACAAGTCCCGAAAGCGTTTCCCTGATTCCTTCAAAAGGCGGGATCGTGCCTACTCCTTCTTCATGGTAAAGATCGAGAACTTCAGGCAGAAGCGCGCTTATCACATCTTCGGAAGTCCCTTCGGGCAGGGCGCGCCGCATCAGCATCCGCATCCCGTCACCGACAAAGCCTTTGTATTCTTCAATGGTATGTGCCGAAAAGCCGTGTTTCTGCAAAATCCTGTTGTTTGTCCTTGAAATGATGTCGAGTGTGTCGAGAAGCGTTCCGTCCATATCAAAAATAACCGATTTCAGCTCCATTTTTCCTCCTTTTTGGGCGCCCGTCGTAACGGCGTGACCTTAACTGCGCGCTCTCTAACTGATTTCAGACTGGAAAGCAATAGAAAGTCTTATCGTCTCATTATTTGCAAAATTTTTATAAACAATCACAATTTTTAATCTTGATTTTCAAATCGCATTAACTTATATTTAAAAACGGAGGTCATTATGAAGCAGATAAAAGATCTTTATGAAAAGGATAAGCCACGTGAAAAGCTGCTTTTGAAAGGGGTTTCCGCGCTGAGCAACCGCGAACTCATCGCCCTGATTTTCGGAAGCGGCGGCAAAGATCACCCGCTGATGAGTATTGCAAAAGAGCTTGGAACCATGCTCGAAAACGAGAAACTTGACGCTCTCGATATCAAAAAACTTTCAGCAATTCCGGGTGTTGGCACATCGAAAGCATGCCAGATCTTAGCCGCATTCGAACTCGCCAGACGCTTTTACATTGAAAGCGAAAAGCCGCTCATAAGAACTCCGGAAGACCTCCTTCCGCTCTTAAAAGATTACGCAGACAAAAAGCAGGAGCACTTTCTGACGATAACTCTTGACGGCTCGAGACGGGTGATCGACGTCCATCTCACATTCATCGGAACATTGAACTACGCGCCGCTCCACCCGAGAGAGGTTTTTGCCGTAGCATGCACCGATCGTGCCGCTTCGATAATCGTGGCACACAATCATCCTTCCGGCACTCTGATGCCTTCTGACGCAGACAAACTCGCGACAAAACAACTGCGCGAAATCGGGACTCTCATGGGAATCGAACTTTTGGATCACATTATTTTTACCAAGGGAAACGGATGCTACTCTTTTGCGGGAAACGGGATTCTGTGATTATTTCATCTTGTTCATAAGGCCTTTCCAGCTCTTTTTGAGTTCCTCGACATCGAGATCGACGACGCTTTCGTCTTTGAGACCGTTGATTTTCAGGAATGTTCCGGAAGTTACTTCACCGATCTCGGTGCATTCGCAGTTTTTCATAACAGACTTGAATGATTCAACATTTTCAGGTTTTACCGAAACAAGGATTCGGCCGTTCGATTCGCTGAAAAGGAGCGTGTCGTTTCTCGTTACGTCGCTGCTCTTAGCCATTTTTTTGAGGTCGACTTTCGCACCGAAGCCGCCGGAGAAGGCTGATTCAGCAACAGCTATAGCAAAACCGCCGTCCGAAAGGTCATGCGCACTTTCAACGAGAGACTGTTTCATCGCCTCATGCAGAGCGCGGTAACTCTTCATGAATTTCGCAGAATCTACTTTCGGGACGAAACCTTCGTGTTTTATGCCGTGGTAAAGGTAATATTCGCTGCCGCCGAGCTCGTCTTTTGTCTCTCCGATGAGGAAGATCCTGTCGTTTTCGTGTTTGAAATCCATCGAAACCATCTTCTCGACGTCGTCCATTTTCGAAATCAGCGTGAAAAGGAGTGTCGGCGGGATCGAAATTTTGTTTTTGCCGCTGCCGTAGTCGTTGTGCATGCTGTCTTTGCCGCTGATGAGCGGGATCCCGTATTCGGTGCAGTATTTGTAAAGCGCCTTGTTGGAGCGGACGAGCTGTGCCAGTTTAGCCTTTCCGTCACGGTTCTTTTCTTCGTCGTATATCGGATCAGGCCAGCAGAAGTTGTCGAGACCGCTCATGAAATCGGGGTCTGCACCGACGCAGACCGCGTTTCTGACTCCCTCATCTATTACGCTTGCCGTCATGTGGAAGCAGTCGATATCGCTGAACGAAGGCTTGATTCCGTGCGAAACAACGATCGCATTTTTCTTGAACGGCGATACTCTGAGAACGCCTGCATCGCTCGGACCGTCGTGTTCAACTCCGCAGAAAGGCTTGCCTGCGCTCCTGCCCTGGACTTCGTGGTCATACTGACGTACCCAGTCTTCTTTCGAAGCAATGTTTACGCGGCCTATCATGTCAAGCAGAATGTGGTTGAGGTTGCTCTTTTCCGCCGGAACGAACTCTTTTTCGGGCTGTTTTTCGCGGAAATTCCATACTGCTTCAAGTTTGTATTTCGGGTTTCCTTTGTGGAGGAACTCCATTTCAAGGTAAGCAGCCTTGATATCGTTGTAGTAGATTTCAAGGTAACCGCTATTCGTATATTCGCCGACGATCGTGATTTCTACTTCGTGGATATCGGCGATTTTCTTGAGTTCATCGTATTTTTCTTTCGGAACAGAAAGGGTCATGCGCTCCTGAGCCTCGGAAATAAAGATTTCCCACGGCTGAAGGCCCTGATATTTGAGCGGAACTTTTTCGAGATAAACTTTCGCGCCGCCTGTATCCTGAGCCATTTCGCCGACACTTGAGCTGAGTCCGCCCGCGCCGTTGTCCGTTATTGCGTTGAAAAGGTCTTTGTCGCGCGCTTCGAGAATGAAGTCGAGCATTCTTTTCTGAACGATGGCGTCACCGATCTGGACTGCCGTGACAGGGCTTCCTTCGTGAAGTTCCTCGCTGCTGAATGTCGCGCCGTGGATTCCGTCCTTGCCTACTCTGCCGCCCGACATGATGATGAGGTCGCCCGCTTTCGCCTCTTTTTTCCAAGAAGGTTTGCCGTTGAGTTCCATCGGCATGAGACCGCCTGTTCCGCAGAAGACGAGAGGTTTGCCGAGGTAGCGGTTGTCGAAGTAGATCGAGCCGTTTACGACCGGGATCCCGCTTTCGTTGCCGCCGTCTTTTACACCTCTGTGGACTCCTCTGAAAATTCTTCCCGGATGGAGCAGTTTTTCAGGGATCTCGCCGCGGAAGAACGGGCTTGCGAAGCAGAAAACATCTGTATTGAGGATCGGTTTTGCACCCATTCCGCAGCCAATGATGTCGCGGTTTACGCCGACGATCCCGGTGAGTGCGCCGCCGTACGGGTCAAGCGCGCTCGGAGAGTTGTGAGTTTCGACTTTCATCGCGAAAAGTGTGTCGTCATCGATCTGGACGATCCCGGCGTTGTCGTCGAAAACCGATTTTATCCACGGCTTGCTTTCAAGCATATCGGTCGTGGTTTTTTTGATGCACGATTTGTAGAGAGAGTGGATCTCCTCAGCTTTATCTGCTGTTTTGTCTTCGTATTTGATGTCTGCCGCAAAAATCTTGTGCTTGCAGTGTTCGCTCCAGGTCTGGGCAAAAACCTCGACTTCGCAGTCGGTAGCTTCGGCAGACATTCCGTGAGCGACTCTGTTTTTAATGACATCCTCGCGTTTGAAGTAATCGCGTATCGCCTTCATTTCGTCAATGTTGAGTGCTAAAACACGCGATCTCGAGATCTTCATCAGGTCTTCGTCTGAAACATCGAGCGCCATTTTTTCAACTGCAGGCGCAGTTTTGTCAACGACTCTCGGAACCGCGTCACCTATCCTCTGTCCTTTTTTCCACTGTTTCGCACTGAGGATCGAATAACGCTGGATCACGCCGTTTGCAAGCAGATCTGACGCGATTTTTTTGATCTCGTCCTCGCTGATATTTCCGCTGATAAGATATTTCCTGCCGGAGAAAACCATGTCGTTTTCACCGATATGACCGAGAAAAGTCTTGAGTCCCCAGAGAGCCGTTTTTCCCTCGTTGTCGGTAACACCTGGAAGGTAGCCCGTCTCAACGATCCAGTCGAAATGATAGTTGTCGGCTAAAACTTCGCGCGTTTCGAAAACTTCGGTTATCGGATCTGCAAGAACTTCCGAGGCAAACGCCGCGACCTGCTGCTGAGTAAGATTCTCGCAGTCGATCAGATAAACTTTGAGCATCTTGACATCAGTGACCGTTTTGATCCCGAGATCGGTCTCGATCCTTCTTTTCCAGGTCAACCCCTGTGCGTCCTTCACTTCTTCGTTCAATCCGACTTCAACTCTGAAAACCATGGCTTCCTCCTATAAATTTGAGATTAAATTGATCATTTCTTCTGGATCCTGCGCCGCAATCAGCCCCGAGCGAATCTTCTCATTGCTGCAGAGAACGGAGATCTGGCTTATCAGCTTGAGATAAAGCAGATTGTTCCCTTCAGGCACGATAAGCGTGAAAACGAGACTGACATTTTCGCCGTCACTGCTTCCGTAAGGCATCGGTTCAGCAAGCGAAATCAGCTGCACGACGACTTCTTTCGAACCTTTTATCCGACAGTGAGGAACAGCAACACCTTTGCCTATGCCAGTTGAACCGTAGGTTTCGCGCTCAGACAGGCTTTTAAGCACGGTTTCTTTTGAAATGCCGGCGCGGCTTTCTACGTTTCCGGCGATATATTCAAAAAGTTCTTCCTTCGTCTTTATGTCGGCGCGGCAGAGAACAAGTTCTTTTTTCAGAAATTTTCCTATTTTGCACATTATCAGCTCCCGACTTCGAATTGATAGTTTCTTTTGCGCTCCCTTGCAAGCGGAATGTTCATTTTCGAGCGGTATTTAGCGACCGTTCTGCGTGCGACTTCGATCCCCTCCTTGCTCAGAATGTGGGCGATATCATCATCGCTGTACGGATTTTCGCGGCTCTCCCCTTCGATTATTTCGACTATTTTCTGCTCAAGACGCTTGTTGGTCGTCAGATTGTCGTTCACCTGCTTTACGAAGAAGTATTTGAGCTCGAAGATCCCGTGCGGAGTCTGGGCGTATTTGCCGTTGGTGAGCCTTGAAACCGTGGCGATATGACGGCCGATATCGTCTGAAACATCCTTCAGAGTGAGCGGCTTCAGAAATTTGTCGCCGTGTTCCAGAAACGCCTTCTGATGGGAGAAAATGCTCGCTGCGACCTGGTAAAGCGTGCGGTTGCGGTCGCTGACGGACTTGATTATCCACTCGGCGTTCTTGTATTTTTCCCTGATGAAATGCTTTTCCTCACGGTTCTTTACGTTTTTCAGGTTATCCTCGAACAGTTCCGTTTTAAGAATGACTGTCGGGAGCATTTTGTCGTCGATATAAATCACAGGCTCGCCTTCACGCATGAAGACCATGAGGTCGGCACGAATGTATTCAGTCCGGTCCTGCTCGTAACCGAACGCCGGATAAGGCGATGCGACACCGCTTCTGAAGAAAAGCAGAAGTTCGGTAAGTTCCTGCTGAGTGATCCCGAGACTTCCGCAGAGAGCGTCGAAATTTTTCTTTACCAGCAGATCGAGCATCGTCTCGTCGCTGAAAAGACGCTTAACTGATTTTTCGAATTTTTCCGGGATATTGACCGAGCCGTGTTCGATAAAAATAAATCGCAGATATTCAGGGAAATTGCGGCATCCGCAGCCCAAAGGTTCAAAATTTTTAAGTATTTCCCTAGCTTTTGCAACAGTTTCGGTATCTGCCGCGATCTGAGCCGCTATATCTTCGTCGCTGTCTGTAAGAAAGCCTTTCGCGTCGAGATTGTAAGCCATATAAATGAGGACATCCTTCAGACTTTCGGGATAAGACGAAACCGAGATCTGGAAATCAAGCGACTGAGCGAAACTCTCCTCTGCCGGAATAGTGTTTTCAAAACTGAAATCGTTAGGAAGATCATTGGATTTTTTGAGATTGGTCTCTCCGAAATTATTCGACGAAGTCTCCCTGATCTGTTCCCAGTCGAAATCGGCGAGAATCGAACTCATATCTTCGGTATTGTCGTTTATTTTAAGCGGAACGGTGACATCTCCGTTTTCGGTTCCGGCTTCAGTCTCATTTTCATTGCGGATCTGAGCGGTTTCTTCGATTTCTCCGCCCCAGTCTTCTATTTCGAGAAACGGGTTTTCCGAAACTTCCTCGAGAATCATTTCCCTCAGTTCGATCTGGTTTTTGAGCAGCATCTCGATACTCTGGCGCATCTGAAGCGTCATTCTGAGATCGGTTTTGAGCACTAAATTCTGCTGCTGCTGTATTTTTAACGAAGAACTCATACTTCACCCGCCCAAAAAACAGAAAATTATAATGCCAAAAAAATATGACGGCAAGATTTTTGCTATAAGATTAGTGGAGGGGACCCGATTTTTCAGGCAGATCAGCGGATCGTCTTAAGAAACTCTTCAAAATACTTTATGAAAGTCTCGTTCTGCTCTTTGAGACCGATAGAAAGTCTGAGCCAGTTCGGAAAACCGTAGTTCGCGACCGGACGGACGATCACGCCTTTGTGAAGCAGGTAGTCGTAGCAGTCACGGCCTGAAGTCTGCGCCTCGCCTACTTTGAAGAGCATGAAGTTGCCCTGCGTCGGAAGGTATTCGATGCCGAGTCTCGTAAATTCTTTGTAGAGATATTCCTTCCCTTCCTTGTTGACTCTGATCGCGTTTTTAAGGTAATCCAAATCCTTGAAAGCGGCGATTCCCGCGACCTGAGCGAGCAGGTTCGTGTTGAAAGGTTCCCTTACGCGGTTCATATAGTCAACGATCTCGGCAGTCGAGATCGCGTAACCCAACCTGATCCCGCTGAGTCCGAAAGCTTTTGAAAGCGTTCTGCAGATGATCATGTTCGGGTGCATGTTCCTGTAGTCAAAACCGTTCGGATAGTCGGGAGCATCGGCGAAATCGAAGTAAGCCTCGTCAACTACGAGAACGACTTCCTGCGGAACAGCTTTGAGAAGTTTTTCGAACTTTTCTTTCGTGTAATAGGTTCCGGTCGGGTTGTTCGGGTTGATGAGGCAGATCATCTTTGTTTTCGGTGTTACGGCCGCGATGAGCCCGTCGATATCGACAACGTGTTCCTTCGTCTGCGGAACGAGTTTCATTTTGATGTCGGCCGCCTTGAGAATGAGTTCGTAAGCGACAAATCCCTGCTCCGAAAGAACGACTTCCTCGTCGCCTTTGATGAGGGTCCTGATCGCGATGTCAATGACTTCGTTTGAGCCGTTTCCGACAAAAACTTCTTCGAATTTTATCTCTTCGCCTTTGGTTTTGTGGTATTCAACGATAGCATTTTTAAGGTAGTATGCGTTTCCGTCCGGATAGTAGTTGAGTTCCGAAACAGCGTTGATGAGAGCCTCTTTTACTTTCGGGCTGACGCCTGTCGGGTTTTCGTTGCTCGCAAGTTTGATAGCGGAAGTAAGACCGAGCTCCCTTTCGACTTCCGAAATAGGTTTACCGGGTTTGTAAGGGGAAATAGCTTTGATGTTGTCACCGACTTTTACCATGTCTCTCTCCTATGAAAATTGTTAAAACAGCCAGACTGCCTGCATAAATCGCACAAAAACGACCGGAAAACAAGTTATTTTCCGCTGTTTATGATTTTTTCGAACTCTTCGTAGGTGTGTTTGCCCGAAATCGTCGTTATCACGTTCCCGTTTTCATCCGCAAGGACCATGTAAGGCATGATCACACCCGATTCAGCAAGCGATTCCGGAGCCTGAAGGACATCGAACTGCGCGTTTTTGTCCGCGATGATCTTTTTGATCTTTCCCGGCATCGGGTCAACGCTTACCGAAAGGATCTTCAATGTCTGTTTTCCGTCTTCATACTCCGCTTTGAGCTTGTTGAGCTCGGGGAACATAGCGATGCAAGGCTCGCACCAGCTTGCCCAGAAATCGACGAGGATCTTTTTTCCCTTGAAATCGCCGAATTTCACCTTTTCGCCGCTTTTTATCGAAGTCATTTCAAACGTATGGATGTTTTTTCCTTTTTCGAAATCTTCGCCCAGAATCTCGTTTTCAAGCCCTTTGACTTCGATCTCATCCTCTGTTTTCGCCGTTTCCGCAGGTTTTACCGGCTCAGCTTTTTCAGCGGCAGGAGCCTCTTTTTTTGCCTCGTTGCAGGCAATAAAAAACATAAAAACAAGAGTTAAAAAGATAATTTTTTTCATAGATTCCTCCAAGAATCAAAAAACTGCGGAATTATAATGATATTTTTTGAAAATGCGAGTGGAAAGTTACCTTATACAGCGGAGTCGTGCACTATCTGAATTAGTTGACAGAATATGACTTCATTCAGACTGAGGGACACAGGAGGAGGAACCGTCCCATTCATAGTTGTCGTCGCACTTGAAACGGCAGCTTGTCTCACTCGGCTCAATGTCGTATGAGACGCCGCTCTCCCCTGGAGACCACGCGGTACCTGTCCAGTACTGATTGTAAGACGAAACAGTGTTCCAGCTTGAATTTTCAGGTTTTCCGCTGCATGTGAATGTTTTTATGTTATAGGTACATTTGTTGTTTTCCCAATGGTAGTCATCAGCACATTTGTATACACATGTTCCGGGTGTAGTTTCGTCGTAAGTTGAGGCATATTCAGTCGGTTTCCATCCCTCGCCGTCCCAGAACTGCATGAATTTGCCGTTGTTGCCGTAATCGTTCCAGACGGTGTTGGAGAGTTTCGGAGAACAGTCAACCCACCGCTTGTCAGGATTACATTCAGATGTTGACGAATTCCATGTGTAATTGGTTCCACATATCGGTTTTACACAACGGAAATTATGACTACCGGTTTTGCTGCTGGCATCGACTTCAGCTCCGTTGAAGCCGACTCCCCAAGCCTTGCTGTCATCTCCGCCTGTGACAGATGACGATGACCAGAACCAAGTGTTGTCTCCGAACTTGCTGTGTTCGCCATCACTGCATGAATAGCAGTTTTCTTCCCAGCACTCATCAGATTCAGAGAGGCAGACAATGCTGTCGTCACGAACCTTACAGTCTCCGTCACTCTCGGTGTCTGTGCAGTTTTTGATGAGAGTCCTGAGTTCACTGATTGTCGGCAGACGCCATCCTGCGCCGAAACCGCCGTAATTTGCGGTGTTGTAATCGTTTTCACAGGTGTATTTCGCGCTTTCCCAGTTCATTGTGGCTGTTTCCTTCTGAGCCCAGATAAGCCCGTTTTCTGTATCTTTGCAAGGGAAAGTATTTGCTCCGCTGCATTCCGGAAGCGAGTTTGCTATCAGGACGCATGCGCTGCCGTTCCATGTGTATTCGCTCTTGCAGCCGCATTCGTAAGCTGTGAAATTGGATATCGGAGAGCAGATTCCGCTTGTATTTGCAAGACTTGTACAGGGATTTAGCGGATAGAGGCACGGATCCAAAACACATTCTGAACCGTTCCAGCCGTACCAGTGCGTATCGCAGACGAAGCGGCAGTCTCCGAAATCTTCGCTGTAGACTGATTCATTGTACTGCGGCAGCCAATCTCCTGCCTCTTCGTTCCAGGTCTGCGTATATGTTCCCAGCTGACCGTTGTCGTTCCATACCGAATTCGGCAGACTCTCAGGGCAGTCAGCGTCCCGTGTCGCGGGGTTGCATACATAACTGGAATCATCCCACTCGTAACCTTCCCAGTTGTAGTTTTCCCTGCACGTGAAATAGCAGCGATCGCCGCTCGAAGTTGCATTGTAACTTCCTTGGGATGAAGGCGCCCATTCCGTTCCAGTCCATGTCTGTGTGATTTCTGAAGCAGCATTCCACTCCGCATTTTCAGGAAGTCCTTCGCACGCAGCCTGTCTCGTATCTGCGACACATTTTGAAGTACTTTCATTCCATGTGTAGTTTTCCTGACACCTGAAACGGCATTCGGTCGTGCTGGCTTCTTCGTTGTACGTGCCCTTGAGCGATGGATGCCACTTTTCACCGTCGTATTCCTGCGTGATATCGGAAGCAGTATTCCACTCTGCACCGACATCCGGAAGACCTTCGCAGTTTCTCTTTCTTTTGTCTCCGGCAATAGGATCAGGTTCTTCCGGATCATAGCAGTATCCTATTGTTCTATTTCCACCCGAAGTTGGAAATTCAATGTAATTCCTATAAGTCGTCGGATCCCAAACCGGAATAAGAACCGCGTCGGATGTATCGAAAACGCATACCGGGTGACGGACAGGGTCAGTTATGATCCCGTATTCAGCCATGGAGACATCGGAGACAATTGCGTTACCGCTATATTCAGGTTTCAGCTCAGGCCCGGCCAGAGAACCGTCCCATTTTATAAGTGCGACAACTTTCCACTCGTTGAGTTTGATTTTGAAATCCTTCGTTGTTGTGTAGTAGTGGTCAGCCGGGCGGTCGCTTCCTGCTTGTCTGGGAACTTCCTCGCCGTCAACAAAAATCGAAACTCTGGCATCAACTTCATTTGTACCGTCATCGCCATCATAAGCTTTATCGCAGCGGTCTTTGCCGTCACTGTAAACAGAAGAGCAGTTGCCGTAAGTTACTATAACCAGATACTGGTCATCCATAATCACTTTATCGGGAAGTCCGTCGCCGTCTTCGTCATCGGTTGGTCCCATGACTATTGTTTCCGGATTTTCGTAGTTTCCGCCGCCGCCCCAGGAATTGTCAAAAATGAACTTGGCTCCCCATTTAATTGCTCTGTCCCCGACGGCATCCTCTAATCCCTTGTCAGCAAAAGAGCAGTCATCATGGCGCCAGTACTGCTCGCATTCAGGCCTGCTCATAGAACAGCTGTCCATATCCTCTGAACGATAGTTTGTTCCAAGAAGTCCGGCCTTGCGCTGAAAATTGTATTTTGCAGCCTCTATGCTTGTCATTTTGACCAGATGGAGATCCAGATCGACCAGAGAGCCCTCTTTGCGCTCATACTCAGATCTTGACGCAAACCCCTGTTTCCACGCGAGCTGAACTGCCACACGGTGGCTTTCAGTGTAAGTCGAGGTGTCCGGTACACTGTCGGAGTCACTGTCAGAATCACTTCCATCCTTTTCGGCTTCGCACTTTCCGGTTTCCTCGTTGCAGTTTTCCTCGCAATCCTCGTATTTTTCCCATTTTCCTTTTTTGCAGACAAGAGAAGTATAATCCCCGTCATTACCGAAACATTTGTACGAACCTTCTTCGCATTTTCCGTAAATGTCGGCATTCGGATCGTTGGGATTGTTCCACTTCATGCTGTCACCGCAGGAAATTATGACCAGCGAAAAAACCGCCGATAAAATCAAAAATCTAATTTTCATCCTGGACCTCCGATTTACCAGTTAAGTGCGAACTGCAGCGTTCCGTTGAGCGGACTTGCACCGAAAGAGACATTGTATTTTTTCTTGACCTCCTTCTCGCCGTCGAACTCGATGCAGAAAAGGGTGACTCCTGTCGCGATCAAAGCCACTCCGGCACCTGCACCGACAGCACCAAGGATCATATATTTGTCCCGTTTCTTTCTGGCATCTTTCGCTTTTTTCTTATATCCTTCAAACAACCCGAACGCATCATACTCGTCAAGTTCTTTGTACTTGTCATAATATTTCTTGCGGTCTTTCTCGGCCATGCTCATTTCATAAAAAGACCATCCGCCGAGTCCGCCGACTATTACTCCGACAGCAAGAGTCGTCGCGGCCACCGCGATCCTTGTCCTTTTTCCTGCATTCCAGAGTTCCTCTTTGAACGGATCTTTTTCTTCCTTTTTCTCTTCTTTATTCTCCTGCTGGACCTCAGCTACCTGAAGAGAACAGCTGTCCTGAACACCGAAATCGCACGTTTTTTTCAGATAAGCCGCTTTTTCAGTTTCGTCTGCGGCATGATTTTCAGCATAAACACGGCAGTCCGCGCCCGATTTCAGCTCACATCTTTTGTTCACCGTCTCTTTCACTTTCGCCTTGAACGACTCATTGTTGGCGATCTCTTTATGAACTGTTTCCGATATATGGAAGGCATAGTTCTGATAAAGATCTCCCGATTCGGCAGCCTGATTCTGCTTAGGCGCAATCAGACTGAGAGCGTCAGCTGTTCCAAAAACGACACCGTACTTATCGAGATAACCTGTCATAAGTTCAACCTTGCGGCTGCTTTCAATCGAATTGTCTGCGATATTTTTCTCCAGTTCTGCAAGAGCTGCATCGCGAGCCTCCAAATCGGCTGCGGCCTTTTTCCAGTCAGCCGTTCTCTGCTGTGCAACAGGCTGAAACGGGTTTTTTCCGGCAGCTTTTTCAACACTTTCCCATGCTGCGACCGCAACTGAGGGCTTAAAAAGAGTCTCTTTCGATTTTTCGAGAGCCGCAGCAGCCTCGTAAAGTTTCAGGACCTCAGGATCTGCGCCCTGTTTCGTCGCATCATCAGCTTCTGCAAAAGGCGGAAGCAGCCCGAGCGGATCTTCCGCAAAAGCATAGGTTTTGTCAGTTTGTGGAGCAGGTCCTGCTTCAGGCTGTTCAGCCTTTTTCGGCTGGATTTCGTCGCAGCCCGGCTGATATTTCAGTTCGCACGCCTTATTGAACATCATTGTTTTTTCGTAATCGACAGTCACGAAGTTTTTGCCCATATCGTAACAATCTCTGCCTGACCCCAGATCGCAGCGTTTCTGCTTTGTTTCTTTGATTTTAGCATTAAAAGCGTCGTTTCCCATGATTTCGTTCTTGTCGGCAACTGTTGAAATCAGATCCACGATCCCGGAAGTGCCGAAAGTAACGCCGAATTCTTCCAGATACTTCGATGCCAGACTTGATTTTTGCGCCTCCGGAAGAGCCGGACTCGCGAAAAGGAGCTTGAGTTTATCGAAATTTGCTTTGTGTTGAGCATAAAAATCGGTCAGGATCTTCCATTCTCCGAGTCTTTTCTGCGCGACTTGCAGGAAAGGATTGTTCTGCGTGATTTTTGTGACTTCCTGCCATGCCTCTACCGCAGGTCCCGGAATTTTGAACACTCCCGGCTGTTTTTCGGCATTGACCGCCGCCTCGTAAAGTTTCAAAGCCTGCGGATCGGCACTCAAAAGTGCGTTCTCGTCAACCGTTCCCAGAGTAAACTCTTTGATCGGCAGATTGAACATTTCCTCTTCATCCTGCTGTGCAAAAAGCGGAACAGTACAGAAAAGCAAAACAAACAGAACTCTGATTTTTCTCATGAAAAACCTCCATCTTTTTCAAAAAAATGACAACACATTATACTTAATTGTTATAGAAACGGAAAAAAATTATTTTTTCACGCAGAAAGTGCCTTTCACCGATTTAAGGCAGATGTGATCTTTCGGGCATGTCGAGTCGTCGCCCTCCTTGCATCCTTCGATTACGCAGTAACCTGTTTCTTTTATTTTCGGGTGCATTTTCGCTATCCACGGCAGGCATTTCGCCCCGGCGCAGCAGTCGTCGCTGCTTTTACACTGCTTGTCGTAGCACGCAGGCCACACATCGTCGGCAGCGACCTGCACCGCAAACAGGATCAGAAAGAAAACAACCGCAAATTTTCTCATTTTTCCCTCTAAAATCAAAATCCGTGCGATTATATTTTTAGCAGAACCCTTTGCAAGTTATAAAGAAACCATTATCTCACACATTTTACACTATGGAGCTCCCATTTGTCTTCCCGTTCGATCTTTCCACTCTTTAAGTCCACGTACCACGCTTCGTTGTCATAATAATAGTAATCATACTCGTCATAATAATCGTCGTCATCATCATAGTCGCGCACTTTTCTCAAACAATCATCAGTTGTTGCAATATTGGTTGTGGAACTCCAGAGGAAAGAATCCATTACATCCATATCAGGGAAATATGTGGCCATATCCGATTTTCCATAGTTTACAAGTGAAAAAAGCTCGTTTCTGTTCGGCAGTCTCCAGTCTGAATAACCTGCATATTCAAGGTTTTCGCAGTAGGCAAGAGCGTCAGCCCAATCCAGCCATGACGGAGCGCTTGACTTCTGCCAGATCAGATCTGTCGCAGGGTCTTTTACTATTTCCTCTCCGTTGTTTTTCGATATTTCAAACTTTGAAGAATGCTCCTGTTTTTCTCCTTTCACACACATAAAATCTATCTCATACCCGGTGGATCTTACTTCGACCATACCGATCCAAACCGCCAGAACATTTTCTCCGTACAAAGTCCCTGACATAAGGCGGTAAGCGCTTATTCCCAACTCAGACCAGAATTTAGGACCGCTGTAATCGTTTGTATCGACAAGGTTCACAAGTTCCCATATCTCGGGCAGCCGCCATCCCTCTCCGACATTTTCGCAGTACGCTTTTGCATCCTCGTACTTCAGCTGTTTTTCAGTTGAGATCCATTTAAGACCTGAAGCATGTTCGGTTATAATTCCTGATGATGAAGTAAAATCGAGCTGCGTGCAGGTTTTGCCGGCATACTGGGAATCCTGGCCAAAAAGCTCGGCTCCTTCTTCGGCACAGGGCATTTCGAACTCTTTTGCCCATTTACTCGGTGATTTATAGTTTTCTTCGTTGTAGCAGAGCTTCTGCCCCGTGCAGATATTTTTTGAAACATCGACTTTTTCGCACTTTTTGCCGTTTATCCGATAACCGTCCTTACATTCGCAGGTATAAGTTTTCAGGTCTTCTGCAATACACTTTTCTCCACCTTCGCACGAATCGGCTTTGCATGGGCTTGTACACTTTTTTCCGTCCCAGAAAAAACCTTCAGCGCAGGCGCAGCGGTATCTTTTTGCACTTTTCGGGAAACACTCGTCCAAAGCGTTTTCCACATCTTTGCACGGATCAGATCTGCACGGATCTTCGACGCATCCTTCGCCGTTCCAGAAAAAGCCGCCCTCGCAAAGTCCGCCGCCTCTGACGCAGAAAGTCCCGTATCCTATATTTTTTTCCATGGCTTCAGTGTAGCCGCCGAGCGCTGAAAAAGTATAAGCTTCTTCAGGGGAACCGATCTTTGTCGAAGAAGACCAGAAAAGATGAGGATAATCGGTAATTTCCACCGCAAATCTTCTGATTTCGTAATTATACATCGTGAAAAGTTCGTTTATGCTCGGCAGTCTCCAGTCGCTGAACCCTGCATATTCAAGATTTTCGCAGTAGAAAAGAGCTTCTTCCCAGTTTTTTTCCGTCTCAAGATTTTTCTGCCACAGCAATTTGTAACGGGATCCTTCCAGAACCTCGTCTCCAGCTATCCTTTTCGTTACAAGCAATGAATAAGTATCATACTTTTCGCCCCTGACACAACGCAGGATGTGTGTCTCATCCTGCTGTGCAATAGTTGTTTCAACATCATATATGGACCCCTCTCCTGAATCGTTGAGGTCTTTGATAATATACGGGTAATAATTGCCCGAATAGTCGGAATAATCCGATGATAAAGTCCAGAAATAAAGATCCTTAGAACTGTTCTGCCGATATTCAAAACCGCTTTCTGCCGCCTCATCATCGTTCAATCCGGCAATAGTGAAAGCTTCCGGAAGAGTTGAAAGCCGCCAGTCACTGAAGCCGCCGTATTCAAGATTTTTGCAGAAATCAGAGGCCTCATTCCAAGTTTTTTCGGGGAAAAATGAAGATGTCCACTCAAGTCCGGTATAGTTGTCAATTGTCACTTTTTCGTTCTCCACATCTGACTTTACCGAAAAATGTCTTTTAGTGCAGAAGCCGCGCTTTGAATACTGCGCATCCTGGCCATAAAATTTTTCTCCGTATTCAGGGCAAACTATTTCGCCTTCGTTGTCATAGCACGAATCGAAGTTCCGGCACACAAAGGCTTCATTCGTCGCAGGATAAACTATATAATCTTCGTCTTCGGTTTCTTCTTCATCTTCGTCTTTTCCGCTCTCTCCGTGCAGACTGTCATCATCGTTTCCTTCCGGAAGTTTACCTCCCGAAGAAGAATTGCCGCAACCTGCAGCCATAAAAACCGCAGCAATAAAAATAATCAAAATGATGATTTTTTTCATACCTGACTCCTCCGCAGACAGCAACAAAAACGGCAGGATTTTAAAGAAAAAATGCGGAAAAGGCAAACTTCCAAGGCAAAAAAAAGCCCCGGCGGACCGGGGCTGGAAAGTGGATCAGGCTTTAACACCGACTACTTGACTTCTTCGATCTTTACGCTCTTGTCAATGTAGTGAGTGTGAAGCTGTTCGTGTGCGAGATGGCTGTTCGGCTCACCGTAGTACTCTTTGTAAATTGCGATGATATCCGGGTTCTCGTGAGACTTTCTGATCGGTTTGCCTGCGTCTTCACGGTAGGTAGCTTCCATACGTTTTGCGATGATCTCGCCGTTGCCGTGATGGTAGGGCTGACCTGCGCCGCCGATGCAGCCGCCTGTGCAAGCCATGACTTCGATGAAGTGATAGCCGTTCGGGTTGCCTGCGCGGACTTCTTCCATGAGTTTGCGTGCGTTGCCGAGGCCGTAGCAAACAGCGACTTTAACAGGAAGACCGTCAACGTCGATGACAGCTTCTTTGAGGCCTTCAAGACCACGAACTTCCATGAAGTCGACTTTCGGAAGGGTCTTGCCGGTATGAACTTCGTAAGCGGTACGAAGAGCAGCTTCCATAACGCCGCCAGTTGCTCCGAAGATAACAGCTGCACCTGTGGACTGTCCGAGCGGAGAATCGAAATCCTCTTCCGGAAGTTCTTTGAGGTCGATGTTGTACTGTTTGATCATGTGAGCGAGCTCACGTGTTGTCAGCGAGAAATCGACATCCTGATCTTTGCCGTTTCCGAGTTCAGGACGTGCAACTTCGCTCTTCTTAGCAAGGCACGGCATGATGGAAACAACGACCATATCTTCACGTTTTACGCCGATTTTGTTAGCGAAGTAGTTCTTTGCGACTGCGCCGAACATACCCTGCGGAGATTTAGCGGTTGACGGGTAGTCAAGAAGATCCGGGAAATTCTTCTCATAGAATGTTACCCATGCCGGGCAGCATGATGTGAAGAGCGGAAGTTTGACATCTTTGTCACCAGCGAGGAATTTCTTTACACGACCGAGGAACTCAGTTCCTTCTTCCATGATGGTAAGGTCAGCAGACCAGTCGGTATCGAATACATAGTTGAAGCCGAGTCTTCTAAGAGCTGCAGCCATTTTGCCGGTAACGATCGTTCCGGGTTCCATGCCGAATTCTTCGCCGAGAGCGACTCTGACTGCCGGAGCTGTCTGAACGACAACTGTTTTGGTCGGGTCGTTGAGAGCTTTTACTACATCGCCGATGTTGTCAACGAGTGTAAGAGCACCTACCGGGCAAACCTGGACACACTGTCCGCAGTTTACACATGAGGATTCGCCGAGAGCAGCTTCGAATGCCGGAGCTACAACTGCCGGGAAACCGCGGTGAACAGCCGAAAGAGCGCCGACACTCTGGATGTTCGAGCACATCGATTCGCAGCGGCGGCACATGATGCATTTGTCTACATCACGGTAAACCGAAAGGGTGCTGTCCTTTTTGTATGTCGACTGGATACCTTTGAACGGGATCTCGCGGATTCCGAGTGTAGCTGCGAGGCTCTGAAGTTCACAGTCACCCGATTTCGCGCACTGGAGACAATCATTCGGATGGTCGGAAAGAAGAAGTTCTACGATTGTCTTTCTTGCGTTGAGAACTCTTGCGGATGTCGTTTTGATGACCATACCGTCTCTAACATCCGTAGCACAAGCGGGAACGAGGTTTCCTTTTCCGCCTTCCATTTCGACGACACAAACACGGCAGGAAGCGGGCTTGTTTACAAAGTTGATCGGTTTAAGATTCATGTGGCAGAGCGTCGGGATTTTGATGCCGTTTCTTTTTGCGGCTTCAAGAACCGTTATTCCGTTCTCGACTTCGTAAACTCTACCGTCGATTGTAATTTTTATCATATCCATGTGTTTCTCCTTTGCCTACTGTTTGCTAATTGCGCCAAATTTACATGTATCGATGCAGGTTCCGCATTTGATACATTTTTCCTGGTCGATTGTCTGAGGCTGTTTTACAACGCCGGTAATTGCGTTGACCGGGCACTTTCTTGCGCATGCCGTGCAGCCTATGCACTTCTCAGGATTGATGACATAGCTGAGAAGGTCTTTGCACTGTCCAGCCGGGCATTTTTTGTCTTTTACGTGAGCAAGGTACTCATCGTAGAAGTTGTCAAGAGTAGAAATAACAGGGTTCGGAGCCGTCTGACCAAGTCCGCAGAGAGCGGTGTCTTTGATGACGTTTGCAAGATTCTTGAGGGTATCAAGATCTTCCATAGTTCCGTTGCCTTTGATTATCTTGTCGAGGATCTCGTTCATTCTCTTGTTGCCGACACGGCACGGAGTGCATTTGCCGCAGGATTCGTCGACTGTGAAGTCGAGGTAGAATTTTGCGATCGAAACCATGCAGTTGTCTTCGTCCATAACGATCATACCGCCGGAACCCATGATCGATTTAGCCGCTGCAAGGCTCTCGTAGTCAACCGGAGTGTCAAGGTGTTTTTCTGTCAGGCAGCCGCCAGAAGGTCCGCCGGTCTGAACAGCTTTGAATTTTTTGCCGCCTTTGATTCCGCCGCCGATTTCATAAATGATCTCGCGGAGAGTCGTTCCCATCGGAACTTCGATAAGACCGACGTTGTTGATCTTGCCGGCAAGCGCGAAAACCTTCGTACCTTTCGATTTTTCGGTTCCGATCTTGCTGAACCAGTCAGCGCCCTTGAGGTAGATGACAGGAACGTTAGCGAAAGTTTCGACGTTGTTTACGTTGGAGGGCATTCCGTTGTAGCCTTTTACAGCCGGGAACGGAGGTTTGATCGTCGGTTCGCCTCTCTGGCCTTCCATCGAGTGGATAAGAGCTGTTTCTTCGCCGCATACGAATGCGCCTGCGCCGTATCTGAGCTCGATGTCGAACTCGAAACCGGTTCCGAGGATGTCTTTGCCGAGAAGACCGTATTC
>JAGCUA010000028.1 GCA_017963125.1 bacterium
GAAAATAAATTTACCGAAAAATGTTGAAAAAATAATAAATGCACTTTATGCGGCCGGATACGAAGCGTATGCGGTCGGCGGCTGCGTGCGCGATTCAATCCTCGGACGCGTTCCGAACGACTGGGATATCACGACTTCCGCAAAGCCCGAAGAGGTTAAGGCGATTTTTAAGCGAACCGTGGATACCGGTCTTAAACACGGTACGGTGACGGTTCTTTTCGGAAAGGAAATGTATGAAGTCACGACCTACAGAATCGACGGCGAATACGAGGATTCGAGACATCCTAAAAGTGTTGAGTTTACCGCCAATCTTAAGGAAGATCTTTTAAGAAGGGATTTTACCATCAATGCGATGGCCTACAATGATACCGAAGGGCTCGTGGATATATTCGGCGGAATGGACGATATTGATAAGAAAATCATCAGATGCGTGGGCAATGCCAAAGAGCGATTCACGGAAGATGCGCTTCGTCTCCTTCGCGCGGTAAGATTTGCAGCACAGCTTGGATATGAAATCGAATCCGAAACTTATGAAGCCATAAAAGAGTTGGCGCCGACATTAAGCAGAATAAGCGCCGAGCGAATTCAGGCCGAATTAAACAAAATTCTTTTATCCGACAATCCTGCGATGTTAAAGACTGCGTATGAACTCGGGCTCACCAAAGAGTTTCTGCCTGAGATTGATAAGTGTTTTGAGACAGAGCAGCATAATCCCCATCATTGTTACAGTGTCGGCGATCATATCATCAAATCGATTGAAAACATAGAAAAAACCAAAGCACTTCGCCTTTCGATGCTTTTACACGATATCGCCAAACCCGAGTGTCTGACGACTGACGAAAAGGGAATAGACCATTTTTACGGACATCAGAAAAAATCCTCGGAGATGGCAAAAGAGATTTTACGAAGGCTTAAATACGACAACGACACGATCGACCTGGTATATAAGTTCGTAAGATACCATGACGAAAGACTTGATGAAGGCACGAAGATAATGCGGCGTGCGATGAACAAAATCGGAGCCGCGGCTTTTCCCGATATTTTCAAAGTCTGGGAAGCGGATCTGCTGGCGCAGAGCGATTATCAGAGAGAAGAGAAATTCGACAGATTAAGAAAAAACAAAGAGTCTTATGCTGAAGTGGTTGAAAAGAACGAATGCGTGAGCTTAAAAGACCTGGCCGTGTCCGGGAAAGACTTAATCGACAAAGGCATTCCGAGCGGACCGGCAATCGGAGAACTGCTCAACAAAATGCTTGAAGAGGTTATAGAAAACCCTGAGGCAAATGATAAAGAGTATCTCTTAAATAAATATCTCAAATAAAAAAACTGTTAATCCCATATGCTTTTGCGTATCGGGACTAACAGTTTTTTAATCTTATCAATCAGTCACGCTCCCAGTCACGGGCGTGTTCAACGGCTTTGTGCCATTTAGCAATTTTTTTCTCCTGCTCTTCGCGGGAAATCTTTGGTACAAAGGTCTTTTCTATGGAAATGTTTGACAGAACATCTTCTTTGTTTTTCCAGTATCCGACTGCCAGGCCTGCCAGATATGCAGCGCCTGCGGCCGTTGTTTCAACACATTTCGGACGGTTGACTTCGGTCTGAATGATATCGGCCTGCATCTGCATCAAAAGATTGTTTGCACTTGCTCCGCCGTCCACGTTTAATTTCGAAAGCTTCATTCCCGAATCATTTTCCATTGCGGTTAAAACATCATAGGTCTGATATGCGAGCGATTCCAGAGTGGCGCGGATAACATGATACTTGTTAACACCTCTCGAGAGTCCGACGATTGCACCTCTTGCATAAGGATCCCAGTAGGGTGCGCCGAGTCCCGTAAATGCGGGAACCACGTAACAACCGCAGGTGTCGGGAACCTTGGATGCGAAGAATTCGCTGTCGGAAGCTGAATCCATGAATCTGAGCTCGTCTCTTAACCACTGAATTGCACTTCCCGCCACAAATATGGAGCCTTCGAGTGCGTATTCGACTTTTCCGTCAATTCCCCACGCTATGGTGGTAACGAGTCCCGATTTGGAAAAAACGGGCGTATCACCGGTATTCATCAGAAGGAAACAGCCTGTTCCGTAGGTGTTCTTGGCCTGTCCCGCATTAAAACAGGTCTGTCCGAAAAGAGCAGCCTGCTGGTCACCTGCGGCACCTGCGATGGTGATTTCACCGCCGAATAAATCAGGCATTGTTTTTGCATATACTTCGCTTGAAGGTCTGACTTCAGGGAGCATACATGCCGGGATGTTTAATTCTTTTAGGATATCCTCGTCCCATTTTAAATCGACGATGTTAAAAAGCATCGTTCTGGAGGCGTTGGAATAGTCCGTTATATGAACGCTGCCGCCCTTCAGTCTCCAGATAAGCCAGGTTTCAACCGTTCCTAAAAGAAGCTTTCCGGCTTCGGCACGCTGTCTTGCACCCGGGATGTTTTCAAGTATCCAGTGAAGCTTTGTTGCGGAAAAATAAGCGTCGATTATAAGACCTGTCTTTTTGCGGAACGGATCGGTCAGACCTTTTTGAGAGAGAGTATCGCAGAATTCACTC
>JAGCUA010000029.1 GCA_017963125.1 bacterium
ACCATATTTTGCTCTGTCGCTCCCGTGCTGCTCGTATTCAACGATGTAAAAACCAATCATATAATTCCGGATTGTAGCAAACCGGTTTACAGCTTTTACCGCGGCAGTATAAGCAGAATCATGCAGTTGCGTTATAAAATCAGAAAGTTGGACGAAAGAAATATCCGCTGTTTTTTCCCAATCACGAGGGAGCTTGTATTTTATTTCGATCTCGATTGCACGGCATGATTTTTTGCAAAATTCACAAACAAATTTTTCAAAATTAGATTTTTATTGACTTAAATTTAAAATCGTTACACAATATTGATTATTTATGTTTTTTATATTTTTTGAGGAAATAACGAAATGAGTCAGTTGATGAAAGTTAATTCATCTTATCGGGAATGGGTTTTGACTGTTGCGAAAAGGTTTAGAAAGAGTCAGATCAAAGCGGCTGTCAAAGTAAATAACGAAATGCTTAGATTTTACTGGTCGCTCGGGCAGGATATTTCATCCCTTCACATGAGTGCAAAATACGGTTCATCGTTTTATAAAAGCCTGAGCGCGGATCTGCACGAAATCTTTCCGGAAGTTCACTCTTTTTCTGTAACGAATCTGAAATATATGCAATATTTTTATGAACTTTATCCTGCCGAAGCAATCCGTCCCCAACTTGGGGATAAATTCACGGAGCAGGAAAATTGTCCCCGGCTTGAGGACGATTTCAGCCCGGATATTTTCTGTATTCCGTGGGGACATCAGAAGCAACTTGTTGACAAATGTAAAGGCAATACAACAAAAGCTCTTTTCTATGTCAGAAAAACGATTGAAAACAACTGGTCACGCGCCGTTCTGCTTAATGTTCTCGACTCTGATCTGTACGAACGGCACGGAAAGGCTTTTTCCAATTTCGCGGCAACGCTCCCGATCCCGCAAAGCGATTTGGCACAGGAAATCACCAAAGATCCATACAATTTTGACTTCCTTACTATCCGCGGAAAATATGATGAAAAAGAACTAAAAGACGCTATGATGGCTAATACAGAGCGGTTTTTGATGGAACTTGGCAACGGATTTGCCTTTCTCGGACGCGAAGTGCGGTTGGAAGTCGGCAATACCGAAAAATTTATCGACCTGCTTTTTTACAATGTGAAAATTCACAGCTATATCGTTGTTGAAGTGAAATCAACAGATTTTGATTCTTCATACGCAGGACAACTCGGCACTTATGTCGCAGCCGTCAACCATCAGATGAAATCGGAAACAGACAATCCGACTATCGGCCTTTTGATTTGCAAAAATATGGATAGGGTCGAAGCACAGTATGCTCTTGAATCCAGCAGCCAGCCGCTCGGCATTTCAACGTACCAACTGTCCAAAATGATACCGGATAAATTCAAAAGCAGTCTTCCGACGATAGAGGAAATCGAGAAAAATTTCAAAGAAAACAAAAAATAAGATTTTAGGTTAATTCAACCTTTTCCTTAAATTCCGAGCCTCCGGCATCAATGAGACGTATCAGGAAACGGCTCTACAAATTCGCAAACAAATTTTTCAAAATTAGATTTTTGTTGACTTAAATTTAAAATCTCGATATCGTTATTTGGTTTTTGTTATTTAAAGTCGTGAGGTTTAAAATGGAAGATTTCAACAAACGTATGACCATGGTTCTTTATAGATCGGATAAAGACGATGTTTCCGTCAACGCATATCTGAAAGACGACACTCTCTGGGTTACGCAAAAGTCTATGGCGGATCTATTCTGCGTAAATGTTCCCGACATATCGAAACATCTCTCCAATATCTATGACGAAGGCGAGCTGCAGAAAGAGGTAACTGTTTCCAAAATGGAAATAGTTCAAAACGAAGGCGGCAGACAGGTGAAAAGACAGACGGTTTTCTACAATTTAGATGCGATAATCTCGGTTGGATACCGGGTAAATTCCAAAGAAGCTACCCGTTTTCGCATCTGGGCGACCAAAATCTTAAAAGAGTATATGTTAAAAGGATTTGTCCTTGACGACAAACGCTTAAAACAGGGAAGTACCGCTTTCGGAAAGGATTATTTCCGCGAACTTTTGGAAAGGGTCCGTTCCATCAGAGCCAGCGAACGCATGATATGGCAACAGATTACCGATATTTTCGCGGAATGCAGCATTGATTATATCGAAGACTCGGAAACAGCGTATCATTTTTACGCGACTATTCAGAACAAATTCCATTATGCCATAACAAACCACACAGCGGCTGAGATCGTGTATAAATCCGCCGATCACGAGAAAGAACACATGGGTTTGACCTCATGGAGAAACGCTCCTGACGGCAGAATTCTCAAGTCAGACGTGTCAATAGCCAAAAATTATCTTGATGAGAAACAAATAAAACAGCTTGAAAGGACTGTTTCAGGATATTTCGACTACATCGAAGACCTAATCGAAAGAGAAAATGTCTTTACAATGGCGGAATTTGAGAAGAGCGTAAATGCGTTTCTGGAATTCCGGCAATATAAAATCCTACAGGACAACGGACGGATATCCCATCAGCAGGCACTTGAAAAAGCTCATCAGGAATATGAAATTTTCAATAAAACCCAACCGATAGAATCTGATTTTGACAAAGCTGTGAAAAAAATGATCTCCGACATCAACGGCAAGTAAAAACCAGGTTACATACAATGAGTTTCCAATTTTGGACACAGTGAGTCTAAAATCTTTTTTACATGAAAACTGTCGGCAGCTTGCCGACGATTTCAGAAAACCGATAAACGCTCCGATCGGCATTTCCGAATATAAATCGCGTGTAAGCATCTCCCGAAAGAATTACGTGATAAAATGCCTACAGTTGAGGAAATTGAGAGCGGATTGAACAAGTAGCAGAAACTTAAATTTCCCCCACATTTCCGTTTTGAGATGGCGAAACGACAGGGTAAAGACAGCATCTGTCCGCTCCGACAAGAAAGACCCAGTTGAAAACATTTGATTTTGTGATATAATCAACGGCTTTTGCTGCAGGAAGCATGTGGTGGTAAACAAAATTGATATAAGAGGCCAAAATGTGGGATTTTATTAAGAAACTGATCGCGAGATTCTTCATTGTGATAGGAGTTCTCACGGTTCTCAACATCGCTCTTATTGTCTGGCTCATTTCGAGCATAGATTTTTCGGGCTTCGGTAAAAAGGAAGTGCAGGAAAAAACGCTCCTTACGATAAATGCCGGAGCGATAAGCGGTGATGTTTTCCCTGAAACGAACTACATGATGCTCGACTCGTTTTTCGGAAAGCAGATCTCGCTTCTCGACACTCTGACTTCAGTCCGCGCGGCTGCGGCTGACCCCAGAATTGTGGGGATTTTTCTTGATCTGAGCGATATGAATTTAAGTTACGCTCAGGCTGAAGAACTCCGCAACGAGCTGATTTTGTTCAAAAATGCTGGCAAAAAAGTCTGGGCTTGGAGCGATTCTTACGGCGAATACATGAGCGGCACGAAAAGCTACTATCTTGCGACTGCGGCCGACAAAATTTTCCTTCAGCACTCTGGTTTCGTCACTTTCAACGGCATGAGTTCAACTTCAATTTTCTTCAAGAATATGCTTGAAAAAATCAAGGTCGAACCGATCGGCGCGGCAAGGAAGGAATATAAAACCTACTGGAACATGTACAGCGAGGACAAGTTTACCGAAGCTCACCGCGAATCGACTGAAAGTTTAATAACCTCAATATTTTCCAAAGTCGCGGCCGAAGTTTCCGAAAGCCGAAAGATCCCTGTCGGCAAAGTCTATGAAATCGCAGATTCGGTCTCTATGACTTCGCCTTATGCGGTCAAAAACAACCTTATTGACGGGATCCGCTACAAGGACGACATTCTTGAGGAAATGAGGAACCAGACAGGATATGAGCACAAAATTTCACTTATAGCATACAAAAATATCGGCGAAGACCTTTTCAAAATAACTCCGGTCGCAGGGCCTAAGATCGCAGTCATCGAAGTTCCGGGCTCGATCCACCGCGGTGTAAGCGACATGTCGCCTTCGGGAAAGCCTCAGTCAAGCGGTTCAACGACGATTGTATCGCTGCTTAAAAAGGCATGGAAAGACGAGAATGTGAAAGGAATAATCCTCCGCGTCAACTCTCCAGGCGGCTCGGTAATTGCCTCCGAAACGATCTGGAACCAGGTCGAAACAATCAAAAAAACCGGCGGCAAACCCGTTATCGTTTCGATGGGAAGCGTCGCCGCATCTGGCGGATACTACGTTTCGATGAATGCCGACAGGATTTTTGCAGACCATAACACGATCACTGGTTCGATCGGAGTCGTAATCGGCAAATTCTACACAAGAAACCTCTTCGAATCGCTCGGGATCACCTTTGACAGCGTGACGATAGGCAAGAACAACAACTTCCTTTCGGCACTTGAAAAGTTCACGCCGGAGCAGGAAGAATATCTCAACAAAAATCTCGACGAAGTTTACAGCACTTTCGTCCAGAGAGCGGCTGACGGCAGAAAAATGAACGCAATGGATCTCGAAAAATTCGCTCACGGCCGCGTCTGGTCGGGCGGACTCGCTTACAAAAACGGCCTTGTCGATGAAATCGGCGGCTTCATGGCGGCATACGGCTACATGAAGGAAAAAATCGCGCTTCCAGACTGCCGGTTTGTCAAATACCCTGACACAAACGGGCTCCTCAGCCTTTTCCAGGATGAGGAAGAGGAAGAAAACCAGTCGGATTCAGTTCTCGGCACGATCAACCGCTTCGCAGCGACACTTTTCAAAGCTGCGACACTTGTAAACCGCGAAATCAGAATGCATTCCGAAGAAATGTATCAGAGCAGGGAAGACGCGGTGCTGGAGTAATTATTTTAATAAAATATATTGTTGCTAATTGAATAATTCGAAAGAAAATTTGACGATCGTATATTTATGCGTATAATAATGCCGCTTTGTTATTGCGAGAGGTGAATATGGCACGCATAATTGATGTTGCAGCTTACATAATCAGGCAGTATCATGCCGTAACAGGGGAAAATCTTGATGAAATGAAGTTGCACAAACTTCTTTATTTTACCCAGCGTGAAACTATAGCCGAGACAGGAGAACCTGCGTTTGACGAGGTATTTGAAGGATGGAAATACGGGCCTGTCAGCAGAGATGTCCGTGATGTTTATGCTGATGGAAAAATCATTGTTCCGACAAAAGAAATCCCGGCAGAACTTCAATATATTGTCAATAATGTTGTGTTTGAGTACGGTCTGCTTGCTTCATTGGAACTCAGTGAACTTTCGCATAAAGATTCTTCGTGGCAAAACGCGAGAAAAGGGCTTGATCCTGATGAAAACGGCGATGTTCCTTTGAATCTTGATGATATAAGAGCTGATGCGGTCAAGATACGTCCTTACGATCATGTATGGGATATGTATTATGACGAATTCGAAGACGAGGCGTAAACAGCTTGATCTCAACAGGCAAAATATATAAAGCCCTTGTCAAATATTTCGACATAGAAAAGGGAGTTGCTTTCAAGTTCCGCCCTGTTTTGATTCTGGCAAAGGCGGATGCTGCTGATTTTGTCGTTCTTCCGGTATCTACAGTTTCAAGAAAGGAAAATCTTAATAAATATTACGATGTTATGATTGATCCGGAGCAATATCCGCTCGTAAATCTGAACAAAGTTTCCTATGTCAGAACACATAAGCAGATAATTGTTCATATTGCGGAAATTACGGGCGAAATCGGCGATTTGAAAGCAAATTATTCTGATCTTTATTCGGAAATTCTTTCAAAAAGAAGTGACTTCAGCGATGAAATCACAAGACAGGCTTTGGAAAATATGAAAATGAGGGTTAAATGAAAAAAATTCTTCTTAAATCGGCAGTTGTTGATGTTCATGGCGGCAAAATTACGCGCAAAGACATTGTTATCGGGAACGGAAAGTTTCTGAAAATAGCGGATGAGGTTTCTGCTGAAGATTGTGAGGGCTGCGAGGTCGTTGACTGCTCGGATTTTGCAGTGCTTCCGGCATTTTACAACGGACATACCCATGCGGCGATGACGCTTCTGCGCGGTTATGCGGACGATATGGAGCTTTCCCGCTGGCTGAACGAATACATCTGGCCGTTCGAGGCGAAACTCAGCGATGAAGATATCGAAATAGCGAGCCGGCTTGCAGTCCTTGAAATGATAAAATCAGGCACGGTTTTCTTTTCCGACATGTACTGGCACCGCGAATATACGATGAAAGTTGTTGAAGAAATGGGGATCAGAGCTGCGATAGGAGTCACGATTTCAGACATGCTGACTCCTCCGGATGAGCTTGAAGAGAATTTTGCTTTTCTTGCGGCTCACACGAAAGAATCAGAGCGCGTGAAACTTGCCGTGATGCCTCATTCGGTCTACACCGTGAGTGAAAAAATACTCAGGCGCTGCATTGAAATCGCAAAAGTTGAAAATTATATCCTTCATACTCATCTTTCTGAAACACAGACAGAGGTCGATAACTGCATTAAGCAGTACGGCTGCACTCCGGTGCGGCTCATACAGCGCCTTGGCGGGCTTGGTTCAAACCTAGTTGCAGCTCACTGCGTCCATTTTACCGGAGAAGATATGAAAATTTTCGCAGATTCGGGTTCTACTGCTGTGCTGAACCCGTGTTCGAACCTGAAGCTTTCAAGCGGGATCCCGCAGATTCAGAAGCTGCTTGATGCCGGAATAAAACTCGCTCTCGGAACCGACGGAGTTTCATCGAACAACAATCTCGACATGCGAGAAGAGATGAAATTTGCCGCTCTGCTGGCGAAGGTCTGCGGATCGGCGGAGACTCTTCCGGCACACGAGGTGCTTGAAATGGCAACATCAAAAGCGGCTGATGCTTACGGTATTGACGCCGGAATCATCGCCGAAGGAAAACTTGCCGACTGTCTGCTTGTCAATTTGGCTGACGAGCGCATGGTGCCCTGCCATGACCTTATAAGCAACTGGGTCTACGCTGCGGATTTGGGATGTATCGATTCAGTCATCTGCAACGGAAAATTCGTTATGAGAAACCGTAAAGTAGACGGTGAAGAGGATATTCTTAAAGAGGCGGCAGCCTGTGCCGCACGCCTGACGCACTAATTTTTTTCTGGATAAATTCCCGACAGACTTTTTATAAATTCCATGCAGAGAAGGAGTATCAGCGCACTGTAGTAGACCCAGAGGATGCTTGTGATCGTCCATGCCGCCGAGCCGTAGATGAAAGAAAAGTTCGATATCTCGGTTATGTAGAAATTGTATAATAATTTTGCTGCGTTCCACAAAACGCTGAAAAGAAGCGCACCGCAGAGGATAGCTTTTTTCGAAAGTTTTATCCCGTAAGTGAAATAGTTTATGAGTATCCAGAAAAACAGGACGATGATCACCGTTGAAACTGCAAAACTGTATGTCTGACCGCTTGAAATCACGTCAATAAGGTTCTGCAGGATCGGGATTTTGTTGGCAATATTTCCTGCAAACGAAAGAAAAAGACTCAAAAAATACTGGACGAAAAAGAGGACGATAGCGAGTGTGAGCAGAAAAACCGCTCCCATAAGCCTCGAAAGGATGAAATTTATCGATTTTCCGCCGAAGATCCTGAAAAAGGAGTAGTGCAGAGTCGAAAAGAGAAGGGTCGCCGAAACCGCGAGCGATACAAGACCGACAGTTGTGAGCCCCGCCTTGTAGTTTGCTATGTCGACTACGCTCGAAACATATTTTTCACTTAAAAACGGGATCGCCATATTGAGCGAATCCATGATGTAGGATATAAGCTGTTCTGATGTTAAATTGTGAATATCTTTAATGTAATCAACAATATATCCGACAGATGCACCGAGCAGGATTAAAAACGGAATGAAGCTCAGAAGGAAGTAGAAACTTATCGCCGCCGTGAACGTAAAGCAGTCATCGTTGTAGAAACCGAATCCAGTCTCCCAGACGACTTTCAGGAATCTGTTATGCTCAACTATGTCGAAAAACTTCTTTTTCAGGTCGTCCAAAGTACTTTTCCCTTTCATTGCTGCTCCACTAAGCTATGGGAGCTGGCTGCGAAACTGACTGTGGAGCGTGTCGGTTTTTCAACATACGCCCCCGTCGCTAAAGCGCCGCGCCCCTCTAACTTAGATGGGGAATCAAAACCGCGGGATTTTAGAGAAAAAGAGCGGAGAAAACAAATTTTGTAAGGATTTATGGCTTGCAAAAGGTTTCCCGAAAATTATAATCGCGCGGATTTTGATTTTGCGGGGCTAAAATGAGCACAAACGGTTCAATAATGAAAAAGCTGCTCGGAGAGAGTGCGGTTTACGGGCTTAGCAGCATTGTCGGGCGTTTTCTCAACTGGATGCTGGTACCGGTCTATACACGTGTTCTGGTGCGGACGAGCGATTACGGAATAGTTACGAATCTTTACGGCTGGACGGCACTGATGCTCGTCATTCTGACTTACGGAATGGAGACCGGTTTTTTCCGTTTTATCAACAGGGAGCCTGATCCGAAGCGGGTCTACGGCACGATCCTCACTTCGCTTGCTTCTACTTCAACGCTGTTCGTTCTTGCAGTCGCACTTTTTCTGAAGCCCGTTTCAGCCGCGATGGGCTATGCCGAGTACAGCGAATTCGTTATGATGCTCGCCGTGATAGTTGCGATGGATGCTTTCTGCGCCGTTCCTTTCGCAAATTTGAGGCACAAACAGAAGGCCTTCCGCTTTGCAGGGATAAAATTAGCTTCTATCGCGATAAATATCGGGCTTAACCTCTTTTTCCTCATTGCCGCCCCATGGCTTTCGAAAAACGGTTTTTCGGCTGTGAACCTCATCTGGTCGCCGGGGCTGGAAATCCGCTATGTCTTTGTTTCGAACGTGGTTTCATCGGTTTTCACACTGCTTGCACTTTCGCCAGAATTCCTTTTCAGGTGGTCTTTCGACGCAAAACTTATGAAGCGGATCTTCACATATTCCTTCCCGATACTTCTTTTCGGGATCGCCGGAATTTTCAACCAGACTGCCGACAAAATCCTCTTTCCATATCTTTTTTCCGATCCTGCGGAGGCCAATTCGCAGCTCGGGATCTACGGCGCGTGCTTTAAAATCACGGTCATCATGGTCATGTCGCTGCAAGCTTTCAGATACGCTTACGAACCGTTCACTTTCCGCTACAAAAAAGGGGATGACACCTCGATCTATGTTGATGTAATGCACTATTTCGTCCTTTTCTCGCTCTTTGTTTTTTTGGGGATAACATTTTATCTTGATATTTTCAAGCACCTTATTGGAAGCGCATACTTTGCAGGTCTCGCAGTAGTTCCGATAGTCATGCTCGGCGAATTCTTCTTCGGAGTTTATTCAAATCTTTCGATCTGGTACAAACTCACTGACAGGACGAAGTGGGGAAGCTATTTCTCGCTTGTTGCCTGTGTAATAACGGTGCTTATCATCATCATTTTTGTGCCGAAATTCGGCTTCATGGCTTGTGCATGGGCTTCGTTTTTCTCCAATTTGGTTGTAATGGTTGCATCCTATTTCATCGGGCAGAAATATTTTCCGATCGCATACAAAGTCGGAAGCGGCATTTTCTATTTTGCTCTTGCAATGATTCTCTGGGCTGTCGCAACATTCGTTCCGGTCGAAAACCAAATTGTTTCTCTCGTCATCAAAACTGCACTTCTCATAGCTTTCGCAGTGATAGTCGTCTTCAAAGAACCGCTTCTCCGCAGAGGTCTGCTTACTGTTAAGAAAAAACTTCTCGGCGGAAGATGATTGTTTTTCTTGATTAAACCGCTTTCTAAAGCCATAATTGCCCGTTTTTAAGGTGTTTTGGATCTGACATCATGATCACCATTGAAAAAGTCCTCAGATTTGTTTCGGCTTCAACGCTTGCCGCAACGATTATTTTCACGATTGCAGTCGTAATTAAAGAACTCACGAAGCCGAAAGACATTCTCGAACGGATCAAAAAAGAGCACTGCGCATCTGTTTCAGAGCTTGAGGAAGCACCTGATGCTGAATATAGTTACAATCTGAAACATTCAGAGAGCGAGTGCGTTTTTGTTCCGAGTTCTCTTCGCGAAAAATCGGATTTCATTGATGCCCTTTTCAAATTCAGGACACTCAAAGGTTTTGATTATCTTTTTGCCGACAGGAACGGGATTCTGCTGAAAAAAAACGGCGGATCGCTTGAACTTGAAAAGGAAGCCGGTTTTATCATCAAATGTTTCCGCAACGAAAAGTGCCCGGACAGTGTTCCCGACAAAAAGCGCACGGTTACGGCGACGGCTCTTGATATTAACGGAAACGTAACGATGTCGGTAACTTACGAAGACGAATTTATCTCCGCCACAGCAAAAAATCTGAAAAAACTTTTTAACGAAATAGCCAAGATCAAAAAACTCGATTTGGCAAAACTTCGCCTCATTCTCTACTTCCATTCAGAATACGCCTACTTAGAAGACAAAAGCGATAAATATTTAATTTCATTGCCAAAAAGCGGCGTTGACGGACTTTATCTGAAATCCCGCGGTGCAAAAATCAGACTCCTTCCGTGGGAATATTCGACAAACCCCCTTTCAGTCCTCGACAGAAAAGGCTCGCAGTACGGGCTTGACAAAAATGAATACCAGAAAGAGGTCGCTTCGGTCTATTTTTACAGAACAACGCAGTTTTCAGAAAACAACGGCAACGCTGTTCCGTGGCTTGACGGCTCGGCACTGGCAAAAGAAAACTATTCGCCGAATTTTTTTCTTCATCTAATAGCGAAACATCTTAAAAACATCCAGCGTGAAGACGGCTCTTTCCCGACTGAGCTCGAAACTTCCGATGCAAAAGAAAAAAACGCGAAAGAATCACTTCTAATGCAGACCTACGCGGCTGAAGTCCTTTTCAGAATGGCTGAATACCTTGAAGATCCTGCTCTTGCCGAAGCGGCTGAAAAAGCTTTGAAATATGTCCTTGAAAAAGAGGAAAAAGATGATGCGGCAACAGCCAAATTAGAAGCTCTGATGTTGAGGCAGAAAAAAGAGATCGGATATCAGTATCAGTTTTTTGATTTCGAGCGCACCGAAAAGGCGATAACTGCAAACTTCATATATTCGGGCGTTTTCATCGAGGCGTTTTCGCTCCTTTCGAAAGATAAAAACAAGGATGAAAAAATCGTTGAACTGCTGAAGAAGGCGATATCTCTTTTTGAAAGCGCAAGCACCGAAAACAAAATGCGTTTTATCGGCTATCTTGCCGATTTTACTCCGGAAAAAGAGAGCGCTTCCTATAAAGCGATGGAAGATTTTTTTGCTTCGCAGACCGGTTTTCTAAAAGACAGAGCTTTCGACGATCGTGGTTTCATGCAAGAAGCAGGAACATTTACGACCGACAAAAGCAGAAATTTTCCGGACACCTCGCTTTCACTGCTCCTTGCAGACGGCTTGACAAAAGCAGAATACAACTATCTTATTGATGAAACAGGGATGTTTTTCTTTGGCTTTATAGAAAAACTTATCGTCAGCGGCGACGATTTTCCTAACTGGGGAAGCGTAAAGGCGAAAGCCAAGATTCAAGGCGGCGTCCGTGCTTCCAACCGCTCGAAATCGGTCAAACTTTCAAACACACTGCGCGCTGCATCTTACTTTACCCGCGTAGAATAGGAGAGAAGAATGAACTTTTTTAAATGTACTGCATGCGGAAGCTGCTGCTCGGGCGACGGATCGGTTTTTTTATATCCCGAAGATGTCAGAAGTCTGGCTGAAAACTTTAAAATGACGCTTCAGGAGTTTATCGACAAATACACCGATTTCATCATTCTGGAATACTGCGAAGAAGGAACTTCTTATTCGTATCTCCCTTATATCGTTATGAAAAAAGAGAACGATGCCTGCATTTTTTTGAAGTCGAAAAGATGCTCTATACACGATTTCAAGCCGTTCCAGTGCAGAAACACTCCTTTTGTCAGCGAATTTTTCACAGATGACGAGTGGAGAAAATTTTTAATGAAACACTGCCCGGCGCTCATGAAGCTGAAAGAAGAGGATCTGGAACAATACCGACCGCTTGCACAGGTTTCTTACGAAAAAAATCAGGATTACGAATTCATCCTTAGGCAGAACAACTACAGTCTTGAAAAAATTCTGGGAGTAACTCTTCCCGAACCGAAAATCATTCCGGTTGACTGACGATTTTTTCGCCGCGCATTGTGTTTTCGAGGATTTCAACAACTTTGACAGGTATGATTTTACCTTTATCCGATGCGGTAGAGCCGGCAATGTGAACGATCAGATTGTGCTCGCTTCGTCCCATGAAAGTATCGCCTTTCGGGCTTGCTGATTCGACGAGAACATTGACCGTTCGGCCCAAATATCTGCCGCGGACATCTTTCAATCTTCTTTTTTCGAGATCCAAAAGCTCGTTGAGACGGGCAAATTTTTCCTCTTCAGGCACATCGTCAGCCATTTTTTCGGCTTTTGTGAAAGGTCTCGGCGAGTAGTTGAAAGCGAAGATCGAATCGTAGCCTACTAAATCGACAAGTTTCATCGTGTCTTCGAATTCTTCGCGTGTTTCTCCTGGAAAACCGACGATAAAATCGCTGCTCAAAGCGATGTCCGGGCAGTATTTCCGCGCAAGTTCCATCTTTTCGATATAGTTTTCGACGGTGTAGCGCCTGTTCATCAGTTTTAAAATGCGGTTATTGCCCGATTGAGCCGGAAGATGCAGATACGGCATAAGATTGGGAATTTCAGCGAATGCTTTCGCAAGTTCTTCGCCGAAATCTTTCGGGTGGCTCGTTATAAAGCGGATCCTTTTCAAAGCTGTGGTATCCGAAATTTTATGAAGAAGCGCCGCGAAAGTCTCGCCTGTTTCGGGATCTTTGTAACTGTTCACGTTCTGGCCGAGAAGAGTGACTTCCTGAATCCCTGAATCGACAAGTTTTTTGATTTCATCAATGATCACAGCGCTTTTTCTGCTGATTTCGCGGCCGCGCACGAACGGAACGATGCAGTAACTGCAGAAGTTGTTGCAGCCGTGCATAACAGTGACGTAAGAAGAATACGGGCTGAAAAAACTTCCTTTCGACCTTGCCGGAAAAATTTCCTCGCGCTCAAGCGAATCGGCCTTGTTTGAAACAAACGGAAAAACTCCTTTGTTCGCGACATCGGGGATCATATCTTCTGCTCCCGGTCCGAAAACTCCGTCAATATAGGGGATCTTCTCGATTATTTCAGCGCCCAGTTGCTGAGCCACACAGCCCATTATGAAAATCCGCAGGCCTTTCGATTTTTTCAAAGGAAGATAGCGGCCCGCGCAGCTGTAAAGTTTAAGAAGCGGTTTTTCGCGCACGCTGCAGCTGTTGATTATGATAAGGTCGGCTTCCTCAGCATTTTCAGTGTATTCCCAGCCGCTTTCAGCAAGCATGACAGCAACACGCTCGCTGTCGTAGACATTCATCTGGCAGCCGAAAGTATGAATGAAAAATTTCTTCACAACTCCTCCAAAAAGCAAAAAAAAACGGGGGAAAACCCCCGTTTTAAATCAAACCGGACAAGCGGCTACGGAACTGCGTAGCTGCCTACCTGATAAACATATTTTCCACCGAGCATGAATACCTGGCCGAGACCGTCACTTGCGACCGGACCGTCAACCAATACTGCATCGCTTTCTTTGTCGCGGTTTTCATCCATCAAAGTATCTTTAACCGAGGATGAGAAAACTTCCATGCCGAGGTCGGAATCTTTTACTCTCTTGACCTGAAGAACGAAAACGACCTGATCTGAAGCGTATCTGCTCGTTCTGTCGATTTCTTTTGTTCCGCAGTTTACAGCAACATATTTAAGAACGCTCTTGTCTTCCGAGCCGAGAAGAGCTGCAGAAGGTCTTGAACATTCGTTCGGAGTCGAGTTTGCATCGTAAACGAGTGCATCTTCGCCTTTTTCACTGAAAACAAAAAGGCTCGGGTTCGTTACCCATGAAGCATCGTCATCATCGCCGTCACGAAGATATCCGCCGAGAACAGCTACAACTGTTTCGTTTTCTTCCTTATCATCCATGACAACACTGACTGCTGCCGGAGAAATAAGACCTGTTCCTTTGAGGTTGGAGTCGTCAACGCCGTTTCTGTCTGCAACGTTGAGCGGTTTCGAAGCGCCTTTCGTTACGATTTCTGCGAAATTCTCGCCAAGGACCGGAGTTTCTTTTCCTTCCGGTTTGTAATTTGTCGAACCGCCGATAACCATAAGTCTCGGAGTAACGGTTTTAACGCCGTTTTCATCGATTTTGACATCGGAAACGTCTGCAACAGCGTGATTACAGCGGCCTGTGTTCAAATCTGCGAATTTTTCTGCATAAACACCGCTTTCGTTTGCCGAAATTTTATAAACGGCTTTGGAAGCGCCGGAAGCTGTGCAACCGCCGACAATGTAAACACTGCCGTCGATCGTGATGGCTTTAGCTTTTGTCATAGCCGGAGCACCGAGAGAGATAAGGTCGTATTTATCACCTTTAGGATCGTAAGCCCAAACTGAATCGTTAAGCTCGTCTTCTTCAGTCATGCCGAGACCGACAATGACTTTTCCGGTTTCAGTTCCGTCGTCAAGAAGCGCAGCAACGTGATCGTAAAGTTTAGCCGGAAGGTTTTTGACATCCTTTCTTGAGATTTCTTTCATGTTGAAAAGAGACGCCTTCTGCATTACAGCGTCATCTTCAAAACCGTAACCGCCAGCCATATAGATGCGGCCGTCTTTGAGAGCAACGGCAGCTGAACCTTTGGACCCGTCCTCGTTGAAGTATGACTCAAGCGAATTTTCATCGTATCTCTGTCTGTCGGAAACGACTCTTACGAAATCACCGACTGCTGCAAGGAAAATATCAACGTCATAATTGTTTTTATCATCATAGTAAACGCCGTCGATACCGCCGGTAAGTTTCAGTTTTTCATTTTTGTTGGTTACTTCAACAAAGAAACGGTAGTAAGTTCCTTTTTTGAGTGATCTGATGAACTCTTCTTTTCCGCCGACGTTGTTCGTAACTCTGATGAGTTTACGATCGGCATAAACGTAATCGTCTTTGATTTCCGATTTGGAATAAATCGAAAGAAGGACCTGATCATCTTTATTTATGCAGTAGGTGAAATCACCTTCTTCGCTGTTTTCGTCTTCGTCATAGTCCTGGCAGACACCGTCGTCAACGGGAAGTTTTAATGTGATTTTGAAATCACCGGTATTACCCGAATCGCACGCTACGAACAAAAAAGCCAATGCGAATGCCAGAGAGAGAAAAAGCAATCTCTTCATAAAACCCTCCAAATCTATCCTTTTTATTTGTTGTCCCATTCAATAACTTTGCCTTCCGGTTCACTTGTCCGTGTTCCGTAGTAGATGCCTACTGCGGCTCCGGCGATAACGACAACCGCTATCGTAGCGATGAACCAAGTCTGTTTGTAGATAGGAGTAGACTGTGTCTCAGCCATTGATTCCTCTTTGTCATCATTGGCATTGTCGTTGACGTTGCCTTCGAAATAGAAGTTGTCACCGACCTTAAGGTTGACACCTGACTGCTGTTCCTGTTCCTGAACGGCTTCCTGAGCTTCCTGAGCCTCTTGAGAATAAGCCGGAACAACGAAACTTACGATCAAAACCATAACAAGCAATTTCGAAAAAAACTTCATGTCGCTAACCCTATAAAAAATTGTCCAATTAAGCACCTAAAACAATCAGCGGCGGTATTTACCAAATTTTGGAGTGACAGTCAAACTTTTTTTGCAATTAAAAAAAATGCATCCGGAAAGATGTCTTTTTGAGCCGCTATTCATCGTCAAAAACAATAATTTTTTTAATATTTTCAATATCTTTTGTGCCGCAATCGATGCCGTGGCGAAATTCTTTTTTCATGTAGAGCGCAGCAAAATCGACATTATTTTTATTTCCGGTATCGTCTTTAGGCGAAAAAATCGAAGAAACTTTTCCGGTGATCCTTTCATGCTGAGTGCGTAAATCTTCGTCTGAAAAATTTTCCCCTGAGGCGCTGTTGAAAGAAAAAGCAGCCCCGTCGGAGGACGATACGAAAGTGCTGATTTTGAAAGCCGCTCCGGAAGGAACTATTTCCGTGTGTATGCTGAATTTCAGACCCGATGCTGATATTTCGGAATCAAAACAAGGAAAATCCGACATTAGTCTTCATCTTGACTGCGGATATATCTTGAAATTTTGCGGCGGCGGTGGAAATGCTTTTTCTGCTTGTTGGCCGCATAACCGAGCTCTATTTTGCCGGCACCGACTTCACGCAGAGCGATGATCGGCGGCTTGTTGCCTTTTGTGTTGGCGATAAGGGGTTCCGCGCCGTCAAGAAGCTGGCGCGTTCTTTTTGCCGCAAGAATTATAAGTTCCATTCTGTTCGGAACTTTTTCGAGACAATCTTCAACTGTTACTCTTGCCATGAATTTCTCCTTCAAACAAAAAAATCCGCGATAGTATAGTGATATTTTTCTGAAAATCAATTTTTCGGAATATTTACGCGAAATAACTCTTCGAAATTTCGACTCTTTCGGCCTTGTCGGTCTTAACGATCCTGCCGACAACATAGCGGTCTGAGTTTTCAAGCAGCGCAGGGACCTGTTCCTTCGGTACTATCAGCATGAAGCCGGTTCCGCAGTTGAAAGTCGTGAACATTTCGCGCTCGCTGAGATCCGCGCATTTTCTGAGCCATTTGAAAACGGGAAGCACTTTGAAATCGCCGTCGATAAGAGCGCCGAGACCTTCCGGAATGACTCTCGGGATATTTTCGTAAAATCCGCCGCCCGTGATGTGGACCATGCCGCGGATGTCGAATTTTTTAAGCAGTTCGAGAACTTCTTTGACGTAGATCCTTGTCGGTTTGAGGAATTCTTCCGCAACCGTGCAGCCGAGTTCTTCGATTTTATCGTTGACTTTGAGCCCCATTTTTTCAAGGACGATCTTTCTTACGAGCGAATATCCGTTCGAGTGGACGCCTGTCGAAGGAATTCCGACAATAACGTCGCCTTCCTTGATTTTCGAGCCGTCGATTATCCTGCTTTTGTCAACTACACCGACATTGAAACCGGCGAGATCGTATTCACCTTCCGCATAAAATCCCGGCATTTCGGCAGTTTCTCCGCCGACAAGAGCGCATCCCGCCTGACGGCAGCCTTCCGCGATACCGGTAACAACTTCCGCGCCGACTTCGCTTCTCAGTTTGCCCGTTGCAAAATAGTCGAGGAAAAAGAGCGGTTCCGCGCCGCCGACAATGACGTCGTTTACGCACATCGCGACGAGGTCAATGCCGATCGTATCGTGTTTGTCGGCAAGAAAAGCGAACTTGAGTTTCGTTCCGACGCCGTCTGTTCCGCTGACTAAAACAGGTTCCCTGATCCCTTCAGGAATCGAAACGAGCGACGAAAATCCGCCGATAGCGGCAAGAACTTCGGGACGCATGGTTTTTTTGACGATAGGTTTGATCTTGTCGACCATCGCCGCACCTTCGGCAATATCGACACCGGCATTTTTGTAATTGATTTCGGACATCTCTTTCTCCAAATAAAAAATCCGGCGGAATATATAAAACCGCGCGCATTTTGCAAACTTTATGCGGCACTATTTGAAAAAAAGTTCGTTATTTTTACGGAAGCTTGAATACTTCGTAAAAATATATCCTCTTCTCTTTTCTTTCGTATTCGCTGTTCGGATATTCCTTTCTGGCGGAAACAGGATAGCCGTCTTCATCGTATTCTATTTCCATATCGTACCGCTGCGCACCTTTTTTATTGTATTTCTCGCCCACAAGTTTGCCTTTCTCATCGTATTTGTAAACCGTGCTTCCCCATTTATGCCATGTTTTTTCCCTTATATCCGAATCTCCGCGGTATTCGTAAATATGTCCGTTGTCAGCAACGACTCTGCCGAGCGAATCGTACTCAGTATATTGGACTGACATGGATCCTATATCCGGATTTTCTTCATTCCAGCTGCTTGCAGAGCGTATTTCGATGAGCCTGTCCTTATCATCGTAAATATAGATCTCTATTCTCTTTTTAGAAGTAGTTTCCGGAGCAGTTTCATCATAATAATTTCTTTGGATCGTATACGCCCTTGTTTCTTTCAACTTTCCGGTCGCAGTATATTTGTAATAAGTGACATCCGACTGTTTCAACCATATCGTCTCCCATGTTTCAAAATCAATCCAGCCATCAACAGGATCAGCATAATCTTTGCGTTCTTCGGTTACACGCCCGAGACCGTCATGTTCGTATGTATAGGAATAGGATTTGCACTTTTCTTCATTATTGCAGACAGTTTCTTTCTTTATCTCACTGCTGTTGTCATAGAAAGTCCTTTTTGACCTCTCATACACATCTCCGGAATAATCGATCTTATTATATCCGGTCTCGCGCCCTTTCTCGTCGTAGATCCTTTCCTCAGCTTTTGGATTATGATAATCCCAATCACAAGTTGACCTGGAACCGTCATCGTCGAAAGTTGTGACTTCCCGCTTCAGGGAGCCGTCGGAATAGTATTCCCTTTCCTCGTCGATACTCACCAGATTTCTTTCGTCCGGACTTGTCGTTATCCTGACAAGACGATTGTTCTTATCATAAAAATATTCCTTCTCATATTTCCGCTTGTGCCAGGACCATGCAGCGTTATCGCAATTCATGTAGTATTCGTAAAGATCGTGACGGCTTTTAAGCAGAAGTCCGTCTGAATAGTCGTATGTTATCCTTTTTTTCGCCGTCATATCGATAGCTGTCATATAATAGGGAATAAAATCTCCGTAATAGTAAACTGCGGCATCATTGCCGTTTTCATCGAACTCTTTGTAAATAAAATGACGTTGTTTTTCGGCGACATTTCCTTTTTCGTCATAAGAATAATTGATTTTTTCATGCATCTCGAGACCAGCTGAGATAGTGTCTCCGTTGATGTTAATGCTCTCTGCAACTGCATAGTCTTCCGAAAGATATTCCGCATCCTCTTCGGAAGAATCGCGGAAAAAGGGGACTGCTTTTGCGATTGCACTCCTTCTTGTTTTCTGCTTTATCCTGCCGTCTTTATCGTAGAGGTAGCTGACGCATCCCGTTTCTCTTCCTTCTTCCAATTTTCCGACACACATTTTTTTGATTGTTCCGTCATCGTTGAATTCATAGGAAAAACGCTGACATTTTTCCATTATTTCACCGTTTTTGCTCCGTTTGCAGATTTGTTTCACATTTCCTTTATCGTCGTATTTGTAGGATCTGCCCAGATGTTTGCCGACCTTGCCGTTAGGATAGAGGTAATATTTACTCTCAAATTTGATGCGGCAGTTGTTATCGTACCAGCGGTCTATATAGTACTCATAGCTGTTTGCACTGTAATCATATTCATCGACCGAGACCGTTTCGTGGACAAGCAGTTTTTTTCCGAAACACTCCTGAATCAGAGAAAAATCGTCAATCTCATCTTCCTCTTCATCATCCGTTTCTTCATCAATGTCTTCAAGGCTCTCTTCATCTGATTTTTCTTCTTCGTCCGGAACGATATCATTATCCCCGGAGACATCATTTTCCGGATCGGCAGTTTCAATGTCACCGTCCGGAAAAACATCAGAATCACTGGCTGTTTCCTTTTTCAGACCGCCGCATCCGGCAAGAAGAAACGAAATTGAAAGAATCACGCAAACTGCAAAAATTTTCTTCATTTTTTCCTCCACGGTTCAAAAAATCCTTTTATTATCAAATTTTTAAACAAAAACACAAGTTTTCTGCAACGGCAAAAAATATTGAAAAACTTTCTCCTTCCCGTATATTAGTGCGTCATTTTTGAGGGAGGAGGATATGCCGCTTTTTATCGGGATCGCAGGAGGATCCGGTTCAGGAAAAACAACTGTTGCCAAAAACATCAAACAGGCTTTCTCGAACGACGAGAGGGTCGTGATCATCGAAATGGACAGCTATTACAAGGATCTGTCGGGAAAAACACTTGCTGAGCGCGAGAAAAACAACTACGACATTCCCGACGCGATCGACTTTCCGCTTCTGCAGCAGCAGCTGAACGATCTGAAGGCAAACAAGCCTATAAACAAGCCGATTTACGACTTCGTGACACATTCACGCAAGCAGGAAACCGAGCTCATCGAGCCTGCCGACATCGTTGTTCTCGAAGGGATCATGACATTCCACGATGAAAAAGTGCGCGATATGCTCGACATCAAAATTTTCGTGGACACAGACGCAGATATCCGTCTCATGCGGAGGATCAGGCGCGATATGGAGCAGCGCGGACGTTCGTTTGATGAAATAAGAGAGCGCTATTTCACGATGGTACGCCCGGCTTACCGCGATTTTGTCAAGCCGACGATGCGCTTTGCCGACCTCGTCATTCCTGAAGGCGGACAGAATTCAGTCGCGATCGACATCATCGTTTCAAAGATCTCACACTGGCTCTTAGATAAGGAAAGATCACTCAAAAAATGAAAAATCAGACAGTTATACCGGTCGACAAGGCTTTCGCCGCGCTGAGAAAGTGGGTAAAAGAGCTTGATTACGCTCCAGTCATCGATTTAATGGCGGCAGGACACGATTCACCGTGGAAACTTCTCGCTTCGACAATGCTTTCGGCACGAACCAAGGATGCAGTGACGACAAAAGCGTCGAGATCGCTTTTTGCCAAAGCCGATACACCCGAAAAAACGGCGAAACTTTCAGTCGAAGAGCTTGCGGAACTCATTTATCCCGTCGGTTTTTACAAAACGAAAGCGGAAAACCTCAAAAAACTTGCCCAGGACATCGTTGAAAGATTTGGCGGAAATGTTCCCGAAACTCTGGAAGAACTCACGACCCTCCCGGGAGTCGGTGTAAAGACTGCATCGCTCGTTCTCATCAAGGCTTTCGACAAATACGAGATCTGCGTCGACACGCACGTTCACCGCATTTCGAACATGTGGGGACTCGTCGAGACTAAAACTCCAGAAGAAACAAGAATCGAACTCAAAAAAACTCTCCCGAAAAAATACTGGAAAGAGATCAATCAGGAACTTGTCACGCTGGGCCAGACAGTCTGCCGCCCTACCAAGCACGAATGCGAAAAATGCCCCGTGAAAGGGCTGTGCCCTGCTGAATAATTCTTTTGCCGCCGCCTGTCATCGTTACGACGAAACGACGTTACGACGTTACGACAAATTTTGCGGCGGCGCGTCGACACGAAGATTCTTCACCCAGATCCAGATGAAACCGATGATAGTTGTCGGAACGATCTGAGCTGCGTGCAGAATCACTGCGACCGCCATCCTCTGTTCGTAGGGAACGTTAAAAGATTCAAGGGCAAAAACTATCGCCCCCTGGAAAACGCCGAGTCCCGCTGGTGTCGGAGCTGCAAGCATCCCGAGATTCGCGGCGCAGAGCATGACGAGACAGCCGACAAACGGGATCTTGACTCCGAAAGCAGCCGAGATCAGAAGATAGACCGCGAGTTCAAAAGCCCAGACGCACATGCTGAGAACAAATGTTGCGACGATTTTTTTCCATGAGTCAAGCGAAGCCGCACCTTTCAGGAATTTTTCTGAAAAATCGAAGAAAACAGAGAGGATTTTCGGCGATTTTCTTCTTAAAAACACAACAAATTCAAGTGGTTTTGACGAGAAAGCAGCCGCCAGCGCGAACACGAACAGAATCGCGAAAAGAAGCGAGGCGACCAGCGCAATAATTTTCATGTTGTCCTGAAACGGATAGAAAAAAAGGGTCGCCGAAAGAATCAAAGCGATAGTAAGTCCGTCAAAAACACGCTCGACAAAAACCGAGGCAAAAGCCGACGGGATGCTGATTTTGAATATTTTTCCGGCAATCGCGGCGCGGACGATTTCGCCTATTCGGACTGGCAGAACATTGTTCACCGCATAACCCGCGACAATCACGGGGGCAAGCTCCGGAACCTTAAAATTTCCGATATGTCTGAGAAGCACTTTCCAGCGCAGAGCACGAACCGCAAACGAAGAAAGATAAACCAAAACACCGCATAAAATCAGGAGTTTGTTGCCTTCAGACAGATATTTTCTGAAAAGTTCGAAATCAAGTTTTCTGAAAAGAAGAAAAAAAAGAACTGCGACAATAATGAAACTTATTGCGATTTTTAGATTTTTTTTGAGAGCCATAACCGACTATTTTACAGCAAGAACCGCCGCCGTCTGTGCGGGAAGTTCGATTTCAAGCGTTCCGTCGCCCGAAACGGTGTAACTTTTTCCGTCAGAGCCTGGGAAAACGTTGACAAGATTCGTTCCTGCCGCGAAATTCGTTTTCATCGCGCTTCCTTCAAATGAAGTACGGGACGCGTGTTCCTTATTCGTGTTGATGACGACAAGCATCCTTTCGTTTTTGTAGACTCTTTCGAAAGCAAGTATCCCGGCATCGCTCTCTTCACCGACATGGTCAGTCGACCAGACGATATTCAAATCGCCGCGTCTGAGCGGAGCATACTTTGCACGCAGAGCCGCCATCTTCGAAATGTGGGTGAAAGTCTCGTTTTCGGTGTCATATCCGCTTGTCCAGAGCGCTTCACGGTTTGCCGGATCGTTTCCGCCGCTGAAATTCTGCTCTGTTCCGTAGTATATGCAGGGGATCCCGTCCATCGTGAACATGAGCGAAAGAGCGTTTTTGAGTGCTTTTTTATCGGGTTGTTCATAGAGGAAACGCGGCAGATCGTGGTTGTCCATGAAGTTTACCATGATCCTCTGCGGACTGAGGACGTTTCCGTCGGCGTCTTTCACACCTGAAACCGTACCGTAACGCGGCGATTCGCCATCTCTGAGAGCAGATCCGTCGCGGTGTTTGTTCCACCTTTCGTTGAAAAGCCCTTCGAAATTCTTCGTTGCGTTACCCCACTTGAAAATAGAATCAAACACCTGAAATTTCTGCGAAAAATAGAAAACAGAATCCATCTCGTCATTCTGCGTGAAGCTGCCGAGAAGGACATCGTCACCGTCAAAAGCCTCTCCGAAAATGAAGAAGTTCTCTTTGCCGATACTTTTCGCGTAGTTTCTCATCGCCGGAGTGAAGACCTGCCAGAATTCGTGCTCGACATGCTTGATCGTATCGACACGGAAACCGTCGATATCAAGCGCGCCGATCCAGTACTGGAACACTGAAATAAGTGCGTTCTGAACATCGGATCTTGTGGTGTCAAGGTCTTTGAGACCGCCTGGGAAATCGCCTTTTACGACCTGATAGCGGCTGTCCCATGTAACAGTTCGTCCCATTCTGTTGTACCAGTCGTCGTTGTGGAACTCAGCCGGTTCGGGCGGAACGCGGTTGATTTCAGGCATATAGACCCATTTTATCGGCGCGACACCCGACTCTCCGGCATCGGAGAAGGAACGGATCTTGCGCGGATCGAAATCCGGATCCCATTCGCTGTAGCGGACAATTCCCATTTTCTGCGGATACTCCTCGTTTTTGCATCTCCAGACGCAGTTGGCATAGCAGTCATTGCCTTCGGGAAGCCACGAAATGCTTTCGCGTGAATATTCCTGAGAGCAGATCTGATTTTTGACAGCTTCGTCTTCAACTCCCGTAATGTGACCGCAGTAAGCGTCGCATGTCATGTCGCTGCCCATGACCATCTCGTCGGGCTGATCGTTCTTGTTCATGTCATAGTAGAAAAGCTGACCGACGTGGTTCGCAACGATATCGAGAATGACTTTTATGTCGTGTTCATGGAGGACCTGGATCATTTCACGCAGTTTTGCCAAGTCTCCGAAGTGCGGGTTGACAGCCTTGAAATTCTGCGTCCAGTAGCCGTGATAACCTGCAATACCCGCATCGGAATCGACGTTTTTGACGACCGGACTGATCCAAAGTGCCGTCACGCCGAGCTTTTTAAGGTAGTCGATGTTGTCGATTATTCCCTGAAAATCGCCGCCGTTCCACGATGTAAGCGATTTTTTGTTGACGTTGTAGTTGTTGTTCACGTCGCCGTCGGCAAAGCGGTCGGTGATAAGCTGATAGATCACCTCGTCGCGCCAGTCTGTGACATTGTTCGTGATTTCTATCGGCCCTTCGACTTTGCCCGTGTCGACGCACGAAACCAGAAAAGCCGCAAAAACAAGAGAAAAAACAGTTGTAAATTTATTCATGAGTCTCTCCAACAAAAAAACGCGGTTTTATAGCAAAATCCCTGAAAATGGCAAGAAACTAACGGTTTACAGCAACTTTTTTTGATCCTATCCTTCTTACTATCATTTTTATAAATTCATAGAATCGGATTTTCTAATCAATATATTGCGAAAACTTGTCATTGCAATAAAATTATACATTGACATTAAATCTAAAATGTTTATCATATTTATCAGCATCACAGTTCCGCTTAATGAATTATATTCATTTGATTCGCTGGAACCTGACAATCATGAAAATAACGATGTGAAGAGCCCAGAAGATAAATCTGACCCATTAAATGACCCGATAAATTCAGAATCTGACCCGATAAATGACCCAATAAAATTGAATTTTGACCCAATAAATCCAGAGCATGACCCGTTAAATGACCCGATAAATATTGGTGGTCAGACAAGTGGTCAGACAGGTGGTCAGAGATTTTCAGAGACAGCCGAAAAAATATTGGATTATATTCGTCAGAACAAATTTATAACAAGATCGGATTTGAGTGAAAAACTCAAAATAAATCCTTCTGCAGTGCAAAAACATTTGGAAAATTTGAAAAAATCCGGTGTCTTGAAAAGAGTCGGCGGCGATTTCGGCGGTCATTGGGAAATAATAGACAATAGTAAGTGGAATAATGGATGACAAAAAATTAGAACTTCCGGAAGATTTTATCAACTCAATAAGGGATTTAAATGCTCTTTGCTCCCAGCAGGAAGACAGTGCCGTCGCCATGCTTTATCGCCTGATGTTCAGGCACGAGCGTAACATCGATATTCTTGATAGTTACGCTGATCGCATTTTTGACGCTCTTTGGGGATTCGGCGGAGAGTATGCGGAAGAAGATTACCGGAATTATCTGCAATACCTGAAAGCTGTTGTTCCTGAAGAGTATGAATCTCACAAAAATATGTTTGAAGAAGATCTGAAGATGCTCCAGGATGAAAATATTGAAGAAGATGAATGAGAGCCTGTTGAAGCAACAATTCAGGCGAGGGAGTTAAAATGTGGCGGCTCACCCGTAGTTGATAATTAAACTATCTTTTATTTGTATCGAAAATATTTGTGTGAGAACTAATGCGAAGCAACGACAGAATATAAATGTCGCCGTCATCAGTTTTTTTATAAACCAGCAGCAAATCGGGATGGACATGACATTCGCGGAAACCTTCATAGTTTCCGTGAAGCGCGTGATCGCAGTATTTTTCTTCAAGAGGTTCGTCTTTCTGTAACTTTAAAACAACTTCTCTCGTGTCGTTCCGCTCTTTTTTATTCAGTTTTTTCATGTCAATTTTGAAACTTTTGGCGATGTGAAGCTCACGAATCATGCTCGACCTCTTTCAGGAACTCGTCGAAATCAGTGTAAGTTTCGTATTCGCCGTTTTCCAGTTCAGCAATCGCCACATCAATACCGTTTTGGGGAACACGCGGCCTCTCAATCAAAAAGTCAATAAAATCAATCAGCTCCTGCTGATATTCAGGCGGAATCTTCGCTATTTTTGCTTCCAACTCAGCGTAAGACATAATAACCTCCATCTCAAAAAACCTATGAATTATACTGGAAAAATGCGATAAAACAAGAGGAAGAATACTGTTCTTAGGTTGCCCACTGTAATTCATGTCCGAATTTGCAATTGCAAAAAATGCAAATTACCAGGTTTTTGCCTATCTCTTTTTAAACCTGTCGGAAAATCCGACAAGTTGGATTTTAACCGTGTGCAATTCAATGCGGTTAGCAACTTGAAGTCGCAATTTGCGACATCAAGATTCCAATTTGGAAGCTTGGAGAGGTTTTTTCAAGAGCTGATTTTTATTAGGGTAAATTAACACTGAATAATACGCCCGCCTTTCGAAAGGCGGGCGCAATAGCTCGCTAACGCATATTCGAGAGGAAATTATTCGTCCTTTACAAGCGGCATCATTATCGAAATTTCCTTTTCATCAATTACAGAAAGCATATCAAAAACTTTCTTCTGATCCAGATAACCGGCTTTTGTGCATCTGATTTCAACCTGTACATCGCCTGCGTTATTGTAGGTCAGTCCTTTGATGTCAAAGGTTTCCGTTGATTCATAAGGAGTTGGTGCGAGATACCTTTCATTCTGGTTTTTTACATCAGGGGTCGACGATTTTACACGCCAGTAACAATCTGCACCCTGCGGACGGCTCTGAATGTTCCAATGGATTGTGAGATGTTCAAGTGCAGTATCGCCTTTGCCTGTTACCTGCTTGTTCGCCTCGTTTTTCGGGGAAGATGCGCGATGCAGGAAGAAGGCTACTCTGTCCCAGTCAATCGCTTCAAGAGCGCGAGCATAAGCTTCGTTGACAACCCTGGAAGCAGCAGCAAAATTTCTCGGAGCTCCGCTTGAATCACTAAATCTGCCTGTTGCACCTGTTCTCGGGTAGACAATTTTGCGGTCGTGATCATAAATTTCGACATCAAGCATTACGGTTCCTGTCCACCCTTTACCGCTCAGATAGTCGACATGGAATTCTTTAATTATTATCTGAAGCATATAATCAGTAGCAACATCTGCTTCAAGCGGGAAACCGAGATCACGTGTATATTTGCGGAGACTTTCTTCTACAAAGTCTTTCACTTCCGGGTCAACACTGTAACCGCCTTTCACACGACCGCTGGCAGTTGCATCGTAAACATGAATCATCTCTTGTTTTGCACGACCATCTTTTATGCTGAGACGTATACCGTAATCCATATTGATATATTTGTTTGCCGGAGCCTCTTTGATGAGTTCAAGGCTTATAATTTTTGCTTGAGCATTTTTATTACGCCGCGATGCGCTACCGCAACTTACTGAAAAAATCAGTGCAAAAATGATGAATATTATAGTGATTTTTCTCATAGTTTCCTCATTAGTTTGCAGTATTGAGTTTTATCAGTTTGGCTGAAATTTTAACTCTGTACAAAACACCGTCTTTCAGTTCTTCTGTATCAACACGAACCGATGGAGCAAGGATGCCGTCAGCTCCGACAGTTTTAGCTTCGTTGATAAGTCTGTAAGCTGCCAGATAACGTGCCATGGATTCGCCATCACATCTGTCAGGCTCTCCGCCGTTATTAAAGTTTTCTATAATACCGTAACGTAATGTTCCTTTTGAATCTTCAGTACTGTAATTGTACTTTTCCGGATCATTTTTGTCCTGATAACAAACATTAATGAAATCTTCGCCTGAATCTGGTTTGACTATACGTTTTTTACCTTTTTGAGTCATTGAAACAGCGACTTCGCCGTCAACCGAATTGAGAACCTGATACTCATCGGTGCGATCCGATCTCTCAACAGCCGGAAGTGTCACTCTGCTGATTGGTGCAAATTGTCTTGATGCGCATGATGCAAGAAGCATACAAAAAATAACTGACATAACGGTAAAAATTTGTTTTTTCATCTTTCCCTCCATGGAAAAACATAACATTAATAAAATCAAAAAACCGGTCTTTTGACCAAAATTGCAAAACGATAGTATCTTGAAAATAGTCATTTGTCAAATTAAACAATGCTTTTGTATTTTGCAAATACTTTAGTATTGCTTTACCTTAACTTAGTTTTGGAGAGACGAGAGGTGAAGCTATGTTCGGAGACAGAGTTCAACAAATGCGAGAGGCTCACAACTTCAGTCAGGTGCAGCTTGCGGCTCTGCTTCATGTCTCAAGACAGACGGTCTCGAATTGGGAAAATAATAACATCATGCCATCCATTGATATGCTGATTCAACTTGCCGATTTGTTCGGCGTTTCGACCGATTTTCTGCTGGAGCGCGATAACCGCCGCTCACTGGATACGACCGGCCTGACGGACACGCAGTGCGCTCATCTGAATCTCATAATCCGCGATATTTTGCGCTGAATCTAACTGAAAAATCAGTTCGGGCAAAATTTGCCTAAACTGCTTAAGATGTAAAAGTTTTGTAAAACTTAAGAAAAAAATTGGCTTTGGGGATTTTGTGATATTTTATATCTCGAAACATGGAGATTTTGTGAAAATCACCGTTGTTAAAGTTGGAGATTTTGTGAAAAACGTCATGTTTTTAGTTGGAGATTTTGTGAAAAATGAGAAAATTTGCGGTTGTTTTCTTTCTGATCCTGTTGTCGGTGCAGGTCGCTGCCGACGAGGTGTGGCCTGCGTGCTACGACAAGCAGTGCAAAAGCAGCGATGACTGCTGCAAAGGTGCGAAATGCCTGCCGTGGATAGCGAAAATGCACCCAAAAATAAAAGAGACCGGTTACTGCGTCATCGAAGGGTGCAAGGAGGGCGACGACTCCACATGCCCGAAAGAGCATATATGCCTTAAATCGGTGAAAGGAAGCTTCTGCGTGAAGAAAATTCCTGATAAAAAATAATGGAGACGAAAATGACTAAGAAAATTCTTTTTATCATCGGTTCTTTGAGAACGAAATCGTTCAACAGACAGCTTGCCGCAAAATGCGCTGAAATGCTTAAGGAAATCGGGAATGTCGAGATCAAAACGCTTGATTACACTGATGTTCCTTTTATGAATCAGGATGTCGAGACTGCTCTTCCGGCAGCTGTGAGCCGTGTCCGCGCAGAGGTTCAGGCTTCCGACGCTATCTGGATTTTCACGCCGGAATACAATTTTGCGGTTCCGGGTGTACTCAAAAACCTGCTTGACTGGCTTTCACGCCCGCTTGTTCCGGGTGATTTTTCAAGCGGAACGGCAGTTGCAGGCAAAAAAGTCACTTTCTGCGGTGTCGGCGGCAAAAATGCGACTAAAAATGTCCGTGCAGACCTCAAAAAACTTCTCGATTTCATCCGAATGGAAGTTCTCTGCGGCGAAGGAAACGGCTTTTCGGCCGACGCAGCGGCTTTCCAGAGCGATATTCTCACTTTAAGTGACGAAGATTCAGCAATTTTAAGAAAACAGGCTGAAGATTTTTTGAAAGCGGTGTAATTTAGCGGTTATTTGATCCCGAATAGACGAAATCCTTGATGTAAAGCTGCATCATGATGTTGTCGCCGTAAACGTTTATCCGCGGGAAATAGATTATGTCGATCAAATCGCCGACAACTGGTGCATTCCCGTGGTTCAGAAGACCGAAACCTATCGCGTTGAAGGTCATGTTCGTGTTTTTCGCGCCGAGTTTCCAGTGGAGATGACTTCTGTTTATGATGCTCTGCTTCAGGATCTTGACGTTTCTCGCGATGAAATTGGGTTCGGGGTTGTTGATTCCGAAAGGTTCAAGCTTCGAAAGGGCGACGACGAGGTCGGGAACAAGCTCTTTAAGCTGAAGTTCCGCATCGATTTCAGTCATCTGACCGCCGACTTCCTCTTCAAGCTCTTCTGCGACAATCTCATCAAATTTATCAATAAATTCAGCTATTTTTGATTCCTGGATCGTGAGTCCTGCCGCGTATTTGTGACCGCCGTACTGAACCAAATAGTTGCTCAGTCTCTCCAGAACTTTGTAGATATGGAGCTGCGGAATGCTTCTTACGCTGCCGCGACCGATCCCGTCTTCGACAGAGATCATGATCGTCGGTTTGTAGAACTTCTCAACCAGGCGCGACGCGACGATTCCGATAACGCCGGGATGCCATTTTTCGGAATATAAAACTATCGAATTTCGCTTTTGAATAATATCGCTGTTTTCGACTTTCGCTAAAGCCTGATCAAAAATCTCGGCTTCGAGCTGCTGACGGTATTCATTAGTTAAATTAAGCTCTTCCGCCATCTTCAGCGCCGCTTCGTAATCAGTGCTTTCGATAAGTTCAAGACCTTTTATCGCGTTTCCGATCCTGCCGGCCGCATTGAGACGCGGAGCCATTTTGTAGCTTATGACCGAAGGAGTGATCTCTTTGAGCGATTTCAAACCACAGATATTCGCCAGCGCGAGAAGTCCCGGACGCTGGTTTTTCTGCATCTGCATAAGGCCGTACTTGACGAAAATCCTGTTCGATTCAAGGAGCGGAACCATGTCTGCAACCGTTCCCAAAGCAACGATATCAAGATATTCGACAAGATTCGGAAGCGTTCCCGTGAAAAATCCGTCTTTTTCGACTATTTTCTTGAAAACCATAAGGAACGAGAAAGCAACACCGACAGCCGCCATTTCCTTGAACGGATACTGGCAGTCCGGCTGGTGCGGATTGACGATCGCGATAGCCGGCGGGACTGTTTCGCCGACATGGTGATGGTCGATGATTATCGTCGCAAGACCAAGATCTTTGGCGTATTTTACTTCATCGACACTTGTAATTCCGCAGTCGACCGTGATAACAAGCTCGCCGCCGTTTGTCGCGATCTCTTCCAAAGTGTAGGTGTTGAGCCCGTAACCGTCTTCAAGTCTGTGCGGAATGTAGTGGTCAACGCTTGCACCAAGATGCGAAAGGAACTGGTACATAATCAAAGTCGAAGTGATACCGTCGACATCGTAATCGCCGTAAATCACTATCTTTTTCTTGTTTTTGATGTAGTCGATTATGATTCCGGCAGCCTTTTCAGCATCTTTCAGAAGGAACGGATCGGGAAGCGATTTGATTTTCGCCTGAAGGAACATGCTCGCAGTTTCGACATTGTCGATACTGCGGTTTACGAGGACAGTCGCAACAGTCTTGGAAATACCGAGCGTCTTGCTTAAAGTATCGATTTTGCCCGGATCAGGATTGAGTATTTGCCATTTAGGCTTCATTTAGGCTGCTGTTCCTCTTCTTTTGTTCATGTATCTTTCAATGTAAAGCGTGATCGGAGAAGCGATGAAGAGCGAAGAATAGGTACCGACAACAACACCGATGCACATAACGCCTGCAAAACCCGAAATGATTTCGCCGCCGAAAATGAGAAGCGCGAGGACTGAGAAAAGAGTCGTGATCGAAGTGAGGAAAGTTCTCTGCAGTGTCTCGTTGAGGCTTGTGTTCATCTTGTCGGCAAGAGTTGCGCCTTTGGACGGGTCCTTCATGTTTTCCCTGATTCTGTCGAAAATGACGATCGTATCGTTGATCGAGTAACCGACAATCGTAAGAAGCGCCGCAACGACGGTGAGGTCAAACGAGAATCCGAAAAGCGACCAGATTCCGAGGGCGATCATGACGTCGTGGAAAAGAGCGAGAACAGCGCCCGGAGCGAACATGAAGTTGAATCTGAACGCGATGTAGACAAGGATCGCGATAAGAGCATAGAAAACCGCCATGATCGCGGAAAGTTTCAACTGCTGGCCGACTTTCGGGCCGACAAGTTCGACTCTTACGAGGTCTGCTTTCGCTTCTTTATTGATGTTGTCGATCGCATTGACGATTTCGTTCGTCATACCTTTGAGCATAAGTTTGTAGATGTGTCTGTCGCCGACTTTGTTGTATTTGATCGCATCCTTTTCGATAACCGGAAGCTTGGTCTCTGCAATAAGCGCATTGATGTCAGCTTCGGGGATCTCTTTGTCGAACCAGATCTCGACTCTGTCGCCTACCTGCGAATCAAAGTGGGTCTTGAGCATTTTCGCATCACTGAACTTTGCTTTTGCAGCATCGAGGAAAGCATTGATCGTCGCATCGTCAACCATCGAAATGTTTTTGAAGCGCACTAAGTATTCGTTCTGCTTGCCTTCGAACTGCTGGATGTCGTTTGCTCCGAACTGGCCCATAACTTCTCTGACCTGCTGCTGTGTTACGCCGTCAGCCTTGATCTGGATCTCGGTTCCGCCGGCAAAGTCGATACCGAAGTTGAAACTCTTGAAAATGACAAGAAGGATCGAAATCGCGACTAAAACGCACGAAACCGGGAACAATATTTTTGATTTGCCGATAAAATCTATTTTGAGTTCATTTAATTTCATCTTCAACTCCCTTATTTAACGTGTGAAAACATCTTGATGTGTGCTTTCAGGAAATAGTTGAAAACAACTCTCGCCACGAAAATCGCGGTGAACATACTCGAGCAGATACCGATGAGAAGCGTGATTGCGAAACCTTTGATCGCGCCGGTACCGAACTCCCAGAGAACGAAAGATGTTATCGCAGTTGTGAGGTTGGCGTCGAAAATTGCCGACCATGCCTTGTTGAAACCGCTTTCGATCGAAGCTTCAAGAGCCTTTCCGGTCCTGAGCTCCTCTTTGATACGTTCGAAAATAATAACGTTCGCGTCAACTGCCATACCGACCGTAAGAAGGATACCTGCGATGCCGGGGAAGGTAAGCGTTGCGCCGAATGTCGCCATCGCACCCATGATGAAAAGAAGGTTGAGGAAAAGGGCGAGGTCAGCGATAAGTCCTGCAAAACCGTAGTAAAGGAACATGAAGACAACGACAACTGCAAAGCCGACAGAGACTGCGACTTTACCTTTTTCGATGGAGTCCTGACCAAGGCTCGGACCAACCGTTCTGTTTTCTTCGAATGTTACCGGAGCAGGAAGCGAACCAGCTCTAAGAACGAGTGCAAGGTCTTTTGCTTCCTCGAAGATCGAGTTGTAATCGCCGTTTCCGCCGAGGGTGATCATTGCGCTGCCGCCTTCGATCCTGGACTGGATAACAGGTGCGCTGTTGACTTTCTCGTCAAGGATGATCGCCATTTTGCGTTTGATGTTTTTACCCGTTACGTCTGCAAAGATCTCTGCGCCGACTTTATCAAAGTTCATGCTGACATACGGTCTGTTCTTCTGCTGGTCGATCGAAACTCTCGCGTCGGTGAGCATGTCACCCGTGATGTAAGCCTGACGGTAAAGCAGCCATGACATATACTCTTTCGTTCCGTCAGCCAAATCGGTCTCTTCAAGAAGGAATTCGGTCCCTTCCGGAGCTTTGTCTTTCAGGAACTCGCGGAGTTTCGTGCGGTCTTTTGATGTCGCATATTTGTAAGTGAAAACTGCGCCTTCAGCGTTCGAACCTCTGCCTGTAACAAGCGTGATCCCTTCCGGAACTTCGCCCTGATACTCACCGAGCGGATCTTTGTCTTCAGCAACGATCTTGAACTCAAGCTGAGCCGTCTGACCGATGATGCTTCTTGCTCTCTCGACATCTTTGTAGCCGGGAAGCTGTACAAGGATCGAGTTTTCGCCCTGTTTCGTAACGATGGGCTCTTTGAGGCCGAGTTCGTCGATTCTCGAACGGAGCGTCTCGAGCGTCTGGTCAACAGCATTCGTCTTGAGCTGCTGAACGTATTCGTCTCTCATCGTGAGAGTGTAGGAATTTCCGGAACTTCCGGTCTTTTTGAGGTCGCCGAAGTAGTCGATGACCTTGTCTCTGAAAAGGTCTTTGTTCGCGCCGTCAGCAAGCGTTACTTCGATAGCGTAGCTTTCGGGAAGGACTTTAACCGTTTCGTAAGGAATTTTCTCCTCGTCAAGTCTGATTCTGATCTCGTCCGTTCTGCGGTCGAGCCTGTCGGTAGCAGCCTTTTCGGTGTCTACGCTGAGAACGAAGTGGATACCGCCTTTAAGATCAAGGCCGAGACTGAGCCCGCTGTTGATTTTCTCCGCCCACGGATTTGCTTCCGTGTCGATGAAAGTCGGAATGAGCGCGACTGCGGCTGCGGCAATAACAACAAGAACAAAAATCGCTCTTGCCAACCAGTTTCTTTCCATAACAACCAATCTCCTTTTATATGTTTTTACTCTTCAGTTCCTTTCGCTACAACGCTTGAAACGACTGATTTCTGTACGGTGACGACGACTTTCGGGTTTGAGCAGATCTCGACTTTGAGTTCGTTGTCTTTGACCTCTGCAATGCGGCCCTGAAAACCGTTGCTCATCATAACCGTATCGCCTTTTTTAAGCTGATTCAGCATTTCATTGTGTTTTTTCATCTGCTTTCTCTGCGGAAGAATGACGAGAAAGTAAAAAATTCCGAAAATAAGGATAAACGGCAGAAGCATGTTTAAAATTCCCATAGCTCCGCCCTGCTGGGCAGCTTCCTGCGTTATCAATAATTTGCCTAATAAATTCAATGTGTTAACTGTCACATCTATCTCCATTTTTAAAGGTCAACAAAAAAACAAGCGGCAGAGTGTAGCACAAAAAATTTTTTTAGCAAGAAATGACTCCGGTGGTAAAACAAAAAAAGATTCGCCGCCGTTCTTTTTCAAAGATAAAAATTTACTTAATTTCTTCCATCCTTATAATACTCCGGTTTTTTTGTTTTGATTTTTGTCGAGTGGGTGTGTTTTGAAGAGTTCCGCGAATTTCAGAGTCGGTTTGTTCCTGCTTCTTTCGGTTTTTATGATCGTAGCTTTCGTTGTATTTATCCTCATCAGGAAAAACGTTTTCACGAACCACCTCTATTTCACTCTCTCATCATCCACAGGCGAGGGGATCACCGAGGGGATGCCGCTTCTTTTTTCCGGTTTCGAGATCGGAAAAGTCGAAAGGTTCGAGCTCGACAACAGAGGAACGGTCGTAGTTCTTGTCAAAGTGCCTGAAGAACATGCATCGCGCATCAATAAAAGCTCGGTTTTCACTCTCGAAAGGCCGCTTATCGGTTCTTCGAGATTCATCGTGACGACACCGAATCTCAGCGAGACTCCGGCTGACCGCAACTATATTTTCGAGACTAAAATGGTCGATGATATCAACGAAGTCATCAAAAAACTTCAGCCGATGGTCGAAAAAATCGACGAAATCGCGACGAATCTTAAAAAACTTACCGACGAGGAGAGCCACCTCAACAAAACGCTTGTTCATGTTGAGAAGATCACCGGTGATCTGGCACAAAAACGCGGTATAATCGAGATGATGGCAGGCGACAAGGCAGCTGCGGCACAGTTCCGCGAAGGAGTCACGCACCTCAACAACTCTCTCGGCGAGATCGAAACTCTCGTAAGCAACGCGAACAAGACGCTCGTCAAGGCCGACGACCAGATCCTCGGCGACGAAGGAACGCTTTCCAAAGTCAATCTGATAGTCGAGGATGTGAATAAAAAAATGGCAGATCTCGACATTCTGATCGCATCTCTCATCAAATCCGGCGAGAACCTTCAGGAAGGAACGAAAGATATGGATGTCCTCAGGAAGGATCTCGATTCGATAATCAACTCGGTAAATTCGATGGTCAAAGATGTCCGTAAAGTGCTTCCGACCACTCAGGACAAGGAGATAAAGCTGCCGTGATGAAAGTCCTTCTCTCTGTTTTATCGCTTTTTATTCTGGTTTCATGCGGTGCCGGGCATATCCCGACTTGGAAGCAGAATGCTGCGGCCGATACTGTGAATTTCATTGAAAGCAGTTTTATCGGCAACGAAAGCTACGCCTCGAAATACTTCGACAAAATGCTCGAGGATTTTAGAATGACTGTCGATCCGGACGAGATAGTGAAGGCTTATCTGACAAAGTGCATCACAGAGTTCGCGCTCCTCGAATATTCGGAATGCCGCGAAGCTGCGGAGATGCTTCCGCTTCTGAAAAACAAGGACAATATAGCCTACTACAATTTTGTTTCAGGCAAAGTACGCAATGCGGAGGATATTCCCGAAAAATACCGCGATACTGCCGGCATTTTGGATAACTGCAGTGTCGAAAAGGCAAATTCAGCTCTGTCTTCCGAAAAAGATCCGACTGCTGTCCTGATAAAGGCTTCGTTTCTTGTGAAAAACGGCTGCTATAATGCGGAAACGGCAGGGATAGCCGTAAATGCGGCTTCGAAAGAGGGCTGGAAAAAAGCTGTTCTGAAATATCTGGCTCTCCAGCTTTCATACTTTGAAAAACACGGCGACAGACAGAACGCCGAATTTATAAAAAAGAGAATGGAACTTGTTGTTTCTGAAGAATTGTCCGACAATAAATAGGAGGAGTTATGAAAATCGTTCGTTTACTTTTTTTGCTTGTTCTCGTTGCTTTTGTATCGTGCGGGACTTCCGACACCAAACCGGATGGCGAACCGCAGAAAAGCGCTCCGGCAAAAACTGAAAAGAAGGCTTCGTCTTCTTCGAAAAACGTCAAAGTTTCCAATGATCCCGATGCTTTTGTGGAAGCTGCCAGACTTAACGACACAGCGCTTGTCGAAAAATTTCTTGCAACCGGTGCCGATGTCAATTCCAAAAACAAGAGCGGCGTTTATCCTCTTCACTGGGCCGCATGGCACGGAAATCTCGAACTCGTGAAAAAGCTGGTCGCAAAACAGGCTTACGTTGACGTAATGGACGGCTACCGCGACGAGACCCCGCTTTCGTGGGCTGCCAAAAAAGGCAACCTCGAAGTCGTCAAGTTCCTCGTTGAAAAAGGCGCTGCGGTCAACAATTCCGACAGATACAAAGAGACTCCGCTCATGGATGCTGCAAGATACGGCCACGACGAAATGGTCAGATTCTTGCTTTACAACAACGCGAAGATCAACGATGTCACGGTCGACGGCGTCAGCGCGCTTATGTTTGCAAGCATGAACGGTCACGAAAAAGTTGTAAAAACTCTGCTTGAGTTCAGAGCCGACATCAACAAGATCCATTTCAAAACAAGTAAAACGGCACGCGGTTATGCGGAAGAGCGCAAATTCAAGAGCATTGTTGATCTCATTGCGCGCCAGGCAAAGGTCGAAGGTGATCTGATAAAAAGACCGGCTAAACCGGCGGACACGCAGTTCGTAACGACTCCTCCGGATCTTGAAACGCTTCAGAAGGCGTGGGCAGGCAGAGAAGACTATCTTCCGGCGACTCTCGAGGCCAAACACGTAACTTCGCACATGAACAAGTTCCTTCCGGACATCACGCAGTGCTATCAGAGCAGATACGAACAGGGCGACCGCAATATGATGGGAACGATGGAACTTATGGTCCGTGTTGCAGGCAGCGGAGTCGTTCTCGACGCATACTTCACGACCGAGAAATACCAGTCATCGCTGTTCGGAGACTGCATCCTCGATGCGATAAAGTCGCGTCCTTTCCCGCAGTTCTATGACGGTCAGATAGATTTCAAATACACTTACACTATATAGTCTCCGTTTTCTTTTTGTTGACAAATTCCTTTTTATTGTATAAGTATAAAGGATTATTGTTTTGTTCTTACCTAAAAAAGGGGGTTGTTATGTTTAAAGTGGTATTTTTATTAGTTATTTTTTTCAGTTCTTCGCTTTTCGGGCAGTCGGTTCTCGACGATAAAGTTCAGCTGAAAGATGAGGATTTTGTCAAATCTGTCGAAACGGCAGACACGATCATCCTCGGAAAGTATATCCAGGGCGGAAAAACAAAGGCGAAAGTATCTGTCGACAAAGTTTATGCCGGCGATGCTTCCGGTGATATCGAGATCAGCGGGCTCGACAATGAAAAAATCAGGCTCCGCTACAAAAGAGACGCCTACAAGAAAGGTGATGCATATGTTTTCATCCTCAAGAAAGGAGCGAAAGACTACAAACTGCTGGAAAACAGCATCACGATCCCGGTTTCGAGAGACAATAAGGCCAACTTCTCGTTCAATACGCCTTATTTGATCAACTTCTGGCAGTTCTTTGACGAAAGGCTTCTTGAAGTTGCTATCAAGGCGATCCGTGAAAAATCCGACAATATGCAGAACGACTCGACGAAAGAGACTTTTGACCAGCTTATGAACGAGTTCATCGAGAAAAAGGATGCCGCTTCTCTCCGCACGGCGCTTGCTGTTGCGAAACTCGGCGGACTTTCGATCGACGATGAAAAATACAACTCTTTCATTGCAGGAACTGACACGCTTTCCTGCCTTGCAGTCAAATTCTCCGGCGAGATCAAAGGCGAGCTTTACTTCAATCAGAATATTCTTACCAAGGCTGAAGGTTTCAATGCGGACAACCAGACCGCTTTCGGATATGCGGCAATGAATCTCTACTCGAAGCAGAGTGTTCCGGTAATCGGCAGAATGCTTAACAAAATCAGCCTTTACGCTCCGTCTTCGAGCGAGTGCTTCCCGTATCAGAAACCGGCAACGAACAAAGAGGTCTTTGTCAGAGCGCTCATCGAGATCGATTCTCCCGACACGATAAGACTCATCTCTTCGCAGCTTGACAGCGGTGATGCCGACTGGCTTGCAAAAGTTCTTGCGATCATTGCGGAATACGACGGCGCAGACCTTGTCGAACTTGTTCTTAAAGCTGCGACGAACGAAAGAGTTTCCGAAAGAAAACTTGAGTTCAACAACTATTTCAACAGAGTAAAATCGAAAAGCGTTGCTGAATCGCTCATCGGTCTTTTCAATAAAAGCAGCGATTCCTACTGGAAAAAGACGATCCTTTCGGTTGTCGGAACTTATCAGTTCGCAGAATCGCTTCCTTTCCTCATTCAGGTCCTTAACGAAGATTCGAAAGAAGAGATCAGAACTACGGCAGCAATGTCGATCGGCCAGCTCGGAAATGCCGGCGGCGCGAAACCGCTTTACGACTTCATCGTCCGCGAAAAATCGATCCTTGCAAAGTCGATAGGAATCCAGTCGATTGCGAAGATCGGCGACAAATCGGTCCAGGAATACCTTAAAAAACTTGTAAGCGAAGAAGCCGATCCGAAAGTCCGCGAAGAGGCTGCAAACGCTATCGAAGATAATTTGTTTATTATCAGATACGGCAGAGAAAAAGATTGATTCCTTCACTTTCTCCCGATTCACTCGAAGCCTGGCTGCTCTGGCAGCAGCAGCTCCAGCCTTTCACTTTTGACGCTAAATTTTCGGAAGAGATAAATTCATCTGTTTCTGAAGAGATCACCAGGGCTTTCATGAATGCCGGAATAATTTCGGCTCAGACTTCGGTTCAGCCGGCTGCGAAAAAAGCGGAAGAAGCTATTGACGAGTCTCTGCCGCCGCTTGAAAAAGTGCGCATAAGAGCCGGAAGATGCGAAGCGTGCCGCCTTGCTGCAAAGCGGACAAATATGGTTTTTGGCGAAGGCAATCCGGATGCCGACATCATGTTTATTGGCGAAGGACCGGGCGAAGACGAGGATCTGTCAGGCAGACCTTTTGTCGGAAAAGCAGGGCAGCTTCTGACGAAAATCATCGAAAACGGGATGAAAATTCCGCGCAGTCAGGTTTATATCGCCAATATCGTAAAGTGCCGTCCTCCGGCAAACCGCGATCCGATGCCCGACGAGGCTCAGTGCTGCATCGGTTTTTTGAAGGAACAGATCAAAATCGTCAATCCTAAAGTGTTGATTTTACTCGGTAAAGTTGCGATGAAAAATCTGCTTGGCATCGACGGGTCAATGACGAAAGCGCGCGAGGCGACCTACGAATACGAAGGAATAAAGGTTTTTGTTACATATCATCCGAGTGCTCTCCTCAGGAACGAGTCATTCAAACGGCCTGTCTGGGAGGACATAAAAAAGGCCATGAAATATTTGGGGATGATGTAACCTGAGACTTGTTTTGAAGTCTCATTGTTTGTTGAAATTAAGTTGTTTTTATATTGATGGTGATAAAATGTTTTTGAAAAAATTCTTATCCGTTGTTTTTGCTGTGTTTTTTTCGGCAAATCTTTTGGCATCTTCGGTCCTTGAGCTTGTAGGAGCGCAGGATTCAGTCCATCCTTTCACTTCGCGAATAATTTCGACAGGTGCCGAGGCGGCGTATTTCAATCCGGCAGATCTGGCGACTCTTGACGACTCCTTCAAGATCGGTTTCGGAATGACGATCCAGAACAAGTCGATAAAACACGGCTTGCGTCCTGACGGATACGATATTGGATCTTATATCCATGATTTTGAAACTTCGAACATGGGAACCGGGATCGAAGGCTACAATGCGCCTCTGCCCACAGCCGACCTGATAAACAGGCGCGGCTCAGCCGATTACGACTCATTCGACGGCGTCATCATGCTCGGAGCAGTTAAAAACATAGCGAAGAAAAGTCTTGAAAAAATAGGAGGACAGCTCGCTGTCGGTGTTTATGCACTTCTTCCGATTTCGGGGATCCAGACTCAGGAGCCTTTTTTCAACGATGAAAGAGAACAGTATTTTTCAAACAGCCTTCAGTTCGAGCTTTACGGTGACAGACTCAAACAGTTCAGCGCGGCACTCGCTCTTGCCGGAAGATTCGGCCGTTACTTCAGGATCGGTGCCGGACTTGCGATCTCGACTTATACAAAAACTCAGAACCGCGTTTTTGTTCCGAATGCTTCGAACCCTTCCCAGCAGCTCATCAATGCAAAGATGAATGTCGGCGCTTCGGTTATGCCCTACTTCTCATTCGTGGCAAACCCGGTCGCAGGATGGCATCTCACCGGGACTTTCCACTTCCCGACGAACACAGGTATCGTCAAACTCAACAATGAGATGCAGGTCTTAGGTCTTGACTATCTCTATCCGGAAGGTCAAAAATATCTCAAGGCCGAATCCTCGATGACGGCAGGTTATCAGCCTATAAAACTTTCGATCGGCACCTACTATGATTTCAAGATAGCAAACGACTACATACTTACTCCCATGGCCGGATTCGAATGGTCAAGGTGGTCGACTTACATCAACCGGCACGGCGAAAAACCTTATGATAAATGGAGTGATACATTCTCCGCAACGGCAGGTCTGCTTATGAGACATCCTGAACGCAGAGCCGCATTCGGCTTCACTTATGTTCCGAGTCCCGTTCCTGCTCAGACGGGCAGAGAAAACTATGTCGACAACGACAGGTTCGGCTTCTCTCTCGGATACCACGAATATTTCGGAATTACTGATCAGGTCAAGATCGGTGCCGGAATAAGCGGTTCTCTGCAGTGGCTTCTCAGCAGGACTGAAGAGAAGGATCTTGAACGCGCTATGAAAGACGGCGGACTGGTTGACGAAGTTCCTGACGATGAAGCCGGATATTACGGTTCCGAACTTTCATCTGAGGATGTGGCAACCATAAAAAAGGAAATGCAGACCAACAACCCAGGTTTTCCGGGCTGGACAAGCGAAGGATTTCTTTTGAACATAGGTATTTCAGCAGAAGTCATATGGTGATTTGACAATTTTTTTTGGAGGAAAAAATGAAAAAATTCATGATTTCGATCGTTGCAGTCTGTGCAACACTTTTCTTTGTTTCATGCGGCGGCGACAGCAAAAAACCGGAAAAAGCCGATGACACTGACACGGTTACAGATACCGATACCGAAGAGAATCCCGACACCGCAGCAGACACAGAACCGACAGATGATCCGACCGATGATCCGACTGACGACCCGACCGATGATCCGACTGATGACCCGACCGATGATCCGACTGACGACCCGACCGATGATCCGACTGATGACCCGACCGATGATCCGACCGATGATCCGACCGATCCTGATAACGAAAATCCGCTTTATAAAAAATTTGTCGGCAGATGGGCGGCAGAAGTCATTCTCCATTCTAATTCAGTAGCTCTCGGTATACCTGCTCCTAGTATCACGACCAGATATTTTATTGCTGATTTCTATGTCAACGAAAAAGGACAGCTTGATATGAACAAGGTTGACAACAAACTTTGCAGAACGGACAACAGGACCGGAGAAAAGAACGCTACTTCCGCAAGTAATGTCCTTTTCAACGAATCGAAGTTCAATACCGTCTTCTTCCATTGGAAACCTGCTGACATCGCCGGTCAGGAAGATACTCCTTATGTAGAAGTTGCAGAAAACGGCGAAGAGATTTCTTTCAAACTCAACAAAGACTGGGAACTCCGCGGTGCACGCATGGACAACCCGGCGACCGAAAATATGATTGATGAAAAGACCGATTCAAGGATCTTCGACCATGACGAAGACGGTAAAGACGCATTTACGCTCGGCATTAAAGGCAAGACTTCTCTTTCGACCGGTACCATGTACTATGTCCAGAGACTGTGGCATGTATTTGAAGGCAAAATGGTTGCTGAAGACAAAATTGAAGGAAATGTTGACTGGAGTGACGAGCAGTTTTTGGTAGATGCTACCAATGCAACATTGAAAGCTCCGAAAAACACAACCACGCTCAAAGACAAATCAATATTCCAGTTCAGAAAAGTTTCTGACTCGATGGACTGCGATACGCTGGTCAATCAGCTTGACACGGTTTTCGACCTTGTTGACCCGAATGCAGGAGATGCAGTAGGAGTCAACTGATCCGTTGATTTTCTAACTTCAGCCCCTCTGAGAGGGGCTTTTTTTACAATTCATTATGGAGATTTGAATGAAAAAGTTTTTGATCTTGGGTTTTGTATTTTGTTTTTTGACATTCTCTATTTCATGCGGCGGTAACGAAGGCGGAAAGGAAACAGAAAATGGCTCTGATGACGGTAATGCTGAAGCAAGCGGTGATGAAACCGGTGAAAAAAATGATGAAGCTGCCGTTCCTGATGAAGAGACAACTGTTCCTGACAACGGAAACGAGGAGCCGGACGAAGCTGAAGAAGTGACTGAAACGCCTGATAGTGATGAAACTGAGACCCCCGGTGAAAATGTTTCTGAAGATCCCGTCACTGAAGAGGAGATCGAATCGAATTTTGCCGGGACATGGGCGCAGAAGATCATTTTCAGATCACAGTCAAGTGCAGCCGTGGCAAAAAATGTCCCGAGCGTAACAATGCGTTACCTCGTTGTTGAGATCAGAAAAAACGAAAAGGGTGAATTTGATTTTTTCAAAAAAGGCAACCGTATCTGCCGCACCGACAACCGGACAGGAGACAATGCTCTGACATTCGGCGTAGTCCATTTCAACGAGCCTTTTTCCAAACTGAACACTGTTTTCTTCCACTGGAAACCGAAAGATATACCGGGACAGGAGAACGTGCCGTATCTTGAGATCGGAAAAGCTGACGGCGGATACACTTTCAGACTCAACAAAGACTACGAACTGCGCGGTGCAAAGATGGAAGATCCTTCGACAGAACCTATGGTCACAGACAAAAACGATCCGAGGATCTTTGATCACGATGAAGACGGACATCCTGCTTTTACGGTAGGTTTCAACGGCTTCGCAAACGGAGATATGTACTATGTCCAGAGGCTGAGCCACATAGTTACAGGAAAACTGGTCGCAGAGGGCAGGATAGAAGGCAATATCGAGTGGTGGGAAGATCAGTTCTCTCACCCTGACACGCCGAACAAGACTCTCTCTATGCAGAAAACGACTGTCACGAATACCGAAAAGACAGTTTTTCAGATGATAAAAGTTGATGACTCAATGGACTGTGAAACTCTGCTTGAAAGAGCAGACAAAGGCGAAATCTTCGATCTCGCTGATCCGAACACCGACGTTCCGCACAATGAATACGAAAATTAGTTTCGTGAATTTTTGATTTTCAGCCCCTCTCCGGAGGGGCTTTTTTTTGCCTTTGGATTGATCACCTGATTGTGGTGGCGAGGGAAAAGGAGTTTTAGTCGTAGATTCCTTTGCCCATGCAGCACTGTTTGAATTTCTTGCCGCTTCCGCAGGGACACGGATCGTTTCTGCCGACTTTAGGAGCAGTGCGTTTGACCGGTTCTTTTTCGATCGTCGGGGCAGTTGTGTTTTTCTGGACTTCAGCTTCTTTTTTCTGCTCTTTCTGCTCGAATTTTTCGACCGCTTCCTGAGTTACTACCTGAACTGAGAACAGGCGTTTTACCGATTCTGTGTAGATGTTGAACATCATATCCTGGAACATCGCGAAACCTTCGCGTTTGTACTCGAGTTTCGGGTTTTTCTGGCCGTAGCCGCGCAGTCCGATGCCTTCGCGGAGATGGTCCATGCTGAGAAGATGACGTCTCCAGAAGATGTCGAGAACTTCGAGAACGATGTGGCGCTCGATTTCGTTGCTGAGTTCATTGTCGTACTGTGCCATTTTCTTGTCGTACTGTTCAAGCAGGAAATCGTAGCATTTCTGCGCCATGATCTGCATCGCGGCTTCGTTTTTGTGCCCGATGTAGTTGTTCGGGTTGATGATGTCGGAGAACATATTTTCGTCGAGCTGGGCGCGCATATCTTCGTTGTATGCGAGAACTCCTGCGAGGAAATCCTTGACCATCGCGTAATCCCAGCTGTCAGGAGTCGATTTTTCTGGGATTATGTTGTTGAGATTTGTGTTGATGATATCTTCTATCATCGAATAGATGACCTGTTTGTTCGCTTCTCCGCCCGTCAGGATGCTGCGGCGAAGTGAGTAGATCGTCTTTCTCTGCTGGTTCATTACGTCATCGTATTCGAGGACGTTTTTACGGATGCTGAAGTTGTGCGCTTCGACCTTTTTCTGAGCATTTTCGATCGATTTCGAGATGAGTTTGTGCTCGATCGGCTGATCGTCTTCAAGACCGAGTCTCGACATTACGGTCGAAAGTCTTTCGCTGCCGAAAATACGCATGAGATCATCTTCGAGACTGAGGTAGAATCTCGATGAACCCGGGTCGCCCTGACGGCCGCTTCGGCCTCTGAGCTGGTTGTCGATTCGTCTTGATTCGTGACGCTCTGTTCCGATGATGTGGAGACCGCCTGCAGCAAGGACTTCCTTCTTTTCTTCGGCGCAGATCTTTTCGTATTTCGCGAGGATTTCCTTAAATTCAGGTGATTCGGTATCGACAAATTCCATTGTTGCTTCTGCTTCGGCGTAAGCTAATTTTTCGGGGTTTCCTCCAAGCACGATATCGGTTCCACGGCCTGCCATGTTGGTAGCGATCGTGATCGTTCCTTTTCTTCCGGCCTGAGCGACTACATCAGCTTCCTTCATGTGGAATTTCGCGTTGAGGACGTTGTGCTTGATCCCTTGTTTCGTGAGAAGATTGCTCAGTCTTTCCGATTTTTCGACCGAAACGGTACCTACCAGAACCGGCTGGCCTTTCGCGTTTCTCTCGAGGATCGCTTTGACGACAGCATTTTCTTTTGCGACCTGTGTTTTGTAGATCTGATCCGGCATATCCTGTCTGATGACGGGCTTGTTTGTCGGAATTACGGTGACACCGAGGTTATATATTTCGGCAAATTCGCGCGCTTCGGTATCTGCTGTTCCTGTCATACCCGAAAGTTTGTCGTACATTCTGAAGAAATTCTGGTATGTGATCGTTGCCAGAGTCTGGTTTTCGCGCTCGACCTTGACACCTTCCTTTGCTTCGAGAGCCTGATGCAGACCGTCGCTGTAACGTCTTCCTTCCATAAGACGGCCGGTGAACTCGTCAACGATCATGACTTTGTCGACGCCGTCGATGTTCTTGACAACGTAATCGACATCGAGGTGGAACATGAAATTTGCCTTCAGAGCCTGCTGGACGTGGTGGACGAGTTCAAGATTTTCCGGTGCGTAAAGGTTCGTTACACCGAGAAGACTTTCAAGCCTGTAGATACCTTCCTGCGTGAGAATCGCGTTTTTCGCCTTTTCGTCCTTCGTGAAGTGCTCGTCTTCCTTAAGCGTGCGGACGACTGAATTTACACGGACGTAAAGGTCTGTGCTTTCATCACTCGGACCTGAAATGATGAGCGGCGTTCTCGCTTCATCGATAAGGATCGAGTCGACCTCGTCGACGATCGCATAACGCAGATCGCGCTGGACATAGTTGTTTATGTCGTATTTCATGTTGTCGCGCAGATAGTCGAAACCGAATTCGCTGTTTGTTCCGTAGGTTATGTCGCTGTTGTATGCGACTCTGCGCTCTTTTGTGTTCATTCCGTTGAGGATCGTGCCGACCGAAAGACCGAGGAAACGGTAGATCCTTCCCATCCATTCGGCGTCGCGGGCAGCAAGGTAGTCATTGACCGTGACAAGGTGCGCACCGCGTCCTTCCAGAGCGTTGAGATACATCGGAAGAGTAGCAACGAGCGTTTTACCTTCACCGGTCTTCATTTCGGCGATCCTTCCTTTGTGGAGAACGATTCCGCCGACGAGCTGAACGTCGTAATGTCTCATTCCGAGAACGCGTTTTCCCGCCTCGCGGACGACTGCAAAAGCCTCCGGAAGTACAGAATCAAGCGATTCGCCGTTTGCTATCCTCTGTTTGAAATCGGCTGTTTTAGCCGCAAGATCCGCATCTGAAAGTGATTTGAAAGAATCTTCGTAACTGTTGATCTTTGCGATAGTCGGTCTGATAGACTTCAAAAAACGGTCGTTTTCAGTGCCGAAAATCTTTTTGAACAAGTATTTGAACATATCGGAACTCCCGATTTATTGAAAACTAAAATTTGAAAAGGTCGCTAAGCTGTGTTTTTGCCTCGATTTCCTCGCTGCCGTCTTCGCCTTCGTTCTTGATGAATTCGAACGAAGCACAGAAATTGGCTTTATCTCTTTCACGGATGAAGGAACGCGAATCTTCACGGCATTCGTTAGTGTAATTCTCGTCGTGAAAGCGGCAGTTCATGCAGCAGTGAAGGTCAGAGTAGCAGAACGGGCACACATCCTGTCTGCCGACTTTTCCGCGGATATCTTCAAGTTCGTCGTCAAGCGATTTTTTGCAGTTGTGACAGATATAAACAGCCATTTTTCCCTCCAAAAACAATAAAACGGAGAATTATAGAGATAAATATTAAAAAATCAAATGTATATTGTAGAGACGTGACCTGACACGTCTCAATGATGATCGATGTTTATCTCACGCAGCGGACATGGTACGGATAGTGATAGAATTTGTTGTGTTTCGGCATATAGCCCTGTTTGCCGTCGATTTCTATCACTACTGCCAGTTCGTTTGTCATAGAGCTTGAAAAGAATGTGGTCGATGTCCAGAAACCGTAGTCTGACGGCATGTCGAGAGGCCATGAACCGTTGTCGGAATCGTAGCTTATGATCGAAGCCAGTTCGTTTTTATTCGGTAGTCTCCAGTCGGAAAATCCTGCATATTCAAGGTTTTCGCAGTAGGTGAGGGCTTCCTGCCATGTTTTTATTTCTGTGTAGGTCTTCTGCCATACCAGACCGCTGGAAGTGTCTTTTGCGATACTGTCTCCACTTACGTTTGATATTTCAAAGTTCGCTGCCGGAAGCCCTTTGCCGCGGACACACATCACATTGTAAATGCTTGATTTTGTAGCAAGGTAGTAGGTGAAACCTTTGTTCGGATGGAATATCCACACTCTCTCGGGATCGTTTTTGTAAAATGCTGATGTCCACAGATAGTTGCCGCTGCCGGATACCGGGATATCCGTAAAATACCACGTGTCGACCGATGCACTGGAACCGGAGTAGAGACCGATTGTCATTATTTCCTGAGGTGCAGGCATTCTCCAGTCGGAAAATCCGGCGTATTCAAGGTTTTCGCAGTAGGCGAAGGCGTCGTTCCAAGTGTAAGCCTTTTTTGAAATCGTCTGCTGCCACTGCAATTCGGTATTTTTGTCGATGACGACGGTCTCGCCTGAAACAGTTTTCAGTACTAGGCTTTGCTGTTTGCATTTTCCTTTTGCCGCATACTGAGCATCCTGACCGTAGAAATCTTTTCCCTCTGCCGGGCACTGAATAACATCTTCCATGCTGTAACAGCTCTGCTGCCCGGAACAGATGTTGCCGAGTGTCGGAGCGCTAGATACTTCTCTGCATCCGCCGTCATTCCAGCTGAATCCTTCAATGCATCCGCAGTAGTAAACAGCTGCGTTCACCGGAGTGCAGATTTTGTCCGAGTTTGCAACTTCGGAACAGGGATCACTGTCGCACGGATTGACGCATTTTGAGCCGTTCCAGCCGTATCCTTCGGCGCATCCGCACTCGTAGGCCGATTCTGTTTCCGGTAAGCATGCGCCTGTTGAACCGGAAATGTTGCATGATTCCGGGGTACACGGATTTTTGACACATTCGGAACCTTTCAGAAAATAGCCTTCATCGCAGACATCAGATCTTACGCAGCGTACATAGTGCTCAGGAATTACATCGCCCTCTCCTTTAGACATCGTTTTTACTTCGCCGAAGACTAAATCGATTATATATACCATACCGCCAGGCGATGTGGATGAAAGAAAGTAGAGCGTGTCATGCATCTCCACGATCGGAAAATCACTTGCAGGTCTGTCTTTTCCATAGTCAACTATTGAAGCGAGTTCGTTCTTGTTCGGCAGTCTCCAGTCTGAATATCCTGCATAAACAAGGTTTTCGCAGTAGAAAAGCGCCTCTTTCCATGTAGACATCCCTTTGTTTGTGTAATTTTTCTGCCACATAAGCCCGCTTGCGGAATCAGTAAGGACTTCATCGCCTAGTATAGTGAGTTCTTCAAACACCGGAGCAGGGGATTCCTCGCCGCGAACGCACATTGCTCCCAAGGGAGACTGGTTGACGAAGGCAGATGAAGAAGTCTTGCCGTATAAAAGGGCCAGCCACCACGAATTCTGTTTGTTGAAATTATGCTGTTCCGCTGCCCATACTTTTGCATTGGTTTCGTCAGAGGGAACAGGAAAATATATTTTGCTCTGCTCCATATCGGCATCAGTAACAGCCGAGATCGAGATGAGTTCATGCAGTTTCGGCAGTCTCCAGTCGTTTTTCCCGGCATAACTCAGATTCCCGCATTTCTCGACAGCTTCATTCCACGTGTATAGTGCGTTTTCCGTCAGATGCTGCCATTCAAGTCCTGTGTTTTTGCTTATAATAGTTGGTTCATCAGGAAAGTCGGAATTTACTGTGAAATCTTTCGGAGAACAGAAACCGAGCTCTGCATACTGAGCATCCTGACCGTAAAAGACTTCATCGTCTGCTGCAGGACACTCGGTCTCACCGCCGTTGTTACTGCATGAGTACATCCCTGTGCAGATGTTTGCCAGAGCCGGTTTCTGTGCTGTGCATCCGCGTCTTTTTCCCCACCACCAGTAATTTTCGCTGCATTCGCATACATATCTGCCGGCTGTCGAATTAAAGCAGATTCCGGTGGAATTCGGTACATTTCTGCAGGGATCGGTTTCGCACGGATCGGCGCATTTTTCTCCGTTCCATACGTAAGAAGGCAGACATTTGAAATAGCAGCGGTTGTAAGATATTTCTTCACTGTAAACGGCCGTTGCGGAAGGTTCCCACTCTTCGCCGTTCCAGGTCTGTGTTACTTCTGAAACTTTGGTCCACTGGGCATTTTCGGGAAGTCCCGTGCATTTTTCCTTTCTCTGGTCGGCTTTGCAGCGGGCTCCTTCCCATGCATATCCTTCCCAAGTGTAGTTTTCCTTGCATTCGCAGGAATAGTCGTTTTCTCCCGGGATACATTTTCCCGTAGAGTTTTCTATATTTTTGCATTGATTTTTACTGCACAGATCTTCGGAAGCCGTATCAGTATCGGTATCGTCATCTATATCAGCATTATGTTCGCCATTGTCGTCTGTATCACTTTCATCATCGCCGCTTTCATCTGTTTCAGTAATGTCATCATCATCGGTGTCGTAGTCAGAGTCGCCGATGACGGCTGTTCCGTCTTTTTTTGAACTGCCGCAGCCGATAGAGAAAACCAGAGCAAAAATCAGGATCGGAAGAAGGATTCTTTTCATTCGGGCCTCCGTTGAACAGGTGAAAAAATAACGGAATTATTATGATAATGTATAATGAAAAATCAAGAAATTATTAGAACTTTAAGATGTAGATCGTGATCTGTGCAGAATTATTCCGCGCTTGATTTCCTTGCGAAAAATGCAAATCCGAGAACGAAGAGAAGTGCTGCAAGAACTGCGAAAATGCCTGTGTCTTTGTCATCGACAGCTGTTACTGCGCAGCTTCCGCCGTCATCGTCGCTGTCAGTGCAGGTGAGGTCGCCTTCTTCGCATTTGTAGCTGAACTCTTTCGATTTGATCGGAAGACCGATGATCTCCATATCTGAAGAAAGTTTGAATTTTGATTTGGATATTTCGACCTGTGCCATCTGATCTTTCGGGATGTTGAATTCGGCTACGATAAGAAGTGTTTTTTCTTCGTTTGCCTCGAATGAAAGCGGAGTGTCGAGAACGAATTCGATGCTGTTCGAAACTTCTTCCGGAACGACAGTCGCGATCATCTGTTCGTTTTCATAAACTGCATCTTTGTTGCTGTCTATGTAAAGCGAGAGTTTTTTGATACCGTCTTTGAATTTTACCGATTTTGTCGTCGTTTTGACGGTGAACTTCTTGACAGAGTTGCTGTTTGCGATCGATTTAGCTCTGATCTGAAGAACTGCAACCGGATCCTTGTTGATTTTCGAAAGAGAGGGGATGGACGGTTCTGTTCCGCCTTTTGTGAAAACAAACGCTTCGGTCGTCGGTTCGAGAGAGAACTCTGCGAACTGGAGCGGCTGTTTGTCCATTTCGGCAGTTACGCTGCTGACGTTACTGAACTTGAACGCTTCGATGTTTTCAATGTAGAAGTAGAAGCTTGTATTTATCGGAACTGATTCCGGAGTCTGGTATGAAGCATCCGCAACTATGATGAAGTGGTGGAGTTCGTTTGCCGGATAGTTCGCATACTCGCTCTTCAGCGCGAATGTCGCGGTTTTTGTATTGATATTCGATTCCGCGACAACATTTTCGCCTTCATCGAAAAGACCGTTTCCGTTTTTGTCGTAAACAAGTCTGATATTGTTCAGAGTCGTTGCCTGATCTTTGATGTAAACGCTCGTGATGACTGAATCGAACGAGAAGTTTTTGTCCTTTTCTTCAGTAGAAGCTATAACCGAGAACTGACCCATGACGAGGCCGCTGGTCGGAGCCTGGATGATTATTGCGGAATCACTGACAGGCGAGTTTTTGCCCTCTGCGACCGTGATTTTTGCAGTGCCGGCAAAAAGCGATTCGTCAAGGATGCACGCTCCGTCCTTGCAGACTTTACCTGTGCCGCAGTCTTCGTTCTTTTCGCAGCCGCCGCCGTCACCATAGCCGCCGCACGGTGTAAGGTCGGGATTTTCGCATGCAGCCGGAGACGGGCAGTTGCCGAGTGTCAGTCTGAGCGGGATAGAGGTGTTGGTTTTGTAAGGTTTGCCTGAATCGTCGCTGATTATAGCGGTGTTTTCAATGACTTCGTTCTTTGCGAGGTTCTCTTTCGGCATAACCTTGAAACGGATCATGATCGTTTCGTCGCATGTCTGCAGCGCCTGATCGCAGTAGCTGAGTATGTCGCTGACTTTATAGGGAGTATCAAGCGGGAAAGCTCCGTTTTTGTCTTCGATCGGTATCCATTTTTTGCAGACATTGTCGCTCTTCCACTCGTTGCACATTTCGGTCGTGCCGGGAACGTAGCTGATTTTTGAAGAAAGCGTATCCTGAACTGTTACGTTGGTTGAAAGATCGTCACCCCAGTTCTGGACTTTGATCATGAAGTAGAAAGGAGCGGTAGAGCAGATCGAATCAGCCTGTTCCGAGCATGAACAGTAGTTTTTCTCCCTTCCGTCAGGAGTAACAGGGTTTATCGGGATATCGTATCTCGGAGCTTTGGTATCGACAGAAACGACCATGTAGTTCGTGTAGATGACGTCTCTGTTCGCACCGATCCTTATGAACATGTTTGTGTCGCCTTTTTTGAACTGCTCATCGTAAACCGGATTGGTTTCTGCATCAAGCAGGAACGTGTCGACATCCATTGTGTATTCGAGGGTGTTGGGATCAGGATTGTTCGGGTCACCGCCTGCGCAGGTCGGGACTGTATCCTGCCAGCCGTAGATACTCGAGATCGAATTGTATGTTTCGGAATAGTTGAAAGCCGTTCCGTCTGAATCCTGATATTTAGCAGGGTTACATTCGTTCTGGACGATGACCGTGCTCTCAGCAGGAGTCGTCTGACCAGTTACCTGAAGACCTTCCGGAGGACAGGATGAACCGAACAGGCCTGAGCCGCAGCCCGAAGCATAAGCGAATCCCGGGTCACCTTCGTGGACTGCGAAAGTCATTTTTACGATAGGTTTGTCGGGGAATTCAAAGCCCGAAATGCCGAGATCGACATACTGACCGGCATACTGGCTGAAGCCGTTGTAGATGTAAACCATCTTCGCGCTGACTTTTGTCGAGCGGTAAACGGTGATGAGCGACCAGCCGCACATTACGGTAGAACTGTATGTGGTGTAGCCCTGAACCTGTGAAATGTAGCCGGAATCGTTCGTGCATGTTACGTCGCTTACGGTGTAGTTTCCGTAGAGAGACATACCGTCAGATTTATAACCCAAATCTCTTCCGAGAGCATGGATCTGGTTGAAAAAATCGGTTACATCGACACGGTAGGTGTAGTGTCCGCCGTAAATCGCGCCGCTTTGTTCAATGGCTATTCCTTCAAAAGTGAAATCCTGCTGGCCAGGATTCGAATCCGTGCCGAGCATTCCGACTCTTTCGGCAGCAACGTTGATCGTCTGGTTGATCTGACCGTCGTCCGAAGTGAAGTTGAGAGTAGCAGTGTTGTCGGTGAAACTTACGTTGTTCGGATCGACACTTGCCGTCCAGACAAGATAAGCCGCTTCGACATATGCGTCTTCGGGAACGTAACGGTTTGTAAGCTGGAAAGTGCTTGACGTAAGGCAGGTGTCGGGTTCGGGGTTGCCGTCAAGATCGCAGCCGACCGATCCGTCAACAGAACAGAGGTTTCTGTTTTCGTTGCTCATCAATGATTTGAACATTACGAAATAGTCGAAACTTCCGGCTTCCCACTGCAGGTCTTTGCCGTTAAGCTGCGAAACATTCGGGCCGATTGTTGTTCCCGTGTAGGCGAACGCCGTCATTGCCGCCAAGAGGATCACAGTCAAAAGTAAAAATTTTTTCATCGCAATCTCCTAATTCAAAAACACAAAACCATAGATTTTAACAGAAAACACGAATATGTCAAAGCAGCAAATCGGAAGTTTTGAACATGATTTGATTTTTTGCCTTTTTTATGCGAAAACAGCTTGTTTTTTCGTGGTTTTGTCCTTTTTCAGCGGAGGAGTCATGGCGAAAAGAGAAAACTACATCTCGTGGGATCAGTACTTCATGGGGGTCGCCCTGCTCAGCGCGCAGCGTTCCAAAGACCCTAACACGCAGGTCGGAGCCTGCATAGTGAACAGCGAACACCGCATCGTAGGGGTAGGTTACAATGGTTTTCCTGCAGGCTGCGGCGACGACTCGCTCCCGTGGGAACGGGAAGGGGAATACCTCGATACGAAATATCCTTTCGTAGTACATGCCGAACTCAACGCGATCCTGAACTCGATCCAGAATCTTCGCGGCTGCACGATCTACGTCGCTCTTTTCCCGTGCAACGAGTGCGCCAAAGCGATAATTCAGTCGGGAATTTCCGAAATCGTTTATCTTTCCGACAAATACGCCGATACCGACGCTGTCAAAGCATCAAAACTCATGCTGGCGCAGGCAAATGTCAGAATGAGAAAACTCGATCCTCTGCCGGAAAATATTGTGCTGAAGTTTTCTTGATTTGTTCCGTCGCGCCATGTCGTAGTGACGACGAAACGGCGTGCCGACGTAACGGCGTGGGCGCGAATCTTTTCTTTTGCTCTTTTTTCTTCTTTCACTATAATCAATAGTTTTTTTGTTTTTAGGGAGGCAGTTTTGGCAGGACACGAAGATTTGATATTTATCCCGTCGTTTCTTAAAATCGAGCGTTTTGACAACAGAACGCCGGTAGTTTACGAAACTTTTGCCGAGATCGAGGCGAAACTTTCCGGTTCGTATGATCAGTCTTACATCCTGATAATATCGATGCGCGACTATCAGCCTGAACTTCCCGTTATCAAAAACGCAAAAGCTGTCCTTATCGTTTCGTTTGACTGCGAATTCAAACAGCTTGCCCCGCACGTCTTTGTCGTTGACGGCGAAAAGTTCGACCGTTTTTCCCTCGAATACATTCTAGATTTTATCTATATAACCATCGATTTATACAACAAGATCCTTGAAAACGCGCAGATAGGCATAAGCCTCAGCGTCGAAAAGGAGCCCAACAAACTTTACGGCCAGATCCTCACTTTCCTGCGCAAAGCGACGAATGCGGAAGCAGGAACATTATATCTGATGAACGAGGAACACGACAGAATATTCTTCGTTTCAAGCCAGAACAGCCGTCTCGGTTCAAAAGTTTTCGAGAAACGCGAGATCCCTTTCAACAAAAGGAGCTTCGTCGGTTATGTCTGTGATAAAGGCGAAACGCTGAATATTCCTGACGCATACAGTATTCCGGAAGACGCGCCGTACACTTTCAACAGCGATCTCGACAGAAAACTCAACTACAAAACGGTTTCGATAATCACTGTCCCGATGAAGACTGCTACGGGAGATGTCGTCGGTGCGGTCCAGCTTATAAACAAGCTTGACAGCGAGTCGGACGAGCCGGTTCCGTTCAGCGATTTCGACACGATAATGCTCAAAAGCCTTTCAACTCTGGCGGCGGTTTCGGTCGAAAACAACAATCTGCTGCTTGAAACGGAAAAGCTCCTCAACAATATGATAATTTCTTCGGTAAAAGCAATAGAACAGCGGGATCCGATCACTAAAGGTCACAGCATCCGCGTCTCCGCTTACACTATGGCGATCCTTAAGCGGGCACTTGAAAAACCTGAGATCGCAAGGTGCTACAATGTTGACAAAAACACTCTGAAAGTCGCCGAAACAGCTTCTCTGCTGCATGATTACGGCAAAGTCGGAGTCCGCGAAAAACTTCTTATGAAACAACACAGATTTTATCCTGAAGAGCTCAAAACGATGCACTGGCGTATCAAGTATGCCATAGTTTTCATGAATGAAGGAAGCGAAGAAAAAGCTGTTGCGGAAGAATTCCTTTCGAAGCTTGATTCGCTCGACATTCCGCGTCCCCACGATGAGGAGGAAAACAAACTCATTGAAAAGGCTTCAAGTATTATAGTCGATGCGAACGGCGAAAAGATAGAGCTGGTAACTGCGGAAGAACTTGCATACCTCAACATCCAGAAAGGAACGTTAACCACGGAAGAACGTTCCGATATGGAAAAGCATGTTCTTTACAGCTACGAACTGCTCAATTCGATCGACTGGCCGGTTTCTCTCAAGGCTGTGCCGAATGTTGCTGCATCCCACCATGAAAAACTCGACGGAAGCGGGTATCCTTTCCACAAAAAGGCTGAGGAGCTCGGTATTATCGAACGTGTTATGGCGATTGCCGACATTTATGACGCCCTGACTGCAAAAGACAGACCTTACAAAAAGGCGATTTCTCCGGAAATAGCCGTAACCATTCTTAAAAAAGAAGTCGAAGACGGCAAACTTGACCCCGTTCTTTTCGATCTTTTTGCCTCGAATCGTGCAGAGATCGACAACGAAGTAAATGAAAAGGTCAGCGAAAAAATAGAATAAATTTTTGTTCCGGCTGATATAGTTGACAAACCTGTTTTTAAAATATTAGATAGCGCGTTATTTTTCTTTAACACTTATGGAGGTTGATATGAAAAAAGTTCTTATTGCTACCGAAAAACCTTTTGCAGCAAAAGCTGTTGCAAAAATCGAAGAAATCTGCGGTGCAGCAGGTTACGAAGTCCGCAAACTTGAAAAGTACACATCGGTTGACGAGCTCAAAGCAGCTATCAAAGATGTAAACGCAGTCATTATCAGAAGCGACAAAATCACAAAAGAGATCATGGACGCAGCTCCGGAACTCAAGATCGTTGTCAGAGGCGGCGCAGGATTCGACAACGTTGACTGTGCAGCTGCAAAAGAAAAAGGTATCGTCGTTATGAACACTCCCGGCGTAAACGCAAACGCTGTTGCTGAGCTTGCAATCGGTATGGCTATCTACACTGCAAGGACCTGCTTCACTCCGACCACAGGAACCGAG
>JAGCUA010000030.1 GCA_017963125.1 bacterium
AGCCTGCTCGATAGCGATCTGGAGTCTTCTGATTGCAACCGGATATTCAGCTCGGATGTAAACGATACCTTTCGTTGCGCCGTTGCAGTATCCGCAGATAGCCATAGCTTCGATGATCGAGTGCGGGTCGCCTTCGAGTATCGATCTGTCCATGAATGCACCCGGGTCGCCTTCGTCAGCGTTGCAGATGACGTATTTCTGTTCAGCATTCGGAACCAGCGTTCTTGCCAGTTTCCATTTAGTGCCGGTCGGGAAACCTGCGCCGCCTCTGCCGCGGAGACCTGATTTCTCCATTTCAGCGATAGCAGCTTCCGGAGTCATTTCGGTAAGGACTTTGCCGAGTGCAGCGTAGCCGTCTCTTGCGATGTATTCACGAATGTCTTCGGGGTTGATGAAACCGCAGTTACGAAGAGCGATTCTCATCTGTTTTTTGTAGAAACCCATGTGTTTGGAGTCGGAAACGTGACCTTCCGATTTCGGGTCTGTGTAGAGAAGTCTTTCAACTTTTCTTCCTTTGATGATGTGCTCGTTTACGATGTTCTCTACATCATCTTCCTTAACCTGAACGTAGAACGTGTTGTCGGGAAGTATCTTAACGATGGGGCCTTTTTCGCAGAAGCCGAAGCAACCGGTTGTAATGACCTGTACATCGTTGATGTTTTTTTCTTTAAGAACTGCTTCGAATTTTCTTACTATGCCTGCGCTGTTCGAAGCTTTGCAGCCTGTACCGCCGCAGCAGAGAATATGAAATCTGTAATGTGTCATTCTCAACTCCCTTATTTAACCGTTTCGTAATTAACCGGGATGATACCTTCTACGAGCTCGCCGTTCTTGATGTATTTTTCAAGAATTTCGCTAGCTTTTTCGACATTTACATGACCGAAAACGATAGGATCTTTGCCGGGAAGTTTAACTTCGATCGTCGGTTCTGCATAGCAGTATCCCATGCAGCCTGTCTGGGTTACAACCGCCTTGATCCCCTGTTTGTCGAGTTCTTCAAGGTAGAAATCCATAACTTCTTTTGCGCCGCTTGCGATTCCGCATGTAGCCATAGCGACTTTGATCTGGATAAGGGAATCGACATTGTCTCCGTTCTCTCTGAGAGAAACGGTGTTTTTGAATTCCGAGCTCATTTTTTTGAGATCAGCAAGTGATTTTACTGCCATTTTACCCTCCTACTTTCTGTATTCGTCAAGGATTGCTTTAACCTGATTCGGCGTTACGCGCGGATAAACTTTTTCGCCGATCAAAATAACCGGAGCGAGACCGCATGCGCCGACACATCTGAGGCAGTCAAGCGAGAAAAGACCGTCCGGGGTAACTTCGCCGGGCTTGATGCCAAGAATTCTTTCGACTTCGTGAAGGATGCCTTCTGCGCCTCTGACGTAGCAAGCCGTTCCAAGGCAGATCGAAATCGGGTGTTTTCCCTTCGGAACCATTGTGAAGAACGAGTAGAATGAAACTACACCGTAAACTTTTGCGACCGGAACTTTAAGCTCTTCCGCGATGACCATCTGGACTTCTGCCGGAAGGTAACCGATCTTTTCCTGAGTCTTTTTAAGGACATTGATAAGCTGTCCTTTCTCGTAATTGAAAGAAGCGCAAACTTCTTTGATTTCTTTCAAATACTGAGAATTGATTTTAATCGTTGCCATACTAACAAGCCTCCTTGTCTGAAAATAAAGAAACTCTCAATTACTAATAAACCGCGGCAGACCATACAACAATAAAAGGGCGGCTGTCAACTTTAATTTTAAAAAATAATTTTAATAATAAAATCAATAAATTGCCGCGCGCGTCATCGTAACGACGAAACGACGAAACGACGTAACGATGTGACGCCGGAAGCGCGGCGTTAAAATTTAATCGACTCCGATATCTTTGAGATTTTCGTTGATCATTCCGATGAGATAGTTGATGACTTCGGGGCTCTGTATCGGCATTCCGTCAAGTGCCTCGTTGACTTCGTCGGTATCGAAAACGTAGCTTTTTCCGTTTTTTGTGTGGGTGTAGACAAATCGGATCTCGGGGTTTGAGGCGACTGTCTGGACAAAAACCGCGGCAACGCTTCCCAGGATCGGTCTGTCGATGTGGTCGTGCTGCATCGTCGCCTTGATCACGGTGCCTACTCCGACTTTGGAAGTGATTTCGAGGTGTCCGCCGCTCTGCTCCGCCGTGTGTTTGAAAAGCGGAACGCCGAGCCCGACTTTGCGGGTCGTTCTGCTCGTCGTGAACGGGTCCGTGACGCGGGCTAAAAGTTCCGGCGACATTCCGCAGCCGTCGTCCTTGATCTCTATCGAATAAACATTTTCCTTTGTGTCTTCGAAGATGTTCAGATCGATCCTCTTCGCCTTTGCGCGGGTCGAATTCTGAAGAATATCGAGAATATGCAGCGCAAGTTCCTTCATTTTGTGATAACCCTCCTTCCGTTTTCGCCGTGAAGCGCCATTTTTATTTCGGCGAAACTCCTTTTTTCTATCTCAAAAACAGATGAGATCTTTCCGACATCGCCCGGAATGTGGGCGTCGCTTGCCGTTGTGAAATTGAAACCTTTAACGAACGGATTTTCGGCGAGGAATTTTTCTCTCGTGATGTGCCTCGAGATCTCGACCGCGTCAGGTTTGAGGTCCGGCGGAATGAAACCGAGCTGCCCGAGAAGGCTGTTCATCGTCTTGTTGATGTGCGCCGGAATGAAGATCCCGCCTAACGAGTGGACGAACTTTTCCGCCGACTCGATATCCTGGTCTATCGCCGATATCAGCAGGTTCTCCTCTTCATAGACTATCTCTTCGGCTTCGTTCACGACGACCTGGTAACCCATTTTTTCGGGATTGTTCGGCACTTTTATCAGGTGCTCGTCGAGATAATTCTGGAAAATCGCGAGTTTTTCGTCGTCTTCCATGAAGGCCAGACAGTGGATCTCCTCTTTCGTGTTGATCTCGGCGCCGCAGAGGACGAAGATCCCGTATCTTTTCGCCATGTCGCGTATCAGCACCGACTGCCTGGTAGAATTGTGGTCGGCTATCCCGATGATGTCGAGAGCCTTTTCCGCAGCCGCCTCCAGGATCGCCGCAGGGCTCATTTCAAGCGAGCCGCACGGGGAAAGCAGCGTGTGGATGTGAAGATCCGCCCTGTACTGGTTCATGGTTTTTACTTTATAAGTTCGTAAATTTTGCCGGAAATCGTAAATGCGTTCTCTTTTGTGCCGAGAACCGCGATACCTTCGTCCTCAGCCGATTCGAGCATCTCTGGTTCGGGCGAGATTCCCTTTACCAGAACGACTGCCGCAAGCTCTTTAAGAGAAGCGATAGCCGTTACGTTTTTGTGCGACTGAACCGTGACCAGAACGTTTCCGTCCTTCGCAGTTCCCATTACATCGCTCAGCAAGTCTCCAGTGTAGCCGCCGGAAATTTCCTTTTCCAGATCGCCTTTTTCGGTAAAAACCTTAAGATTCAGTTTTTCAACAAGTTCCTTAACTTTCATATTTCACTCCGTCAAAAATCAAAAAACCGCGCTATGATACGGAAATTTTTCAGAAAGTGAAGATTGATTTTTACAGAATTAAAAAAGATGGGTTCTGATCCTGAAACCGGCTCGGAAAAATGTGTTTGCAATAATGGATTGTGCGGCGGGGAGCAGTGTTCTACGAATTTTCAAAGAATATATTTGGCATTGCCTTGAAACTGAGCTTTTTCTTTGGATTTTTCCACAAAAGCATCCAATTCATCGAATGTCTCGATACTATCGACAAGAGAATGTCTCCATTTTGTGTAGTCGAAGCGTTCTTTCAAAATCGTGGAAATAAAGATTTCAGTTTCGCCAGCCCCTAAATTATCGGAGAGACATTTCATACCTCTGTCTATGATTTCAACTGTGCTCAAATTCATTTCGTTTCCTCCCTCTCCAAAACATAAGTTGTTGGATTTACTATTTTTATTTGATCTGAGTGATATTTCAGCAAACGTTTGTCCGTTGAAATGAAATAGTCGCATCCTGCGATAATCGCACAAGCTATGTGGCAAGCATCCATGAGTTTCACTCCGGAATCCATAATTTCTTTTGCAATTTCTTTAACTTTGCTGCCGCTTGCTTCGCTCACGAAAGTGTGAGTCTGTTTGTCGATAAACGCTTGAATATCTTTTCGTTTCGCTTCAAAACGGTTGGCCGCATTTTCTGACAAAAGGATATATGAAGTCACCAAATCGACCTTGCCTTCTCTGATTTCCTGCTGTATCGACAGCTTTGCCAAAGCCTCCAAATTGATGGAAAGCTGGGCTTGATCATCGTAAGGTCTGTTGAAACAACAGTTATCGAGATATATTTTTAAGCGTTTCATCGAAACTCCTCCGTCAAAATCGCGGCAACTATTTTACCCAAAAATCAGATTTTTACAACGGAAAATATTGAGATTTTGGATATTTAATAATGACATTTTATTTGCTGGCTTGTGGCTGAATGCCGAACCCTCTAGAGCTCCCCAAAGGACTGGATGCCAGCCCAGAACTTTGGATCAACGCAAAGCAAGCACACTAAGTTACTTGCACCGAATATTTTACGCACTTTAATCTCAATGTCAAGACTTTTAGAATAAAAATTAGAAAAAATTTCTGATTTTTTTCGACATCTTTCTTTTTAAGTGTATAGTCTTAACTCGCGATAATTACAGGAAGCGAGCTATAGGAATCAAATTCTAGAATTACTTTTTCCTCCACTCCGGAACTTTCGGATTATCCGGATTAGGCGTGTAATCGCTGTAAGGACATCTGTCGGGATGATAGTCACAGTAACACTCCATATCACGCAGCACATAATCAAAATAATGCTGATAAATCAAATATCTGCCGTAACCTGGAATATATGAATAATCTTTTCTGATCTCCATATCATCATCGCTGTCCAGACAAAAAGATTTTTTATCAGTGAATCTGTAGTAACAAACCATTGATATTGGATGATCATTGGATGTTCTTCCTTTTTCTATCATGTAAAGGATGAAATCACTGCTGAAATCCAGTATTCCTGTGATTCTATTGTCGTTAAGCAAAACATCCCTGCTTTTCACACTTCCGTCTTTGTTTAATTCCAGTTGAATTATATTATGTGATTCTACCCCTTGAGTATCGACACTGAACGAAAGGTATATAATTTTTCTGTCGCCTATCATTTTTGGCCAATATGCCTTTTCGTTTTCATCGGAAACTTTGACACAGCCGTCATCTCCTCTTTCAAGGTCACAGAAAATTGCGGCAACTGCATAGTTTAAAAAAACTACCTGACTACCGTAAAAATTAGGATAAATCGCTGCTACCCAATCTTGCCCGTTATCTGTGAATTTCTTCAGTTCCTTCCAATTCTTCCAATCACCTATTTTTGTATAGACGACTTTCATTTCTCCGTAATCATTGGGCTTGGTCTGATAAATCATCATGGCGTAAGTATCACCCAATCCCATATAGTTGATTCCGTAAAACTTTTCTCCGTACCATGCATAGCCGTATTTATGTTTTTCTATATCGTAATAAATTACTTCCTGAACAGGCATCTGATATCCTGGAAGATCCGGAGAATCATCATTTATAGATTTGTTGTAGGTCGACATCAGAACCATTTTTCCGTTAAAATCCAAATTTGCGGCACCGTCTCCGATTTTTATAAGTTGTCTCGTCTGAATATCAAACACAAAAGTACCGACTACTCCTGGAGCATAATAAGATTTCATTATAAAAACCACTTTGCCGTTTTTTGCAAAATATTCAGGGTCTCTTCCGTAAATCCAATCATTTTGCCAACGTTTTTCAGGCGTCATCAAACCGTCGCATTTGTTTTTAAGAATGTTTTCATTTTTTACCACAGTGTCATCCTGAACAGGATAATCTTCAATCAATATGGGTTCGAACGGATAGTTGTCGGCACATGCCTCGTAAGGATGAACGTCGTATTTTGAACACTGATTATAGATTTTACATCCATTATAGTCAATAAACTCATATTTCCACAAAGTAGCTCTTACCTGTTCAGGGTCATCAGCCACAACATCGTAATCGCCGTAATATTTATATAGAAAATTCTCTCTGTCGGCATAAGGGTCGTCGTCTGTCAGCCATAGTTTTTCGTAATCCTGATCTCCTTCCACAATCGTACAGCCGGAATCGTTGTCAGGTTCTTCCTGAGAAGGTTGGCTGCTTTCGGAATCCGAATCATCGGATTGGTCTTTATCATTGATAACATCCGCATCTTGAGAATCAAAATCATCAGCAAGAGTTTCCGTATCACTGCCGTCGGAATCGGCATCTGGAATGATGTCGGAATCGTTTTGAGATTTTGATGAAGAGCAGGAACCGAAGAAAAACAATGCAATAAAAAGTAGAATCATTGAATTTCTCTGCATTTTGTCCTCCGTTGGAATGAACGTTATTCTGACACCGCGTCAGGGTTTGTATTTAAAACAAATCTGAATGAGTTTCCGTCCGTGATAAAAACAGAATCAGATCATTGTTGTTGATACGGTAAATCAGCAGCCAGTCAGATTGAATGTGGCATTCTCTGAAACCTTTGTAATTTCCGGAGAGTTCGTGATCTCGGTTTTGGGGCGGAAGTGTTTCTCCTGCGGCAAGTTTTTTGATGACATCGGTGATTGCCTGCATATTGTAGCCGCGTTTCTGACAGAGTTTCAGATCCTGACGGAATTTATTGGTCGGTCTTATTGCATACATCAGTCCAGAAGCTCCTTCATCATCTGGTCAACATCGGTATAGGTTTTTCCGAGAGAAGGATCTTTTTCCATTTCCTCGACTTCGCGGATAGCCTCTTTGGTTTCCTCGTTAAATTCTTCATTCTGCTGTTCATAGCGGTAAACGACATAGCTGATTATGTGCGAAATCTCGTCCAGACAAGCTTCCGGAGCCGCTTTTATCTGCGCCGAAACAGCCTCGTAAGTTGTTTTTTGTTTCTCGTTAAGATCCATTTTATCTCCTCCGTCTCAAAAAACGCTAAATTATACTGAAAAAAACGCTTGAAAACAAGGGGTTGTGAATTTAGAAATTCTGGAATTTAGATGAACAGCATCTACACAAAGTGCCAATTTTTCTGACGGCAGGTCCGCACAATCTGGGACAAAGAAAAAGAGGAATGGTATTTTTCAGTGGTTGATGTCATTGCCGTTTTGACTGATTCAGACAGACCGAGAAAATACTGGAATGACTTGAAAAACAAACTAATTGCTGAAGGAAGTGAGTTGTCCGAAAAAATTGGACAACTGAAAATGTTGTCATCAGACGGTAAATTTTACAAGACAGACTGCATGACAACGGAGCAACTTTTCCGCCTGATTCAGTCCGTTCCATCACCGAAAGCGGAACCTTTCAAACTTTGGATGGCGCAGGTCGCGAGAGAACGGCTTGACGAAATCAAAGACCCGGAAATTTCAATCAACCGCGCATTGTTCAACTACCGTCAGCTCGGCTACTCAGAAAGCTGGATAAACCAGCGGCTGAAAAGCATGGAAATCCGCAAAGATCTGACTGATGAATGGAAAAAACACGGATTGCAGGACGGTATCCAGTTCGCGACCCTGACAGACATAATTTACAAGACATGGGCAGGCAAAACCGCCAAAGAATATAAAGAATTCAAAGGGTTGAAGAAAGAAAACCTGCGCGACAACATGACAAATCAGGAACTTGTTCTGAATATGCTTGCGGAACTTTCGACTACCGATATTTCAAAAGCCCGCAATCCTCAGAATTTTGCCGAACATGCGGACGTTGCAAGACGCGGCGGAACAATCGCAAAAGAAGCACGCGAAAAGTTAGAGGCTGAAACAGGCAAAAAAATCGTTTCTCCTTCGAATGCCCTTGGCAACGATCATCTTATCGACACAAAAGCCTCTGTTTTTGACGAAGACGAGGAATCGAAATAACCTGAACAGCGTCAAGCAGCCAAATTTTTCGACATCTTTCTTTTTAAGTGTATAGTCTTTCGGTTTTTTGAGGATTTTTCATGGAATTCAAGCTTCATTCAGACTTTGCGCCGGCTGGAGACCAGCCGGAGGCGATAAAAAAGGTAATCAGCAATTTCAAGAACGGCTCGAAGCGCGAGCTTATCCTCGGTGCGACGGGAACCGGCAAAACTTTCGTCATGGCTCATCTCATCAAGGCTTTGAATGTTCCGACTCTCGTTATCGCCCACAACAAGACGCTTGCCGGGCAGCTTTACGGAGAGTTCAAGAACTTTTTTCCTGAAAACGCGGTAGGTTATTTCATTTCGTTTTACGACTACTACCAGCCGGAAGCCTACATTCCGACGACCGACACCTACATCGAAAAGGACGCGGCGCGCAACGACGACATCGAGCGGATGCGCCACTATGCGACGGCTCACCTGCTTGAAAACAGGCAGTGCGTGATCGTAGCCTCGGTAAGCGCGATATACGGCATCGGTTCGCCTGAATACTACAAGGACCTCACGATAAAACTTTTTGTCGGGAACACTTACCCGATGAAAAAACTGTGCGACGACCTCGTGGAAACGCAGTACGAGCGGACTAACGCCGACCTTACCCGCTGCAAATTCCGCGTGAGAGGCGATGTTGTCGATATCTTCCCGCCTTATGAAGAGGAAGTCGCGGTGAGGATCTCCTACTTCGGCGACGAGATCGAGGAAATTTCGCTGATCCGCCCTTTCGACGGGCAGAAAATCAAAAGTCTGGATTCGGTCAGCGTCTATCCTTCAAGCCACTATGTCGCAGAAAAAGAGACTCTGAAACGTTCGGTCGAAAAAATCAGAAAAGAGCTTGAAGAGAGGATAAAATACTTTGAAAACAGCGGCAAACTGATCGAGGCGCAGCGAATAAAAGAGCGCGTCACACAGGATCTTGCGATGCTTGAGACTGCCGGATACTGCTCGGGGATCGAGAATTATTCGAGATATATCACGAACCGCGAAGAGGGAGAAACGCCGCCCACGCTCATGGACTATTTCGGCGACGATTTTCTTGTCATCGTTGACGAATCGCACGTCACTCTGCCGCAGATAAAGGGAATGTACCGCGGCGACCGCGCGAGAAAAGAAGTTCTCGTGAAATACGGTTTCCGCCTTCCGAGCGCGCTTGACAACAGGCCGCTCAATTTCGACGAATTCATTGCAAAAACCGATAAAGTGATGTTCGTTTCTGCGACTCCGAAAGAATATGAAACAGAGCAAGTTTCTGAAATCATTGAACTTATAAACAGGCCTACAGGGCTACTTGACCCGCTTCCGCAGATACTTCCGGCAAAAAACCAGATCGCCACTCTTTATGACGAAATCGTGAAAGAAACGGAAAAAGGGGGCAAAGTTCTGGTAACTTCCCTCACGAAAAAAATGGCGGAAGACCTCACCGATTTTCTCAAGGAACGCGGCATCAGAGCGCGATACCTCCATAGCGACATCGACAGCATCGAGCGCCTCAAGATCGTCATGGAACTGCGGAAAAACATGTTCGACGTTCTCGTCGGAGTCAACCTTCTGCGAGAAGGCCTGGATATTCCCGAAGTCTCGCTCGTCGCGATTCTGGATGCCGACAAAGAGGGATTCCTGCGCAGCGAAGCGTCACTCATTCAAACGATAGGACGCGCCGCGAGAAACGAAAACGGCAGAGCTCTCCTTTTTGCCGACACAATGCCCGATTCACTCAAAAACGCGGTTTACGAAACCATGCGCCGCAGACAGATCCAGGAAAAATTCAACGCCGAGCACGGCATCACGCCGCACAGCGTCACCAAAAAGGCGGTCCTCGACATCGAATCGCACATCCCCGGAAAATCAAAGGAAAGTGTCACCAAAATGCCGCGCAACAAGACCATAAAACTCATAGCCGAACTCGAAAGCGAAATGAAAAAAGCGGCTGCGGAATGGGATTTCGAATACGCCGCAATACTGCGCGACAAGATCTTCCAGTACAAAGCAGGTTTAGGAGAGAAAAAAGAGGGCTGACCCCGAAAATCATTTATTCCCAGGATATTTCCGAGCAGTCAACAAGCGACCAGTCTTCTGTCTTGTAGCAGGTGCAGGGATCGTCAACGGGTTCTGCGTCTTTGTCCGTATCTTCAGTTGTGTCTTCGTCTATGTTTTCGTCTGTATATTCGACCGCATCTTCATCTGTATATTCGCCTGCATCTTCGTCTGTATATTCGACCGCGTCTTCATCTGTGTCTTCGGCGGTATCAACAGCTTTCTGAACAGTTTCAAGTTCGGCATTCATTACAACTTTGAAAGTTTTGCCCACCTCAAATGTATAGTTGTCTTTATAGCAAACCTGAAATCTGCCGACTGCCGTTTCAACACCGAAAACCTCGTTCATGCCGTATTTGTTTTCAGCAATAAGACACTGCTTTGCATAGGCATTGTCTGATGTAAAGACAACATCAAAGATCTGAACGGTCGGAGCTAAAGGCAATACACCTTCATACTCTGCAAGAAGGTCAAGGTAATGGATGGGAAAATACGCAAAAGCACGAGTCAAGCCCATGGGTAGGGTAGAATCGACACCGATTGCTTCGAGTGCCACTGCCGGCATACCTGTTCCATCATCTGCAGTAAGAGTTGTTTCATAGAAAAACGAATAAGCGTTTCCAGAGTGAATATCTTTTCCGTCAATACCTTTTAGAGCAACATTTACAAGACTTGCCCATTCAGGGTCCTGTGTGCCCTCGGCGTTGATCAGACCGACACCTTTGAATCCGAAATACTTTTCAGCATCGCTGTTGATAATACTTTCATCAAGTACACACTCAGGCTCGGGTTCGGGCTCAGGCGGATTAGCGCACCTGGTATAGAAACAATCATCAGGCGGCCAAGGCTCTCTTCCTGAATCCGCGTCATCATCCGGAACGGCATACGAATCATCGTCCGAAGCAGTGTCTGTATCTGTGTCATCCGGTTGAGAATCGCCGTCTCTTGCCTCCGTTTGATCATTGCTTTTTGAACTTCCGCCACAGCTAACAGCAAAAATCAAAGCCACGAAGAACACGAAAAACGCGAAAAATTTCTTCATCTTTCCCTCCACAAAAACCCGAAAAAATTATAGGTATTTTATACGGATTGGCAAGGATTTTTTCAGATGTTCTGAAAAACAGGCATCAGAATTATTTTAGTTGCTCATATTTCAAATTATGTTAGTTTAAAATGCACATTGTTTGGAGGATGACATGAAAAAATTCACATTTTTTGCGATCTTCGCACTTTTTATGTTTGCCTGCGGAGGCGGAAGCGACAGCTCTTTCAACGCGGAAAAAAGCCCTTACGGCGAACCGACCGTGACAAGTGTCGCGGCAATCAACGCGGGGATGCTCACCAATGAAAAAAAGCTCCACGTTTTGGAAAGATCGGGAACATCTGAATTTTCAGGAAGAGTTTTCGACGTGATCGATGTCAAAATAAATGGCAACAGCGAGGCTGAAATGCTCTTTTCACCGTTTCCAGTCACGAAAGAGACAAAAAAGATCGTTTTCGGCGGCTACACTTCAAAAAGCGGCGAAGGAATAAAACCGAAAGAGGCAGTCGAAGTAGATCTGCCGGATCTCGGCGAAACGACGGAGGGAAGCGGAGAATTCACGGTAAAACTCCCGGGAATGCCGGTCGAAGTCGATGTCCCGCTCGACTGGACACTCAAACTTGAAGAGGAAGATGTCTCTATAAACACTCCTTCGGGCTCTTATTCGGGGCTCAGGCACTACACTGGAAGCGGAAAGATAAGCGAAGGGACTCTCGGCGACTTTCTCGGAAACACCGAATTTACCGGTGAAGTCTACTTCAGCCCGACTCTCGGGATCCCGGTCCAGTACAAACTGAACGGCGTCAACTTCGAGGGAGACCTCGAATCGGTGTGGGATTACGGCGATCCCGACGAAACCGGCTACAGAGTCATGAAGAAATCGGGCATCGTAAACAGCGAAAATCCTTCGTTCCAGCTTAGCACTTACGAACTTAAGGGAAATTTCGACGCCGATCCGGACCAGCACGCAAAAATGCTCCTTGAAATCAGATACCTTGACGAAAACGCGGCAAAAAACGACCCGATGCCCGAAATAAATGTCGAATTTGGCACAGTCTCGGGCTATTTCCCGTCTCAGCTTGTCGAATCTCCGGTCAGCGTTTTCTTCCCCGAAGAAGAGGGCGAAGGCTACAAATATTTCATCGCATACGTCAGTCAGGCAGCAAAAGGACATAACGGACCGATATCCTACCGCGTTTCAGTCTCAGGCGGCGAATCGGTGAAGCCTCTGCGTGTCACAGCAAGGATTTACTACAATAAAGTCGAGTAAAAAACTGTTAAAAAATTTTTAGGAAAATCGCTTATTTACTTGCTGAAGCCAAAAAAAATTTGACAAATGCCTTTTATTTACTATCTATCCAGCCCGTGAATTTCGTTTTGTTCACTCTCAATGCCAGTATGCTTGGGTGTTTTACAAATTTAATAACATCAAAATTTGTCTCTCGTTATTTTGGAAGAAATGGGTAACTTCTTTGAAAGAGTCCTTTAATTTCGATATTTTATCAACCATTTGGAGAAACTTATGAATTTACAAGAGTTGAAAAACAGAAAACCCGATGAACTCGTCGCAATGGCCGAACAGCTCGGTATCGAAGAGGCTTCATCGAAAAGAGTCCAGGAACTTATTTATGAGATCCTGCAGAAACTCGTTGAAAACAATGAAATTATTGAAGCGGACGGCGTCCTTCAGATCCTCACGGACGGTTTCGGTTTCCTCAGAAGCCCGAAATACAACTACCTTCCGGGTCCCGACGACATCTATGTTCCGCCGTCAATGATAAAAAGATACGGTCTCCGCACCGGTCAGACGATCAGCGGTGAAATCAGAAGCCCGAAAGAAGGCGAAAGATACTTCGCACTTCAGAAGATCACATCGGTTTTTGAGTCGGAAGACATCGAAAAGAACAGACACACGCCTCTTTTCGACAACCTCACTCCCTTCTACCCCACTCAGAAGATCCATCTTGAGACAAAAAGCACAGTCATGTCGACAAGGATCATGGATCTCCTCGTTCCGATAGGCATGGGACAGCGTGGTCTTTTAGTTGCTCCGCCGAGAACCGGTAAGACCGTCCTTCTTCAGGACATCGCACACTCGATCACCGAAAACCATCCCGACATTTTCCTCATCGTTCTCCTTATCGACGAACGTCCTGAGGAAGTTACCGATATGATGAGAAGCGTTAAGGCTGAAGTCATTGCTTCAACCTTCGACGAACCCGCTACCCGCCACGTTCAGGTCGCTGAAATGGTTCTCGAAAAGGCAAAGAGAATGGTAGAATACGGCAAAGACGTCGTTATTCTTCTTGACTCCATCACAAGACTTGCAAGAGCTTACAACGCAGTCGTTCCTCCGTCAGGAAAAATCCTTTCCGGCGGTGTTGACGCAAACGCTCTCCACAAACCGAAAAGATTCTTCGGTGCTGCAAGAAACATCGAGGAAGGCGGCTCGCTCACCATCATCGCAACAGCTCTTATCGATACCGGAAGCCGTATGGACGAAGTCATTTTCGAAGAGTTCAAAGGAACCGGTAACATGGAAGTCCACCTTGACAGAAAGCTCATGGAAAAGAGAATTTTCCCGTGTCTCGACATCAACAAGTCGGCAACAAGAAAGGAAGAGCTCCTTCTCGAGCCCGATGTTCTCAACAAGGTATGGATTTTGAGAAAGCTCCTTCATCCGCTCAATGTCATCGATTCTATGGAATTCATGCTTGACAAGATGAGCAAGACAAAATCCAACAAGGATTTCCTCAAGGCTATGAACGCATAAACATTGAGAAATTCCGGTTTTTCATATCCTGCCCGACGTTCGGCGAAAAAAAGGATCTTTATGGTTCTTTTGATTGTCGTCGTAGTCGCGGCAGGATTTTTTTTGCGTAAAAAATCTTATCAATATCCGTATTCATGGTCACAAAGTTCTGCCGAAGCCATGACTTTTGAAAAAGCTGTCGCATTTTGTGACAACCTTGAAGAAAACGGCTTTGACGACTGGCACCTTCCCGAACTTTATGAAATCAGAACGCTTGAAAATTTCTGCATTGAAGAAGAAAATCAGGATTTCTGCTACGAAACCGACAGCTGCGAGTGGAACAACTGCGAAAACGAACTCTGCGGAAAGTGCGTGAAATATGAAGAAATTGTCGACCACGGAATTTTCTGGACAAAAACACCGTTCCACGGCGGAAAAGTTTCGGTTTTCACGATTTCAGCAGAAGAAACCAAAGAAAATCAAGCAGCCAAAAACGAAACGCATTTCACGAAATGTGTGAGAAAGAAATAATAAAATCAACAATTTAAACCGAAAATTCTCCCTCTAAGTTAGAGGGAGTGCCCACAGGGCGAGGGCGTGTGTTGCATTTAAAGACAAACACACTCCACAGTCTGCTGCGCAGCCAGCTCCCCTAACTTAGGGGAGCAGTTTAAGATTTATTCGTTGTTGTTGATTCTGCCCCAGACGTTACGGACTGATTCGTAAAGGGTCTTGAGGTCTTCGGCATCTTTTGTCGCCGTTATCCTTAGGAATACGCACTGGTCGATCTCGGCGATGCCGCGTGCGATGTCCTCGGCAAGAGACTGGCAGCTCGGCGAGCCGCACATTCCGCAGTCGATATTCGGAAGAACCTGCATGATTGTATCGACATGCTCCATTTTTTCGAGAGCTTTTTCCATGTCATCATCAAGGGAAAGCATTGATCTCGGCTGAAGTTTATCAAGTTTGAACGCTTCCGGCAGATACTCGCTTCCGCATTTTCCGAAAAGGCGGCAGTTCTGGCACGCCGCATCGTTTTTGTCGGCTGTTTTTCTGCACGGAGGAAGAGTTTCCCTCTGAATAAGGTTTCTCACTGTCAGGAAGCGGTTGCCTGGAACAAGGATTCCTCCGGCGCAGCTTTCGTCGCACGCCCTGAGTTCGAGAAAAGTTATGTTCTCATCAAGCTCGCCGTTCTCGAGTTTGTCCAGAATTTCGATGACATTGTGGATTCCGTCAACCGCCATCGCGTGATTGTCACGCCTGATGCACTCGCCGCCTGTAAGTTCCCATGTGACGTGCGTATTGTCGGCCGGACGGCAGAGTTTTCCCGAATCGGCTTTATCGTTCGAAACGAAAGAATAGATTTTGTTATAAATCAGATCCATGTTGATTACGCCGTCGACAGCCGATTTTTTCTCGCCGACAGGGTGTTTTATCGCGACGATTTTCGCGGCACACGGAGAGACATAAAAAATACCGATATCTGAAGAATTTATTCCTGTTTTTTCGAGTTCGTTCCTGCAGTGCGCCGCTGCGATATCAAGGGGCGGCTTGATCAGAGTTATATGCTTGAGAAGCGAAGGGAATCTCACCTGAATCAGCCTGATTACGGCGGGACAGAACGATGAAATCAGCGGAAATTCGACATCGCTGCGCTGTTCATACTCGTCCTGGGCTTCCTCAATCAGCGAAGAAGCGCGTGAAACCTCGTAAACATGTGTAAAACCGACGCTTTTCAAACCTTCGAAAATCGATTTTGTTCCGGAATTTTCGTCAAACTGCCCCATAAGAACCGACGGAACAAGAGCAACGCGGCATTTGTAGTCAAAAATCCTCTGAAAATCGTCCTGTTCGACGATTATCGCGTCGTGCTTGCACGAAATCATGCACATTCCGCAGTCAACACACTTGTCGGGATTGACCGAAGCCTTGCCGTTGCGGATCCTGATTGCGTCCGTCGGGCAAGTCCTCATGCAGTGCGTGCAGCCTATGCACTTATTTTTGTTTATTCTGAGCGCGTGATGAAAAAAAGGTTTTTTATTGCGCGTCGTCATGCGGCCTCCGTTTACGCAAGGTTAAACGAAAGAGTAATCTTTGTCCCCTTGCCTACTACACTTTCAATTTTCAAATCATCGGTGTTCGCCTTGATGTTCGGCAACCCCATTCCGGCTCCGAAGCCCATTTCGCGCACTTTTGTAGATGCAGTCGAATAACCCTGCTGCATCGCAAGGCCGATGTCGGGGATTCCGGGACCTTCGTCGTCAAGAACTATCTCTATTTTCTGCGGCGAGATATCGGCGGTGATGTTTCCGCGGTATGCGTGTGCCACGATATTGACCTCGGCTTCGTAAAGCGCGACGACAACACGTTTCAGCACGCCCGGATCGACATTGAGTTTTTTGAGAACTTTTTTGATGTTCCCCGAAGCATTGCCCGCGTTCAGGAAATCTCCACCTTCCACGTGATACTCGAACTTCATGGCTCACCCTGAAAAAATCAATAAACCGGATTAAGACCGTGAGTGTAAAGAATGCCCGAAATGTGATAGACCGAAAGCGGACACTCCATAATTACGGCATCGTTTTCCTTTGCGAGCTCGATCATTTCTTCAGTCGCCTTTTTCTTTCTCGCAAGGATTATGGTCGAAACATCCATCATGTCGGCAGTTCTTACAGACTGCGGATTTGCGAGCCCGGTGATCAGAACGCCGTTGTCAAAAGGAGTTGTAAGAACGTCGCTCATCAGGTCCGATGCGAACGCCCTTTCGATTTCGCGGTCGGTAAATTCCTCGCCGCATACGATTTTTGCATTGAGAAGAGTAACAATTTCACTTATTTTCATAATTCAAACACCATAAAATAAAAGGTAATAAACAAAAAAACGGGCGGATTTTACATACGATTGGAAAAATAGCAAAAGATTTATTTTTTTGAACTCGATCGGTTTTCGCGTATAATCGCCCGCTTTTTGGGAACTTTTATGGAGAAAAACATGTCTTCCAACAAACAGGAAAAACTCAAAATTCCGTTGAAACAGTCAATGATGATGCTGCTCGGCTTCTGCAAGGACAAGCTGAAGGAACAGCTCGTCTCCGTTCTTCCGGTTGTTATTTACCTCATTCTTTTCCAGTCGATGATCCTCGGAATGCCGATTTACGAAGCCGGAGTCATTTCGGTCGGTATCGGCCTTGTAATTCTCGGTCTGGCTTTCTTCCTTGAAGGTCTTTTCCTCGGAATCATGCCGCTCGGTGAAATTCTGGGTATCAAACTGCCGCTCAAAAGCGGACTTTTCACGATCATCGCGTTCAGCTTTATCCTCGGTTTCGGTGCAACTTACGCAGAGCCTTCGATCGCGATTTTGAAGGCAAACGGCTCTTTTGTAAAACCGTGGGAAGCGCCTCTTCTCTTCGTTATGCTCAACCAGAAAGCCGAATATCTGGTTGCTTTTGTCGGGATCGGCGTAGGCATCGCGGTTATAGCCGGTATGCTCAGATTCATGAAGTCGATTTCGCTCAAACCTTTTATTTTAATAGTCATTCCGCTCCTTTTAATATTTACGATCTGGGGCGTTTTTGACCAGAACCTGCTTTATATCACGGGTCTTGCCTGGGATTGCGGCGCAGTCACGACCGGTCCTGTCACGGTTCCGCTCGTTCTCGCTCTCGGTATCGGTATCTGCAGAACGGTGGGCGGTGAAGACAGCGATTCGATGGGTTTCGGAGTAGTCACGCTTGCCAGCGCATTCCCGATCTTAGCAGTTTATATTTTCGGCGCGGCACTCAACATGAGCCTGCCGGAGCCTATGTCGCAGGCTGATTTCTTCAGTGTTTCAAACCACGAGAAAGCTCTCCAGATAGTCGGAACAGAAGAGAGGTTCGAAGCTGTAAAGCAGCAGTTTTCCGAAGCAACTCTTTCGGCGAGCGAAAAAGTTGAAGAAGCGATCAATCTTTTCAATGTCGTAAGCACGAAATTCTTCGAAGCGGCAAAGGCGATCCTTCCGCTCACCATCTTCATTCTTCTTGTTTTCGTCGTTCTTCTGCGTGAAAAACTGCCGAAAAAGGATGAAATTTTCCTCGGAATTTTCATTTCGATCCTCGGCATGGGACTTTTCGGAATCGGCATGGAATACGGCCTTTCCAAGATCGGAACACAGGTCGGCTCGCGTCTTCCCGCTTCTTTCAGCGCGATAGAACTAAGCGACAGCCAGGAGACAATGCACAATTTCGACAAGGAAATCGTTCAGAAATCGATCACTCCTGACGGCGAAGTCAACGAATTTTTCTTCAAAAAAGAGGGCGACAACAAATATTCGCAGATCCCGTTCGTTGAGAAAAATTACGACGAACCGAGAAAAATTTACCGCTACATTCCGCAGATAGGCCCCATTTTCGGCAAAAACGGCGGCAGCGGCGGATATCTCATCGTTATACTTTTTGCGTTCATCATGGGCTTCGGAGCGACACTTGCCGAACCTGCACTCAACGCACTCGGCATGAAGGTTGAAGAACTTTCTGTCGGTACTTTCAAGAAAACGACTCTGATCTACGCGGTCGCTTTCGGCGTAGGACTCGGAATCGCACTCGGAGCGGTAAAGATCATCTGGAACATTCAGATTTTCTGGATGCTCATTCCGTCCTACCTGATTCTCCTTGTTCTCACAGCAATTTCGGATGAGCAGTATGTCAATATCGGCTGGGACAGCGCGGGCGTTACCACCGGTCCCGTCACAGTCCCGCTCGTTCTCGCGATGGGTCTCGGACTCGGTGCGAGAGTCGAAGGCGTCGTCGAAGGTTTCGGAATCCTCAGCATGGCTTCGGCCTGCCCGATCCTGGCTGTTCTCCTCATGGGGGTCAGTGCGAGCCGCAAGGCTAAGAAAATGCAGAACGCAACCAATGGAGGCAGATAATGAAATTCACGAATATAGCGAAATTCACTTGCAGCGTTTACAAGAACATCTCGCCGAAAATCGTCGAAGCCCTGAAAGAATGCGGCATTGACGACTACATTGCACAGCGCAGCAGTTCTATTGTTTCCACAGACAAGCACTGGTTCTTCAACCGCAAAGGCATTGCCGAAAACATGCTTGAAACATACCATTTTTATGTTCCGGTCGAGAAAGAAAAAGAAGTTTTCGACAAAATAGTTTACGCTGCCGACCTCTCGCAGGAAGGACGCGGCTCGATATTCACAGAACCGGCAGTTCTCATCGAAAGCAGCGAAAACAACGAAAATTTCGACGGATTCAACTTCGCTTTCGAAAATTCGCAGGCAAACTACATGGGAATCTGCGCCATCACACAGCGCGGAAGAGGCCTCGCCCTTGCAAAAACGGCGATCGACAAAGGCTCGAGCGTCCCGATGATCTCCTACGGCATCGGCGGCGGGATCCGCGACAGAATGGGGCTCATCAGGATCACGATCCCTGCTGAAAAAGAGACGATAAACATCGTTGTCGCCAACCACGACACCGAAGGAATGATGGATCTTCTCATCGAAGGCGGACATCTCGACCGTCCCGGCATGGGATTCATCTTTTCATACCCTGTCAGCATGGCAACTTTAGACACGAAAACCTTCTTCGGAGCGAACCGCGCGGCTGCCAGCATGGGCCAGATAATAAGCGTGATCGACTCGATCCAGGGCGGCACAGAGTGGAGAAAAAGGACTCTCAACGCCAAGAACGCAGTCGAAAGAACTTACATGAAAGACCTTGAAAACATCATGCTCATCTGCAACGACACACAGTCTAAGGAAATGCTCGACGCGGCAATGTCGGCCGGTGCAAGCGGCGCAACGATCTCAAACTGCCGCGAGATGACAAAAACCAAAGACGGTTTCGCGAAAAAAACGATGGAAATCTCGGACATGGTCATCGGCACGGCACAGAGGGCAAAAATCCTTACCGCGCTCGTCAAAGCGGGATTTTTCTCAGACAAAACCTCAGGAAAAATCATCGTCAAAAAGAGCGGAACGGCATTTTCCTACACCGACAAAAAGAAAAAATAAGAGGTAAAAAATGAAATTTTCACTCATTCCGCTCCTTTCGGTCTTATTCCTGGTCGTCTCATGCAGTTCGGGGCAGAATTTCGAAGGCTTCGAAGACAAAGTCTTCATCAACTGCATCAAAAAACTTGACAAAAAGTTTGAAGAAATTCAAGAACTTGACTGTTCAAACACCGAAGAGACGCTCAAAGCAAACCCGTTCGGCGAATCGCTGATAAACAGCATAAAAGGCGTCGAAAAACTTACAAATCTCGAAAAGCTCACTCTTAAAAAAAATAAGATTGAAGATATTTCGATGCTTTCCCAGCTCACGAAAATTAAGTACCTCGATCTCGGCGAAAACGAGATCAAAACAATGTATCCGCTTGAGAATCTGACGAACCTCACCTATCTCAACCTTGACAAAAACTACATAGGCGACATACGTCCGGTCAAAAATCTCGTCAACCTGGAAGAACTCGACATCAGCCGCAACGGGATCCAGGGTCTCGCCGATTTTTCGCAGCTCAAAAAACTCAAAAAACTTTCGCTCAACAGCAACAGGATCAGTGACGTCGCGCAGATCGCTGACCTCACCGAGCTCGAATACCTTTCGCTCAACGACAACGCCGTCATCGAGATCTTCCCGCTCAAACCGCTGCAGAAACTCAAAGTTCTGAGCCTCAACATCAACCGCATCGACATAATCCTTGTCCTCGGCAAACTCATGGCTCTCGAGGAACTTTACATGCAGGATAACCAGCTCCGCGACCTCGCGCCGATCAACGACCACCCGAAACTCAAACTCGTAGATGTCGAAATGAACTCGATCTACTCCTTTGACAGCGTCGCAGACCTCGAAGCGCGCGGCTGCAAGATCTTAGGCAAAAAAGTCCAGACGAAATAGAATATAACCATGTGGTTCCGTCTCTACGCGCCACTCATAACCCCGGAGAAAAAAATGAAAAAATCATTTCTTGCTTTCACGATTTTCTGTCTGTTTTTTCTGATTTCATGCGGCAGCAGCTCGAAAAACGAAGATGAAACCGACACCACAGATTCCGTAACTGATGAAGACACAGCCGATACCGGCACGGATCCGACGGATGACAGCGATTCCGCGACTGACACTGATCCCAACTATCCTGAACCCGTTGATGACAGTTCGAGACCTCCTGAAAAACAAAAGAGCGATTGTTTGGATTTTGGCGGATCCTGGGATGAAACGACCTTAATTTGTACTTGGAAGTGTAAAAGCAAACCGGCAAACAGTGAGTGGAACGGTTCTGACCATTACAGCGACAAATTTGCCAACGGAGGTTGGGAGTATGAACCAGAAAAATTGATTCCAGAATACAATGAAGAGTCTGGAGATTGCCATTTTGTCTGTAAGGCGGGCTTTATATGGAGCGAAAATGACGGTATTTGTTTGCGCAAAACAGGTCCCGACCTTTCCGAAGCCGGTACGGCGAACTGCTACATCGTCCAAACCTTGGGAGAATACAGCTTTGACGCAACTGTTCGCGGAAACGGCAAAGGAGTTGAAAACATTGATTTTACTGACGAAAAACTTGATCCCGCAGATGTAAAACTTATCTGGCAGAGCGATAAAAACGGTCTGATCGATTCTCTCACTCTTAAAGACGGACGGATACATTTTTCCGCAAAAAATCTGAGCGGAAACGCTCTTGTAGCGGCACTCGATGAGACGGGAAACATAATCTGGAGCTGGCACATCTGGCTTTTGGACGAAGATATAACAGATGTAAAAACAGCAGACGGCGTTATGGTGATGGACAGAAATCTCGGCGCGACGTCGCTTTCTTTCAATTATCTCGGAAGTCACGGACTGCTTTACCAGTGGGGAAGAAAGGATCCTTTTCCGGCTTCACCTGTTGCTTCGGGCGGAACTACCTCGACAATGCCCCTGCCAGTCTACGATGCGGAAGGAAATGAAGTCGAGATCGCCCATTCATCTTGGGAAAACAGCGACAGCAACACGCTTGAATATGCGATTTCCAACCCGACGACAGTTTTAAGCAACTACTCCCAGTATGCTGAGTGCCGCGACTGGCTGCGCAAAGAGTTCTCGAATCCGGCGCTCTGGGGCGGCTCAGACGGCGGAAAGAGCCTTTTTGACCCGTGCCCTGCAGGTTACAGAGTACCGAAGCTCGGAACTTTTGACTTTTTCACTTCAAGCGGCGGCTACGAGACCGATATCGCCGGATTTTCCGTTTTCGACATCTCCTTTGACGGCGTAATTGACGGAAATGACTACAAAAACGGCTGGGTTATCCTGCTCGATCCGGAATCGGGTTCACACTCCTATTTTCCGGCTGCGACGCGCTACGACGGCTCATACGCGATGCTTATGGGAAGCAAAGTCGGACTTTGGGGCAACTACTGGTATGCCGATGCCGACGATTCGGAAGATTCATCCGTTCCGTGCGGAGCATACGCGCTTGCTTTCCAGTACGAAGATCAGGTTTCAGCCTCTCCGAAGGCAGTCGGAGGACGCGCCGACGGTTATTCTGTAAGATGCGTGAGGGAATAATGGCGGCTGATCACTGGCAAAAAAGTCCGCACGAAATAATTTTCAAGATTCCCTTTTTTATTTTTGACTTTTAAACGCTTATACCTATAATTACGCGAAGTTTGGCTATGTGATTCTTGGAATATTTATTGGAGGTTCAGAAAAAATGAAGAGATTACTGGTAGTTACGCTGTTGTTGCTTGGTATTGCACTTCTCGCGTCATGCAACAGCTACGATGTTGAAGGAAAACCCGAAATTGCGTCGAACCCGGCAAAAATGGTCTTCGCTTACTATCCTTGGGATGACGGAAGCGAACAGGCGGAACCGACAGCAGAGCCGACTGAAGAGCCGACAGATCCCACAGAGGAACCGACCGAGCCGACTGAAGAGCCGACAGATCCGACAGAAGAACCGACCGAAACCGATGAAGATATCGAATCGGACGAAGACGTTGTTCCTACAGATGCTGATGAAAATGCCGATGCAGAAATCGAAGACGCTGACGGAGAACCGGGAGCAGTCATCGAAGAAGATCCGGTTTATGTAAAAACCGTAAGAGCTGCTGTTGCTGATGTAATCACCGAAGAGTTCGAAATTTACAACCGCGGTGTTACCGGCGAGCTCAAGATCAGAAAGATCAACATGATCGACCCGAACGGTCAGCTTATCGCAAGCCTCGAGAACGAAACATACAAAAAACTTTTCCAGATCGAAGTTCAGAAGATGGAAAACGGCATTGCAGCTGAAGGTTACAATGCAAAAGGACTTACTTTCGACTATATGGGCGAAAACAAGGATGATTCAATCGCCTCCCTCTGCCCGCTTCAGCTCGACTCTGCTGAAAAAACCTGCAAAAAAGGCTTTGATCCGAATAAATACAATTCAAAGTTCAAAATCCGTCTGAGCTACGACAAAGCAGCTGCAACTTCACTCAAGGACAACCCTCCGTCAGAAAGACTTGACAACGATGTCCTTAAATACAGACAGAACGGTGACTTCTCTATTGAGATCTGCACGAACGATCCGACGAAAGGCAAAACCGACACCTGCGGCGAAAGTTCGACAAGCTATCGTATACAGATCACCAGACAGCCCAACAAACCGCCAAAACCGATAATCCACGTTGGCTTTGAATATCCGGTTGCTCCGCCTATGTCCTACAGAAACATTTACGATAAAGTTCAGATGAACCTTAAAGAAACATGTGTTTCTGACCCGGATGCACCTGAACAGTGCCTTAAAGACTGGCAGTCGAGATATTACATTAAATATAAATGGGAAATGAAAGAGTCTCCGACTCCTCTTCTTGAAGAGTCAAAACTCAAACTTACCGATATGGATGCTTCCGCAGGTCAGTGGCTTGCAGACAACGGAACCAGAGACAATCCCAAGAGAGCTGCTTTCACGGGACTCATGATTACCCCGAGAAAATATGCTGAAGACAACGATTCCTACAATGCGGAAAAATGTGCTTCGGAATGCGGCGACGAACCGGTAGATAACGGCGACAAATACTATTTCCTCACTCTCTCAGAGCACCTTCTCTGCCGTCAGAAATACTGCGAAGAAAAACGTACCAAATACTACAAGATCAACATTCAGGCAGAAACTGTCGACAAAGAGACAGACCTTGTCAGCGACACGGCTGATATAACGATCGTTCCGAAGATCATCCCGCAGGCTCGTGTAGTTGCACAGCTTACCTGGAAACAGGGTTTCAAAACGAAAGCTGAAGCAGACTCCAAAGACGGAGCCGCAATCGACCTCGATATCCACCTTGTAAAGAAGACAAGTATCGAAGCAGCAGGCAACGATGCAATGACAAACAAAGAAGGTCTTCTCGGCACAAGCCAGAGAACGAATGACAACACCTGCGACTTCGCGTTTGATGCATCATGCGAAAAATATTATCGTCATGATGACTGCTCGTTCGGTGACCAGGGAAAAACAGATGATAAAATCAGCAGCGGCGCAACGATTCAGTGGCACGCTTCGCTCGACTACGATAACACATGGGGCGGCAACAACTACGAAAACCCGGAAACACTCGGTCTTGGTCCGATCGAAGACAAAGACGGCGACGGTGTTCCTGATGTAGCTGTTATTGACGACCAGTATCTCGTTGTTGTCGGCTACGTTGCATGCCAGTCGAAATACAGCGACGGTTTTGACCGCTGTGATCTGAATTATACCGGTGAAGACAGCGCTTACGAAGTCGATGCTAGAGTCGAAATCCTTCTTGACGGCGAAGATGCTCCGAGAAAGGCTGGTTCTGACCGTCCCGCTGACAGCTATGAATCGACCACCAAAGATTTCAAAATCAAACTCAACGAGTGGAAAGTCATCGCTGACGTAAAATGGAACAACAACTGGAAAGGTCCTGAATCGAACCCGAAATATCCGGGCAACGCATATGTTACGGATAAGGCAAATTCAGAAGAAGGCATCGAAATCGATCCTGTAAACCATCCGGTATGCACATACGACAACTCTGATGCAGTTCTTATTCCGATCTGGGATGCAGAGACATACAGAAACTACATCACCTATGTCGATCCTGATACCAGCGTTCAGATAGGAACCTGCAACTAATCGGCAGACCGTTTCCTTTTAAAGCCGGGCTTTCGAGCCCGGTTTTTTTTGCTCTGAAAATAAAATTTCCGTTTGATCAAAGCGAAACAATGCTTTTGCAGAAAAAAAGGAAAGACAGCTATCTGTTGTCGCGGAAAACATCTTCAGGAAGAGACATTTTCATGTCTGACCACATGAAAGCCTTTTCCATGCACATGTAAAGCGGCGGTTCCGCTTTGAAAAACCGCGAAATGCGTTCATTGAAAGCAGTATAGAACCTGCGGCGGATAAAAGCTAAATAGCGCAGTTTATTGTCACTGTCAGAGGGGAACATTTCGCCGCGAAGAAGCAGACTCTTCGGATTGCGCTCGATGATCGTTTCGGTAAGAGCAAGCGTGTGACGGAAGCCTCCCATGCTGATCCATGCGATTTTTTCAGGGTCAAGACGCGAAAAAATGGAATCTATGAGCTGCATATATTCATCAAAAAGTTCATCCAGCATAAGCACGGGATCAAAGTGTATCGCAACTTTCACCCCTGCAGTCTGAAGCCGCTGCGCTGCGGCCATCCGCTCTTCCAGTGTTGCCGTTCCGGGCTCTTCACAAGAGCTGAACCGCGGAATATTCACAGAAAATCCAGTGACAATATTGGAATCAGGATAAAGCTCCTTCACTTCAAGCAGACGTTCGACTTCGGCAGATTTGGTTTTGAACTCGAACTGTACTCTGTCAAAAAGCGAGCGTTTCGACAACTCTCCGATAAAAAATCCGCTTTCGTCAAGAAGATGGTCAAGCGCTAAAGAATCGGCCAGTTCCCCTGTTCCGACGCGGAGGAAACGGTTTTCAGAAAGGAAATCTACTATTTCCTCTATAACTTTTTCCTTATTCAAAAAAACGGTTATGAAAGGATTGTTGCCGATGTAGTGCTGAAGAATACAGTAGGAGCAGTCATAAGGGCAGCCTGTGACGCTGTTTATCGTGTAGTAGTTGCAGCAGACAACGCCTTTGCTGCCGGGACATTTTTTGAGGAAACGCCCTTTGTTTTCGGTGAAAAAAAGCACTTTTTTGGCAGTTTTGAAAAGATCTTCCCCGGGATTCCGCCTGATTTCGTCAAAAAGTTCCTCTTTCGTCATAAATTCAGGCTTCAAACCCAGATTTTCCGCGATTTTATGAGGAAGCTCGGCATTTCCGAACTCGGGATCTATCACTATTTTTTTTATTTCAGGCCGCATTTTTTACCGTTTTTTATGGTTTGGGAACGGATGAAACTATGCTTTTGAGGTCATCGTCGTCAAATCTTAAGCCCAGACCGAAGTAAAGGTCGCGCTGGCCGTTGATCAGATCCTCGCCACCAGCAGTGATGTAAAGCCAGCTGAAAGGTTCGATCGTCCAAAGCAGAGGCCGTGCCAGACCCTGAACACGCAGCTGAGGCGCGCCGCCGCTTGAAAAATCGAAAATTTCTGCCGAAAGTGAAACATATTTCCACGGATTGTAGTCGATTCCGAAACCTGCCTTATTCTGGAAAATACCGCCGCGAAGTGCAACCGGCCCGAAGATCCTGCCTATCTGCAGGTTGAATTTCAGCTTGTCGGAAACGACTGTTTTGTCATCCTCGACGATGTATGTCGTGCCGTCGACATCGGTCGTGTGTGTGGTCACCGTGTGCGAAACGTTGCCGCGCGGATCATCGACGACACCGAGCAGATAAAAGCGGTCCTGACGCGGCTGAAGAGTGATGTCGAAATAGGTCTTGAACGAATTGTTGAAGACCATGTAGTTCGAGTGCGCATCGACGTAAACCTTCATTCCGAGCAGCGTATCGGCGTAATCGGTGAGTTTATCGGAAACTTTGACAATGTCCTCGTAAAGTTTTTCGTCGGTAAGAAGTTTGCCTACCGTTCCTTCCCCGTTCGCCACTTTTTCGGTTATCTGGTTGACATTTGAAGTGATATCGCGGACATCCTGCATCGCTCCGCGTGAAGCGGCAAGCTCGTCTGCAATAAGTTTCAGGCTGTTTCTCAGGTCGTCGAGAGTCTGATTTAGCTTCTCGTCCTTGCCGTCTGAAATTTCGGCGATCCTGTCAGTCACTTTAAGCGTATTCTCTAATATTTTCGAGAGTTTTTCCATTTCTGAGTCGCTTTTCGCGTTCACTTTCTGCATCACTTCCGACATATCTTTCAAAACCGACGAAAGCATCTTCATGCTTCCTTCAACATTCTGCGTCGTATTCTCAGTCGTCCTGACGAGCATATCTATGATTTTATTGAGTTTTTCCTGGTTTTCACGTTCAAGCACCTTTTCCATCAGAGCGTCGGTTTTTTCCATTATCTCTGAAACCTTACTCATCGCGGCAGACATTCCGGAAGATGTCTTTACATTTTTTATATAGTCGTTTTCCTTCAAAAGCGGTGCCGAACTGTCACCCGGCGCAAGAACGAGGACGTTCGTTCCGAGCATACTTTCCATCACTTTTTCAAGCTTTGCGTTCTCGTAAAGAGGAACTTCCTTCGAGATCTTCAGCGTGAATTTTGCCTTGCCGTTTTCGAGCCCGATTTTGTCAAGTTTTCCGACTACTACACCGGAAACAAGGATGTCGCTGTCGCGCAGAAGTCCCATCGCATCGTCAGCAAGCGCGTAGTAGGTCTTCGTGTCGCCTTCAAAAAAATCGGCCGATTTATAGATGTAGATTCCGGCGCAGCACGAGCACAAAACAAAGAAAATCACTATTTTAACAGCTCTGTTCATCTCGTCTCAGCCCCGAATTTTCTGAAAGAATTGGAAATGAAATGCCGCAGCACCTCGTGTTCAGAAGCATAAGCCTCGTCGGGTTTTCCGCAGAATTGTATCACGCCGTCATAAAGCAGCGCGATTTTGTCAGCGTGCCTGAAAACCGAAGCGATGTCGTGGCTTATCACAACGCAGGTCATATTCAACTCTTTGTTAACCATATCTATCAATTCATCAATGCTTTCCGCAAGTATCGGGTCAAGCCCAGTCGTCGGCTCGTCAAAAAGGACGATCTTCGGCTTTACGGCGATGGCACGCGCCAGGCCGACCCTTTTCCTCATGCCGCCCGAAAGCTCCGACGGAAACTTCTTTTCAGTCCCGGGAAGCCCTACCAGCTCGAGCAGTTCCTCAACTCTGGCAGACAGCTCTTTTCCGTTTTTCATGCCGAGCTGCTCGACAAGCGGAAACTTAATATTATCCTCAACCGACATAAAATCAAAAAGCGCGGCATCCTGGAAAAGATAACCTATATTTTTTCTTATTTCCAGTAGTTCTTCCTTATTCATCTTCGTAATATCGGAATCGCGGAAAAAAATCTCGCCGGAATCGGGTTTCAGAATGCCGATTATGTTCTTCAGAAGAACGCTTTTGCCCGTTCCGCTCTTTCCGATAACGGCAGTGATGCGCCCTTCTTCTATATCGAGATCGACTCCGTTAAGGATTTTGTGTTCGCCGAAAGACTTGTAAACGTTGCGGACTCTTACGATAGCGTTTTCCATTACAAACCAAGAAATCTGATGAACAAAAAAGTCATTATATAGTCGGCAACAAGAATGGCAACCGTCGAGATGACGACTGCCGCAGTAGTTCTTCTGCCGACACCTTTCGCTCCCCCGCTCGTGTGAAGACCGTGATAACAGCATATAACCGTTACAATGAAACCGAAAACCGCCGCTTTGATAAGTCCGGTCCAGATATCGTCGGGATCGACGAAGAAAAACATCGTCTGGTTGTACGCCACTCTGTTCACGCTCATGACATAAGCCGCGACAAAGTATCCGCCGTAGACTCCGACCGCGTTCGCTATCGCCGTAAGTGCCGGAAAAGCGAGAACTGACGCGAAAATCCGCGGTACAACGAGATATCGCAGAGGGCTCACAGCCATAGTTTCCATCGCCGAGATCTGTTCCGTGACCTTCATGCTGCCGATCTCAGCCGTCATTGCAGAACCGTTTTTCGCAATCAGGACGATAGCCGTAACGACCGGAGCCAGTTCCCTGCTCATCGCGATAGCAACAGCCGCTCCTGCAAAAGTTTCGGCACGGAAAATATACATGATGTTGATGAGCTGCAACGCCAGAATCATGCCCGTCGTAAATACCGAAAGAGCAACGATCGGAATCGACTGAAGCCCGATCCTTTCGATATGCTCCGCAATCTGCCCGATACGGTAAGGCGGCACGAAAAGCCAGCGGCAGCAGTCGCCGAGAAAGCGCATAAAATCACTTAGACTGTGAAAAAATTTATAAAAAAAATCGAACAATTTCAACCTTCTCAAAAAAACGGCTGAAAAAATAACAGCCAAAACGCGATACGTCAAGTAAATGCCGGATCATCAAAGATATGAGATTTAAAAGCCTTACGAAATCAGGAATTTTGAAAAAACTTCGACGATATTAGGATCGAACTGCCTTCCGACATTCTTTTTAAGTTCACTCAAAGCATCTTCCTGCTGTTTTTTTCTGTGGTAAGGTCTGTTTGAAGTGATTGCGTCGTATGCGTCGGCAACGTGCATTATCCTTGAAGCGAGCGGGATCTTTTCACCTTTCAGCCCCTCCGGATAGCCTGAACCGTCCTGATTTTCGTGGTGATAGAGAAGATAATAGGCTATTTTCTCCATTCCGGTGACCTTATTGAGAATGTCGTAACTTCTCTGCGGGTGGGCCTTGACATTCAGCCACTCTTCATCAGTAAGTTTGTCGCGCTTGCGGTAAACCGACCTGTTTCCGGCAATTTTGCCGATGTCGTGAAGGAAAGAAGCCCAGCGGATCGTCAGGATCTCGCTTTCGTCGAGCTTCATCAGGTAGGCTATCTGCACCGAAAGCTCGGCAACACGCAGAGAGTGGTTGTATTCTGAAGAAGTCAGGTTGTCTGCTACAGAGGCGACCATTTTGAAAAAGCGGTTGATCGTATCTGTGGAAGAGAGGAAATAATTGTCGGACATCTCTTTTTTGAGTTCCGCCATGTTCGCCTCGACCGCTTCACTAGTCTTTACCGCTTCAAAAAGAGCTTCGTTCTTTACAAGGTCAATAAAAATTTCGTAAATTCCCGGGTCGAACTCTTCGCCTGAGAATATACCGAGAAGCGAAATCAGTTCATCCGGATCGTCCGCCGAGTGGACCTGAGAAGCTATATCGACAGCATCTGCCACTCTGATTATCCTCGAACAGAGCGGGATCTTTTCACCTTTCAGACCTTTAGGAAAACCGGTACCGTCAAAAAACTCGTGATGCGTTCCGACGATTTCACTGATGTTCCTGAAAGTCGGGAAAGTGCCGAGAATAGTCTCTCCTCTGTGCGGATGGACAAAAATGCGGAAGTTGCTTTTCTGACCGTAGACATCGGGTATCTGCGTCAGAAGGTCGATAACGTGACCTCCTACCATGACTCCGCCGATATCGTGAAGCAGAGAAGCAAAAAACAACTCTTTCATCGTATTTCTGTCAAGATTCAGCTTTCTGCCGATCCTGCACGCCATGATGCAGACTTTCCAACTATGATAAATTTCGCTGCCGGAATTGTCGAGCTCGCACGCTTTGACGAACTCCGAAACAAAGTCGGCAGCGAAAGAAGAAGGAAAATTAATATCCTGTATAGGCAGTTGTGTAAGTCTTGCCTGCGGGTAAATAGTCAATTAAAGTGCTCCAAGCTGTTTAAGAACGCCCTGCCAGCGAACGAGTTTCTTTTCCGATTCTTCAACGATCGAAACAACGTGTTCGAGGTTGTTGAACGGTTTGAGAAGGAAATCGTTTGCACCGTTTTCAAGAGCTGCAATAACTCTGTCTGTCGTAGCGTAAGCGCTCATCATAATGATCTGGGTGAGACTGTTTACGTCTTTTATCATGCTGAGAACGGAAAGACCGTCCAGATTCGGCATGGTGATGTCGATCAGAGCAATGTGAACGAGATTGTTTCTCATGTATTCGATAGCTGCAGCAGGATCGCTGTTCGTGACAACGTTATATCCTTTGTCTTCAAGAAGTCTGCGGAGGCTGGAAAGAATGCTCTCTTCGTCGTCAATGATAAGAACGTTGATATTTTTGTTCATAATTACCTCCAAACCTTAGAAGTTAAAGAAAGTTTTAACGACATTTCTGGAATCGAGCATCTTTACGATCGATTTGTAGTTGTTCCAGAAATAAATCTTTTCAGCGTAATCGGTAACCGATTTTTCGTTAAGAGTTATCGTGTCGATAACTTTGACAACAACTCTGAAACCGGTCTTCTCGTAGATGTAGTCGCCAAGATCTTTTACCGGGAAGGAGTGAGCAAGCACTGTAAGAACGACGCTGCTTCTGAGGTATGAAACAAATCCTGCAAGTGTTTTCGGAGCGAATTCCTCGATGAAAGCCGAAGCGCACTTCATGATTTTGTTGATAGTCTTTTCTTCTTCCTTGAAAAGAGTGGTGATAGGTTCGTAAAGGAAATGTTTGTCGTTGAGATTGTAATGATAAGCATTGCCTACCTGTTCTCTCAGAACAAGCCCCGTTTCTATAAGGAAATCGAGAGCTTTTTTGTTCGAGTTCGGGTTTGTGCTGCTAAGAACAGCGATTTTTCTTCCTGTGTAATTCTGTCTATTGACGAGAATTCTGATAATGTCTACTTTCGCTCTTGAACCGAGCAGGTAAGAAAGCGGTAAATAAGTCATAATGACCTCCTGTTAAAAAAATGACTCTTAAGTTAAAGAACCTTTAAAAACACAAAATTGTAGAGGCACAAATTTCAAAGTCAACAAAAAAAATAAACAAAAAACCGCGATTTTCAAAAATAAATAAAACAAAAAATTTTTTCAGACAAAAAAATGTATAAAAAAGCATTACACTGACAAACAGGAATGGAAATTTCAGAGGATCAGCATCGAATCGCCGTATGAATAGAAACGGTATCTGTTTGCAACAGCCTCTTTATATGCATTCATAACAAATTCCCGTCCGGCGAATGCAGATATCATCATAAGAAGAGTGCTGCACGGAAGGTGAAAGTTCGTAAGTATGCGGTCGGTGAAGCGGAATTCGTATCCCGGATAAATAAAGATCCCTGTCTCTTTGTCGCAAGGTTCGATGATATTTTTTGCAACCGCCGCGCTTTCAAGAGCCCTGACAGTCGTAGTACCGACGGCAAGGATCTTTCTTCCTGCCGCTTTGTCGGCATTGAGCCGTGCCGCAGTCGCTTCATCGATCACAAAATGTTCCTTGTGCATAGTGTGTTCCTCGACTTTTTCGCTTTTTACAGGAAGAAACGTTCCCAAACCGACATCAAGAACGACATTTTCAACGTGCCCGCCGGTGATTTCACGGATTTTTCCGATTATCTCTTTACTGAAATGAAGCCCGGCAGTGGGAGCCGCGACAGAACCCGCAGTTTCGGCATAAACCGTCTGATACTTCTCTTTGTCGTCAGGTCTGCTGTGCTTTTCGTTGCGTCTTTTCAAAATATACGGCGGAAGCGGGATGTCACCGAATTTGTCGAGGTACGCAAGAAGTTTGTCTGCATCAAGCGAAAATCTGACTTCCGCAAACTGCTCGCTTCTCGATACAAGTTCCGCAGTAAGCCCGTTTTCGAAATAGACGACTTCGCCTTTGTCAATGTGTTTCGAACACTTGACCATGACCTGCCAGAGTCCGTTCTGAAGCGCTTTGAGCAGCAGGAATTCGACTCTTCCGCCGCTTGCCCTCTGCCCGAAAATACGCGCCGGAATGACTTTGGTAGAGTTAAAGACAACAGTCGTCATATCGTCGATATAATCAGTTATCAAGCTGAAATCAGAGTGCGTTACAGAATTTCTGCTTCTGTCAAGAACCATCATTTTTCCGGTTCCTCGCGCCGCAGGATCGTCCGCGATCAGCTCTTCGGGAAGTTCGTAGTTGAAAATTTCAGTATCCATTTTTCCGCCTTAAATAAAGTTATTGAACATCGATTTTTGTTTCGTACCGGCTCAGTTCCGCATCGCTTTCACCCTCTCCGGCATAAAAAATGCGGATGCCGCAGCCGAGAGCGGCAAGTGTTTTCAGAGCCTTTTTCCTGTTTTCATCATATTTTGGAGTAAAAAAGAAAACCGTTGAAGCGCTCCGGCCTGCTTCGAACAAGGTTTCGAGGCAGTTTTCGAACTTGTTTCCCGCATAGTTCTCAGCAAGCGCCAGTTTTGCAAGAGCGTTGGAAAAACTTTTTTTCGAGCTGTCGGGAATTTCGAGACTCTCTCTCCCGACGAAAAGGATCTGCGGCAGATTTTCATCTCTCTGAAGCGCGTTTAAAAGTGAAGCCGCAGCCGAAAGAATTTTTTCAAAATCTTCGTTGTAATGCTCTTCAAAAAAGTTGTCGATGAAAATCAAAGAACCCGAATCAACCTCTTTGTAAAACTCTTTCGTCCTCAGCTGACCGCTTTTCGCGCTCGATTTCCAGTGGATGTTCCTGATCGAATCACCCGGGACGAAATCCCGCAGCGACCGAAGTTCGAAACCGCTTCCCTGCTCCTGGATTTCCCGTGTCTTCTCGTTTTTTTCATTAGCCGCTGCCCCTTCGTTTTCGGGAATTTCAAATGACTCCTTTATTTCCGGAAGGACAAGGAAACTTCCCGGATTTGTGATGATTTTTCCTTTTTTCAGAAGACCGAAAATCCCTTTGTGAAAAATGTATGCGCCCCCGAAAGCGATTTTTCCGCGTCTTTCGGGCTGAAAAGATGCATCGAAAAGGATCCCGCCGCCGGTCTTTCTGCCGGATACTGCAAACTCCCCGTATTTTCCGCCGCAGTTTTTGGAAACAAGCCACTTCCAGCGGTAGTACCCCATCCTTTTGTCGAACGCGTTGCGTTTTTCTTCGCCCGGCTCTTTCGTCGAATTGAAAACTTCAAAATCAGGCATCGGGGAAGCCGGAACTTCACTGTAAAAAAGATTTTCAAGACTCTCCTTCCCGCTTTCCGCCCGCAGAATCACAGGATATTTAACTTCCTTTCCCTTTGAGGCACACTCCGGCAGGAACCTTTCGAACTCAAAACCGAAAGACTTGAACATTAAAGAGACCGCATCTGTCAGAAGAAGGGCTATAGATGCCGCAAAAACTACGAAAAGCATGCTGATACGGGTGTTAAGACCGAAAAAAACGAGGGCAAACGCGCACAGAACAAGAACCTGACCAGACATTGTAAACTTTCTTTCGATCCTTTCATTCAGCCTGTAAAACGCCGAATACCATTTGTAGTGCCGTCTTTTCACGATCCGCCCAATCACAAAAAACTGCCGATTATAACTATTCATCCGAAAAATCACAGATAAATCAGAACAGTCTCCACGAATTTACTTTTTTTTTCATCCCAGTTGCTGTAAATACTGCTGGTTTTAGATTTGGTGAGCCATGCCGGACAAAACAAAAATTTCAGCTTTTTTAAAAAAATTCCTTCCCCGTTTCGACCTTTTTCAGGTGCTTTCCGTCATATTTTTCACGGTTCTCAACATTATTTTTCTCGTTATCGCGTCGCAGAAGAACGGCTTTTCGATAACCGACGCCGATATTTTGTTCCATTTCGCGGTAAAACTTCTGTTCGACGCGGCGTTTTTCCTGTTTTCCGTGCTTATGCTCAAAGCTGTGTTCAGAATCGCATTCGTTCCGGCACTCTACGTCGCGGCTAACGCAACTTTAGCCGTCGCAGACATTCTGCTTTACTACTTCGGCAACACTCTCGTCGAGCGCAGCCACTTCGCTCTGATAACACCATACAGCGTAACTTCCTTCGTTCCGTGGTACGGATTCGCCGCTATTTTTGCATTTGTTTCGGCCGTTTTCGCAGTCTCATTTTTCTGCATAAGAAAGATCCCGAAAGAGGATCTTTTCAAAAAATCGCTTTTCTGGCTCACAATTTGTATATCGTTGAATTTATTAAACATATCGGTATCCTCGCTTTTCGACAGGGATGAGCGGTTCGACCGGGTCATAACAGGTTTCAGAAACGCTCAGATATACTACGTCACGCAGAATCAGTGGATCGACTTTACAACAGACGTAATTTTCCCGGCTTTGGGAGAGACATTCAAAGTACTTAGCCCTGTCACCGAAAAATTCGTCGGAGACTACCGCCTTTTTTCTGATGACTTCACCGTCACGAACGACTTTTCGCCATACAGAGAGACAATAAAAAATCTTGATCTGAACCTCGGAAAAAATGATGAAAAAACCTTTGCCGCAGGTGAATACTCAAGGATCATCTATATTTTTGCAGAATCGCTTTCGCTCGAGGCGTTACCTTGTCACAACAGCAGGATCGAAGGTGATTTTGCGAACCGCTTTTTCTGCCGCAGCGACATCAAGGCCCGAACATTCACAAATCTGACGACGAGCGGCTCACCTACTCTGCAGGGACTCACGGTAACTTTCGATTCGCACCCGAACTACAACATTCAGGAGCCGACCGGACACATGAATTCTCTTCCGAAAATCCTTAAAAAGCATGGCTATAAGCCTGTTTTCATAAGAAGTGCTTCAAAATTCTTCGCCAACGAAAACCTTGTTTTTCAGAATATGGGATTTTCCGAAATCATCGGACGGGAAGACTTTTTTGCCGATGAAAATCTGAAGAAATATATCTACGGCTGGGGACTCGAAGACAGGATTCTTTACGAACAAGTTGCAGAATATCTTAAGAAAAACCGTAACGAGAAACTTTTCGTATCGATCCTGGGAACCGATACGCACCCGCCGGCAGGACAGATGAAATATCTTCATCTCAGCTATCCGCAGCCGCCTAAAATCGGGAATATCAGAGACCGGGCGGCGAAGCTCTGGCTCACCTCCGTCGACAGGATGGATCTCGACATCGCAGCATTCATCGACACACTCGACAAAGACGGGCTTTTCGATGATTCGACGCTAATCGTGATTTCGGCCGATCATTCGTGCCCGCTCAACAATGTCACGGCAAAAATCCCGGGGCACCCGAGGAACAATCTCGCTAAGATGCCGCTCATTTTTCTGACGAAGCAGCCGCTTCCCGAAACCGATTTCACGACTCTGGCGAATCAGACCGACATCGCTCCGACGATACTGCACATTTTGGGCTTTGAAAAACCGGCAGGATGGTGGGGACAAAGCCTTTTTGCAGAGGAAAGAAAGGAAAAAGCGATAGGTTTCGACAAAAAATTCCTCTATTTATCAGACAAAGAATCAATGAAAACTATAAATACCGAAAAACCTGCCGATGCTTCGGAACAAGCTGTGATCGATCTGTTCAACACAGTATTTACTGAAAGAAGACCTTAGTCTATAAAAAGAACACCGTCTTCGCACCAGGTGTAGACGATGTTGAGGACATCAACTTTCTTGAATTTTTTCTTGAGTTCGGCGAATGTAGCTTTGCCTTTAGAGCGGATATAATCGAACACTGCGAATTCTTCATTCGCAATGACTCTTGTGAAAACAGCACCGTCAATGCGGTAGACAACGCCGAAAAGCTCCTCTTTGTCAACATCGGCGGCATACTTCTTCAGGTCAACGTATCCCGTATCGATCAGATCTTCGATATCGTATGAAAACTTATCGAAAAATGCTGAATCGTTGATGCCGAAAACCGTTGAATCGCAGATGGAATCAAGCTGATACGGCATCGTTACCCGGTCTTCACTTTCTACCATGAGCGAAGTCGTGAAGAAGTGGTTGTGCTTAAGCAGATCGGATGCGACAGGCCAGAGCTTTTTCTTCTGGAAACGGTCAAAAATGTAAGAGAAAAATTCGTGAATATAACCAAAAAGACGCGAATATTCAATCGAATCTATGTCTTCGGCAACCATATCCGGAGCCTGTTTTTTGATCCACTTGTTCCAGCGCATGATGATTTCGTGGCAAGGCATTTCGAGCCCTTTCGCAAGCATCGTGATTATCGAAACCATCCTTCCTTTGTTGTAAAGCATCTCGATTCCGTTTGAAAGTTCTTCCGCCTTTTCCATATCTTTTTTGGAGAACTGCGCACTTTCAACGGCAGTGTACGGATAGGAACTTTCAACTATGTAGCCGAATTCCCTCATTCTGTTGTAAATTTTCGTACCGGGATACATCGAAAGACGGAGAACATTTATCGATATCGGCCAGAGGTTGAAAACCACTTCGAGATCATTAAGAAAATCTTCGTAAGACATCCTCGGGAGGCCTGCGATCACATCGATCCCGAACATAAGCGACGGATAATTCGCCATATACCTGATGTTTGCAAGCGCTTTTTCGACATTGAACGAAGTGAGAAGATTTTCGTGAACTTTCTGATTTGCGGTCTGAAGTCCGATATTCAGGAAAACATTCATGTCCGCGAGAGTTTCGATGTCGCTTTTCGAAAGGAGGTCCGCTCTGACCTGAATTTCAAACAGCGCGTTCGGCAGATACTCGCTTATCATGGAGAGTATCTTGCTGAAGTGCTGATGACTCAGGTTTGCGACAGGACAGCCGATCGTGAGCTGACTAACTCCTTTTTCGGCAAAAAATTTCAGTTCTTTTTCAAGGTATCCGAAACTATGGTAGCGCAAATTGCCGGTGTGCGAAAAATCGACGCAGAAATCGCATTTGAAAAGGCATCCGCGGGCTATTTCCCAATAAACGGTTGTTTTTTCACTTACCGGTATCATTCCGTTGAGATAAGGCGACGGAATGGTATCCAGATCAGCAAGGACATGGCTGTCACCGTAGACGAAAGAGTGGGTCTTCTTATCCTTGAAAACTACACCCGCAGCCTTTCCGATGTTTTCCCCGTTCCGTTTAAGCATTGCCATTTCGTAAAGCGAAAGTTCAGGTTCATCCTGAATGATGAAGTCAAAATCGACCTCCTTTTTAAAGTATTCCTCAGGATTTGCGAAGGTGTCGTAGCCCCAGAGCCCTTTGAGGAACTTCATGCTGCGGCACGATTTTGACAGTTTCAGGATATACCACGCATTCCAGTAAAGCACTCTGAAAACGACGATGTCCGCCTGCTGGTTTTCTATGATTCCGGCGGAAGTCGACATATCGTCAGTCATGTAGACATTTACTATTTCGACGCTTACTTCGTTCCACGATCTCGCTTCAACAAAGGTCTTTGCGGTAAAAACATGGTATTCCGTGTTTTTGACTACTCTTGACTTATTGACATTGACGATGGCTATCTTCATTTGAAAACCTCAAATGTGAAAGAATGAACGGATACGGGGAAGAGAGAATTAGTTTACAGAGCTGAGATAGCTGGATATTGCCTTGAATTCCTTCATAGCTGCTGCGTATTCGACTTTATCGCCTTCAGCTTTGAGAACTTCTTCAAGAATAGGAACAAAGCCTTTGTCTTCCGTCTTGAGAAGAGCGATCGACATAGCTTCGCGGACATAAGGCTCAGCGTGCTTCATAACAGGTTTAAGCTGTTCTTTGTAGTCGCCGAGTTTGCCGGAGTAACCGAGCATGTAAACAGCTTTTTCGACAACTGCCGGATTTTTGTCTGCAAGTTTTGCAACGTAGCATGCGTTGTCAGCTTTGCACTCTTTCGCAACATTCGCTCTGTCAACGAATCTCTTGAACATTTCGACAGTCTTGTTGGTCGAATCGTAGTTTACATCAAGTCTCGATTCCGTCTTGACTTTCTTGTCCATATCGTCTTTCGAAATTTCCTGACCTACAGGAAGTTCCTTTTTAACTTTTTCAGCCGATTTCTTTTCGACGTTTGCAACATATTTTTCGCCTTCTTCAATGATTCCCTTTGCGATTCCGATGAATCTGTCAGCCATTTCGGGATCGGAAACCATTCTTGTAAGAGCGTCAGCAGCCCAAACGGTAGCTTCGTAGAAAATGATCTTTTCGTTCATTTCGTTGTATTCGGAGACCGGTTTCTGCTTGACGACTTCTTCAAGGTAAGGAAGAGCTTTCGGGTCGCCGAGGATTGCAAGAGCTTCAGCACCTTTCATCATGATCGAAATTTCCTGGCCTCTGTCTGCAAGCTTAGCCTGAGCTTTTTCCTCTTTGGAAAGCTGACCTTTGGATTTTTTGTCGTTGGTTGCGTCTTTCGTGAACTTCTTGCTGACCATTTTGAGAAGTGTGTCGGTAGCTCTGAAGTCACCGAATTTTGCAAGCTGAACTGCAAGGTGCTCAGCAAGGAAAGGCTGTTTCTTGTCAGTTGCGAGCTGAGTTTCGAGCTCTTTGATAACCATGTCGACTGCCTGTTTCGAACGGATGTCGGCAAGAACGATCGAAGTTTTGAGTTTGGTCGTCGTTTCGATCGAAGCGATAGTTGCCATATATTCGTCGTCTTTCGGGCATTCGCCTTTCTTTTTAGCTTCTTCGTTGCCGATGTATTCGGGACAGAACTGTTTTGTAGCTCTTTCTTTGTTGTCGTTCTGGATCTCGTTTACTTTCGGGTTTTCGCCGTTGTAAGCCTTAATAAGCTCTTCTTCAGCCATTTTGCCGAGTTTGATGAGCGATTTTCTTGCTTCCGGGAAAAGGCTGAAACCCTGCTCTTCGTAGAAAAGAGCGGTTACGAGCGGACGGACCGTTGAAGGATCACGCCATTCGCCGAGAAGACCTGCCGTGGTGTATTTTGTACCGAAATCTTCGATTTTCGAATCGAAAACCTTAAGGATTTCAGGAACAAGGTGCTTACTTTCATTAGGCATCTTTGCAAGAGCTTCGATTGCCGCACGCTTTGCAACAGATTCTGCTTTTTCACGCATACCTGGTGCCATAACTTCAGGAGTCTGGATCGTGAAATACTTTGCAAGTGTCGGAACTGCCGACGGCTGTTCAAGAAGACCGAAAGCCATTGCTGCGCTTTCAAGTGTTTTAAGGTTTCTTACGTTTGTCGTTGCGAGACATTTGTCAACGATTTCGCTGATTCTGTCTACCGACTGAGTGCAGCCGATTTCGCCTGCGGTAAGAACTGCGAGACCTGCTTCGGGAGTCTGGTCGAGCTTGAGGAGCTTCGAGCAGGCTTTGTCCATATTGACGATCTCACCTTTCATCTTTTTAAGACCCTGGATTGCGTAGTTTCTCGTGTCTTTCGAGTAAAGTTTTCCAAGGTACTCGTCTTCCGGATTACATGAAACAAGCATCATTGCAACCGGAATCAAAACCAAAAGCATCAAACTTTTCAATTTCATAACAACCTCTTAAAAAATAATGGATTTAAAGCAACAAAAAACTCATCGGGGCGCACATTAGCAAAAAAAAAGTAAAATATCAAAAAATTTTGCCTTATTTTCCAAAGAAATACTCAATCGCCTTTGTCATATAGTAATGATCGGCCGTTCCGGCGGTCTCGCGGATCGAGTGCATAGCCCACATCGCGTTGCCGACATCGACTGCTTTTATGCCGAGAGCAGCTGATGACATCGGACCGATCGTGCTGCCTGACGGGACATCTGAGCGGTTCGCAATTTTCTGGCACGGAACTTTTGCTCCTGCGCAGAGCTGTTCGAAATACGAACTTGTTTCAGCGGTCGTCGCATATCTGAAACTCGAGCTGAATTTGATGACCGGCCCTTTGTTCATTTTCGGAGCGTAAGCCGGATCGTGTTTTTCGGGGAAATTCGGATGCTGCGTGTGCGCACCGTCGGCACTGATAAGGAAACTCTTCGAAAAAGCGACGAATCTGTCGTCACGGCCTTCGGAAGTGAGAGCCACGATTCTTTCGAGGATCGTTCTGGTGAAGGATGAATCTGCCCCCATCGGAGTTCTCGAACCGATTTCTTCATTGTCGTAGAAAGCAGCTATTGTCGTTGCCTTGCCCGGTTTTGCAGCAAGGAAAGCAGTGAGGATCGAGTGGCACATCTGAAGATTGTCGAGTCTGCCGGTCGAAATGAATTCGTCGTCGATTCCGCCGAAGCAGCCTTTCTGCAGGTCATAGACGAACAGATCAGTCTGGCCGATATTCTCGGGTTTTTCGCCGAGTTCTTTCGCGACGAGCGTTTTGAGGACGTTTTTAGCCTCGCCGTCAGCAGTAAGAACAGCCTGAAGATGGTTCTGAGGGTTGAACTCGAAGCCTTTGTTCGCTTCTCTGTTCATGTGGATCGCAAGCGACGGAACGATCGCGACCGGTCTGTCTATGTTGACGAGTTTTTCGACTTCGCCTTTTTTGGTTTTGACCATTACGCGGCCGGCAATTCCGAGATTTCTGTCAAGCCACGTGTAAACAAGCAGTCCGCCGTAGATCTCGGTCGTTACTCTGACACATCCGGCAGAAACGTTTTCTGCGTTTTCCTTCAACTTAAGAAGCGGGCTGTCGGTGTGTGCGCCGGCAATTTTGAATCCTGTGTTGACCGGAGTGTCGGTCCCGAGCCTGAAAGCGATGAGAGAGGAACTGTTTCTTCTGACGAAATAACCTTTGCCTTTCTCGAGTTTCCACGGTTTTGCTTCGTCGAGTTCGGTGAAGCCGTTTTTCGTCAAAGTGTCGGCGATATTCTGCGCTGCATGGAAAGCTGTCGGAGATTTATCAATAAAATCGATAAGTTCTCTGCCAAGCTGTTTGATTTCCTTCTTCATTTGCAAACTCCTTTTAATAGTTTTTACAATAACAAAAAATCAAAAACGCGGCATCTTAGCATAAAACACAAAAAAAGCAGAAAAAAATCCCGCAATTTTTTTTGTCTTTCAGTTTCGGTACAAGCAAAGTTGATTTTGCAGCGAAACCAGCACGGAATCAGCCGGAGAAAACATTGTAATCGCTTTTAAACTTGACATCGGAACTTTTCTGAATATATTACGGCGGTTTTTGGTTCCGTGAGACTTTAAGTTTATAAATGGAGGATAATTTGGCTCACCACAGATCGGCAAAAAAAAGAATTAGAACAAGTGAAAAAAGAAGACTTTACAACCGTTCTATCAAATCAAGAGTAAAAACTTTCTCGCACTACTTCGAAGCAGCAGCTGAGACGGCTGAGAACCGCGAAGATGCAGTCGCAAAACTTAATACGGCAATAAGCGAAATCCAGAAAGCTGCAAGCAAAGGCGTTCTTCACAAAAACACCGCTGCAAGAAAGGTCGCAAGACTTGCACGCCAGTTCAACAGAACTTTCTCAAAATAAGTTTTGAAATACTCTCTTATACTCCGAAACATTTCTGAAATTTTTACCGCTACAACTTTATCTCCGGTTTTAAAAGGTTCATCTCTTCTTATTGCAGCTGACGAAGAGGGAAAAATCTGCTTTGCCGGAGAAAACGCGGATTTCAGAAAAACGGAACCCGGTTTCGAAACAAAATTCAAGGAAGTTATTGTCGATGCCGGAAACAAAGCAGTTTTCCCGGGTCTTGTCGACAGTCACACGCATCTTGTTTTCGCGGCGACACGCGAGGACGAGTTCGCGATGAAATCGAGAGGTGCTACCTACGAGGAAATCGCAGCGGCTGGCGGCGGAATAATCAACAGCACCCTGAAAACGAAAAAAGCGTCGCTTGAAGAGATTGTCGAACAGGCTTCAAAACGCCTTTCGCAGCTTGTTTCCTACGGCGTGACGACGGTCGAAATCAAATCGGGCTACGGTTTAGACACCGAAAGCGAACTCAAACTGCTCACAGCGATTTCCGAACTCAAAAAACGTTTCCCGATCGAAATAGTTTCGACTTTCCTCGGCGCTCACGCTTATCCGCCCGAATTCAAAAACGACCACGAAGGCTACATCAGCCTCATAAACAACGAGATGCTGCCTGAAATAAAGGCCCGCAACCTTGCCGAATTCGCCGATGTTTTCTGCGAAGAAGGCTATTTTTCGCTCAAAGAGACCGAAAAACTTATGCTCAGAGCGAAAGAACTCGGTTTTGGGTTAAAACTTCACGCGGACGAATTCCACTCTCTCGGCGGAACAGAACTCGCAGCCGAAATGGGAGCGGCATCCGTTGACCATCTCGAGGCGATAAGCGACGAAGGGATCAGAAAACTTGCAGAAAACGGCGTTGTCGCAGGCGTTCTGCCAATAACTTCCGTTTTTTCGAGGCTTCCGTTCGCTCCGGCGCGCAAAATGCTTGAAAACGGCGTAACTGTCGCTTTAGCTACCGACATGAACCCAGGAAGCTGCATGTGCGGATTTTTACCGCTTGCAGCAAGTCTCGGCGCAACGCAGCTCCGTCTCAGCGTAGAAGACTCACTCAAAGGAATCACAATAAACGGCGCAAAATCTCTGAAAAGAGACAAGACCAAAGGCTCCATCGAAACCGGCAAGGACGCAGACCTCGTCATCATGGATTCACCGAGCGTCTCATATCCGATTTACCACTTCGCGCACAACCACTGCAAAAAAGTGTTCGTCAAAGGAAAACAGATCCTCTGATAACCGATTTTTTCAAAAAATCTCCGAAATCAGAATCTCTAAATTTCGGGGGATTACATAAAATCGCAAAAAAAATTTTGGGGGATTACACGAAATCTCAAAAAAAATTTGCGGGGATTTTAGAAACATGCTATTTTGTCAATGATTTTAGGAGGTGTTGCATGAGCAAGGTTTTTAAACGCAAATTATATGAAAGACTTCTTAAATGGAAAAATGAGCGACAGGGACGAACTGCAATATTGGTTGAAGGTGCAAGACGTGTCGGAAAATCTACATTGGTGGAAGAGTTCGCCAGAAACGAATATCAAAACTATATTTTAATTGATTTCAACAAAGCTCTGAAGGAGACAATCGCGCTTTTTGATGATCTGACCGATCTCGATTTTATATTTACGGCCCTGCAGAATACCTACAATGTTCAGCTCGTCGAGCGGAAATCGCTGATAATTTTCGATGAAGTGCAGAAGTGCCCGAGGGCGCGGCAGGCAATCAAATATCTCGTTGCCGACGGCAGATACGATTACATCGAAACAGGTTCGCTTGTCAGCATCCGCAAAAACACGCAGGATATCACTATCCCGAGCGAGGAAGAGCGCGTGACGATGTATCCGATGGATCATGAAGAGTTCCGCTGGGCTCTTGACGACGAAGTTTCAATACCGCTTTTGAAAATATCCTACGACAAAAAAATTCCGCTTGGGGCGGCTCATCGCAAAAAAATGCGCGATTTCAGGCTTTACATGCTTGTCGGGGGTATGCCGCAGGCGGTTGACACTTATCTGCGGACGAAAAATTTCAAGGCTGTCGACGATACGAAGCGCGATATCATCCGCCTTTACGAAGAAGATTTCCGCAAAATCGACCCAACAGGAAAAATCGGACAGCTTTTCATGGATATTCCAGCCCAGCTTTACCGCTCCGCAGGAAGATTCGTTGCTTTCAACAGTATCGGCGGAGTTTCCGAAGATAAAAAAGCGGAACTTTTACAGGCGCTTTCAGAAAGCAAAACCACACTTTTCTGCTACCACTGCACCGATCCGAATGTCGGAATGTCGCTTTCGAAAGATCTTAACCGCTACAAAATTTTTCTTGCAGACACAGGTCTCTTCGTGACGCTCTGCTTCTGGGACAAGGATTACACAGAAAACGTGATTTACGACAAGCTGCTCAGTGACAAACTCGATGCCAATTTAGGCTACATCTATGAAAACATGGTGGCACAGATGCTTGCAACCGCCGGGAACAGACTTTTTTATTACACTTTTCCGAAAGACGAAAAACACAGCTATGAAATTGATTTTCTACTGTCGCGCGGCAACAAACTCTGCCCGATAGAAGTCAAATCTTCAGGCTACAAAACGCACAAATCATTGGACGCATTCTGCGAAAAATTCTCGTCCCGCATCGGCTGCAGATACCTGATTTACGCAAAAGATCTGGTCAAAGACGGTGAAACCACCTGCCTGCCGGTATATTTCACCCCGTTTTTATGATAATTCTTGCCAACCCGTATAAAATACCTATAATTTTGCGGTTTTTTGTTTAAAAACCAAATTGTTTTTTTGATGATAAATCTGGAGCTCAAAATGAAAAAACTTTCGCTCGTTTTGATTATTTTGTGTGCATTTTTCAAAATATTCGCCGATGATGACGACAAACTCCGGCTCGCCGTTATGGAATTTGAAGACAGAAGCGGTACTTTGTCTAAACAGCTTCTTTCCGATGCGACTGAATATCTCCGCAGTGCACTGACAAGCGCAAACAAATACACGGTCATCGCAAAAGAACGGCAGGAACAGGCAATGATAAAGGAGATGAAGAAGGAATCCTACAAAGAATGTAACGACAAAAACTGCCAGATTCCGCTCGGTCAGGCTCTTTCAGCAGACACAATTTTGCGGACAACAATCATGCGTTTAGGCAAAACTTTTGTAATCGCATCCGAGCTTATTGACCTTACAAAAGAGGCAACAATTGTCGGTGCGCGTGAGAAATATGACGGCTCAGAAGAATCGCTCAGCATCGCTCTTGACAATATCGCCGAAAAGGTTATCGCGGCTTATGAATCAATTTATAATTCAGATAGTTCGACAAACGATAATTATGAGCGTAAAGAGAACAACAGCTACTCGAATTCAAACAACTATTCCAATAATTACCAGCCGACCAGTAACTATAACGGGGATGCCGACCGCGACGAAAAAAGAGCTCTGGCTGAAGCTCAGGAAAACCTCGAATACAACAGAAAAATAAAAATAGCAGGTTACAGCATGCTTGGGATAGGTGCCGGCATTGTTCTAATCGGTGGAATACTTTTCGGTGTAAGTGCTCCTTCTTATGATCCATCTGCAGGAAAAGATGACAACGAGGGGTTAGTTAATGGCGGCTTAACAATGATTTGCATAGGTTCCGGAGTAATCGTAACAGGTGTAATCATGGCACCGATCGGAGCTGTCAGAGAGAAAAAAGCAAGAATCGAACTCAACACTCTTGCTGTAGCTCCGACAAAAGGCGGTGCTTATGCGTCGGTAGGTTTCAGTTTTTAGATTTTCACAAATTCCCCAGAATTTCTTGAATCCACGATGAATCCATGATTTCGAAAGCAAAACATTTTTTGCCAAGATCCTTGAGAGATGCGCCACCTTAAATCATCATATCCTTGCAATAAAATTTTTTAAAAATATAAGGTTGCGGGTGTTTTTTTGTAATCGGAGGAGAAATGCAGGAGCGTCTCGGAATTGACATCGGGTCAACATTCATCACTGTTTTTTCAAAGAATGAGAATAAAATCGTTTTCCGCGCAAGGCATGGCGGAAAAATCACTGAAATAATTAAGAAAATTTTTGCTGACGCGGATAAAGAAACATGTGTCCGCTTTACCGGAAAGAATGCGGCGGAGTTTGCCAAAGTAAGAAGCGATATTTTTGTTTCGGAAGCCGAGGCGGCAAGTGCTGAACTCAAAAGTGAGGAATTTGCAGGAAAGGATTATGCCGCGATCATCGGAATAGGAGCCTCGTCGCTCAAAAAATATGTAATAAAATCTGGAAAGATTTCCGATATTTCCTCAAATTCGCTCTGCGCTTCGGGAACGGGACTTTTTCTTGAAGAACAGGCAGAGAGGCTTTCGATCGACCTTGAAAATATGCCGGCTCTCGATATCGCGGAACCGCCTTCTATCGCCAGCAGATGCACTGTTTTCGCTAAAAGCGACCTCATCCACCACCAGCAGGAAGGACGCACGAAAGAGGAAATGTGGGCGGGAATGTGCCGCGCACTCGTCGTTTCGGCGACGAACACCCTTTTCCGCGGCCTTGAAATAAAGGGAAACTTCCTTCTCATCGGCGGAGTCAGCCTGAACAAAGAGGTCGTCCGCTGGTTCAGGACTCTTTTCCCCGCTTCGTCGTGGACTGTTCCCGCTTCCAGCGAGGCTTTTCTTGCAAAAGGTGCGGCGGAAGCGGCTGTCGTAAAGATTTCGGAGATCGATCCCGACAAACTCAGACATTCTTTCGTAACTGAAAAAATGCCGCCGCTAACGCTCAAAAAGAGCAAATATCCGGTTTTCGCGGAATTTACTCTCGACGAGCTCGGCAACGAAATCAGGATCCACAATGCCGCTTACAAAGAGATCCCTGAAGCGATCCTCGGCATGGATATCGGCTCCACAAGCACGAAACTGGCACTTCTCGATATGAAAGGAGTTCCTGTTCTCGATATTTACAGAAAAACCGGCGGCGACCCTGTGAATGCGGCGAAAAAGCTCTTCAAAGCGCTTTATTCTCTGATTCCCGAAACTACAAAGATCCGCGCTTTCGGTACGACTGGTTCAGGCAGAAAACTTGCCGGAATAATTTTCGGAGCAGATGCGATAATCAACGAGATCACGGCTCATGCGAGAGGAACGGCGTCGATGTTCCCGGAAGTCGAAACGATTTTCGAGATCGGCGGACAGGACGCGAAATTCATCCGTCTCAAAAACGGAATGCCCGAAGAAGTCAACATGAACTATGTCTGCGCGGCTGGAACTGGCTCTTTTGTCGAGGAACAGGCAAGAAAGCTTGAAATCCCGATAAATCTGGTCGGAAAAATGACAGAAGACGTTGTTCCGCCGGCTACGAGCGACCGCTGCACAGTCTTTATGGAGCAGGATATCCGCGCGCTCTTGCAGCAGGGTTTCGACAAAAAGGAAGTTATCGCGGCTGTGCTTTATTCCGTTGCGAAAAACTATCTCAACAGAGTCGTCGGAAACCGCAAAATCAGTCAGGATAAAATTTTCTTCCAGGGGGCTACTGCCCGTAACAAAGGGCTTGCGGCAGCTTTCGAGAATCTGCTCGGCGTTGAGATCATCGTTTCTCCATACTGCCATGTCATGGGTTGCATCGGAGCAGCATTGGTAGCGCTGGAAGAAGTTTCGGCAAAGAAAGATTCTAAAGAGTCTGCGTTCCGTGGAGCTGAATCGGCGACGATCGAAGTCACTTCAAGAACCGAAACCTGCAAACTTTGCAGCAACTTCTGCCGGATAAACCACATTTCGGAAAAAGGAGGCAGAGAGTCTTCGTGGGGTTACGGATGCGGAAGAGACGCCGAAACGACAACGCGCCGTGAGATCAAGGAATTCGAGCTTATAAAAAAGAGAAACTCGTCATTTTTCAAGAGCATGCTTCCTGAAAAAGAGCCGGTCGGAAAAGTGGGGATCCCGCTTGCAGTATCGAGCTGGACCTTTCTTCCGCTCTGGAGAAAAATGTTCTCGCTTCTCAGTATCGAAAGCGTGATCTCGGCACCTTCGACAACACCTGCGATCAAAGGGCTTTCGTCAAAATATTCGGCATCCGATTTCTGCTTCCCGGTCAAAACTTCGATAGGCCACACACTTGAACTTGCAAACAAAAATATTCCTGTTTTCTACCCGACTCTCATTTCTGCCGGCGACAACGTAAAAACGGCGATCAGCTTCTTCTGTCCTTATGTTCAGAGCAATCCGTCGATAATTTCGACCGTCATGGAAAAGAACGGAATGGATCCGAAGACAAAAATAATCGACCCTGTGATCGATTTCAGAATGTCGGACGACAAAAACGGGACTCTCATTTTCAAGGCTCTTGAACCCTTCTTCCCGACTCTCAAGGAAAAACAGGTGAGAAAGGCGTGGAAAGAGGCCAGAGACTACTACAGAAAAGAGACCGAGCGGCTTATCGACGAAGGCGAAGCGATGCTTAAAAACGCGAAAAACGCGAAAAATGCGAAAAAGCCTCTCTTTCTTCTTGTCGGCAGACCTTACAACCTTTACGACAAAGGTATCAACCTCGGTCTGCCCGAAACCATCGCGGGAATGGGCTTCGACGTGCTTCCGATAGACATGATGAAGATAAATGTCGGTGGACTTGCCGACACGAACTACTGGAATCTTTTCTGGAATTACGGTCAGAAGATCATCGCCGCGCTGAAAAGAGCGAAAAAAGAGGAAAATGTCTTTCCGATCTATCTCACCAACTTCTCATGCGGCCCAGACAGCTTCATTCTTTCTTTCGCCGAGAACGAAATGAAAGGAAAACCGATGCTTATCCTGGAGCTTGACGAGCACTCGAGCGACGGCGGATACCTCACAAGAGTAGAAGCTTTCATCGATGTCGTCAAAAGCTACATGAAAGGTGTGAAAGAATCCGACGAACATCCCCTTCCCGACATATATCTTGCGGACAAAAAACTCAAAGCCGGCAAAATATGGATCCCGCCGATGCACTTCGGTTCGCCTCTTTTCGCTGCAGCTTTCAGAGGTTTCGGCTATGACGCAGTGGCGATCCCGCTTGAAACGAAGCACGATTTCATGACGGGCAAACGCTTTACACGCGGTCAGGAGTGCCTTCCGATGATTTTAACTCTGGGAGCATTCATCAACCAGATAAAAAAAGAGCCTGAAAAACAGCACACATTCTTCATGCCTTCTTCGGAAGGACCGTGCAGGCTCGGGCAGTACAACATGCTCGACAGGATCGCATTCGAAAAACTCGGACTCAAAAATGTCGATATCCTCGCTCCTTCAAGCATAAACTCATATCAGGGGGTCGAGGAACAGCTCAGAAGATACCTGATGCATTCAATTATCACGAGTGACTCGTTGATGAAAATGACGACAAGGACAAGGCCGTACGAAAAGACAAAAGGTGATGTCGATGCCTTTTTAGAAAAGGCTATGCGCACTCTTGAAAGTGTTTTCGAGCAGAAAAAAAATCCGCTTCCTGTCGTTGAAGAACTCGCTTCCGAACTTGCAAGGATCCCGCGTTACAACGAGAAGAAGCCGCTTGTCGGGATCGTCGGCGAAATATATGTGAGAAGCAACGCCTGCGCAAACGAGAATCTGATCCGCGTGATCGAGGAAAACGGCGGCGAAGCATGGCTTGCGCCGCTTTTCGAGTGGATGATTTATACTGTATGGGTACAGGATTTCATGACGAAACAGAAGGCGTTTTCCCTCTTCGGAAGAGGCGAATCGCTTATCAAAAACCTCTATGTCTCGCATGTCGACGAATTATACTGCAAAGCAACAGAAAAGATTCTTTACGACCGTCACGAGCCTGCGATAAAAGAGACTCTTGGCGAAGGAATGAAGTATCTCCACCCCGAATTTGTAGGAGAAGCGATCCTCACCGTCGGACGCGCCATCATGTTCGCGAAACAGGGAGCCTCGATGATCGTCAATGTCTCGCCTTTCGGCTGCATGCACGGGACAATCACCGATTCGATTTTCCAAGAAGTAAAAAGCACATACAACATTCCGATAGTTTCGCAGTTCTACGACGGTGACATCGATATCAACGGAAAAGTCGCCGATATGCTGAACATGGGAAAACATTGATTTTATTCCAAAACGATCGTTTTGTGTTTTCCGCCGAAGCAGCTTGCCGGCTGGCTCAGCTTGTTTCTGCATTTTTTGCAGTCTTTGTTGTCATATTCATCATAATCGCCTTCTCCGTCGTAAAAAATGACTTCTGTTTCGGAACTACTGCACTGCACGTTTGAAGGAGGCAAAACCGTGAATATTTTTCCGCTGCCGTAAGCAATTTTCAGTTTTGTATCTGATGCAAAGCTGTGGGTTTCGACAGCACACGAGTGATACATATCCAGACACAGATTGAAAGAGTTGCAATCAAAAGTGTGGTTATGATGTTCGTCTTTAAAAAATACGAAATCACCTTTGACCGTAAAATCGTTCTGATAATTTTTTAACACGGAAACTGAATGAGACAACGCCTCGACCCCTTCACAGGCTGAGGGCATCTCAGCATTCAGAGTAAGAGTGTAATCGTTTGCCGCAAGGCACTCCGGAGCATTGAAAGAGACCGAAAGTGCTTTGTTTTTAAAGTTGATCGCGGCGCTGTCCGGAGTTTCATCTGAAGAAAGAAGACAGTATAGAAAAGCGTTCGCAGAATTTTCCGTAAATTTTTTCGTAAAACTCGTGCTGTCTGAAAAGGTCACGCGAACCTTCATATTTCTGAACTGACCGATGGAATCAATCGGCAGTGCGGCAGAAAAAAGAGTATTCAGAGAAGCAGGTTTCAACGGATAGCTGCGGCTCACTACAAGTTTCTCCGTGCTGTCCTGAAGGACTCCGTTAAGATATCGGCCGTAAAGATAAAGCTCGACTTTGGAAATTTCAGCCATACCGCCGGAATCAGCGGAAATCTTGACTTTAAACGGATCCCCTGAATGGAGGAACTGCCCTTTCTGAGGCTCAAGAGAAAGATTCAAATCTGCAATATCGAAAAACTTGAATCCCGCGACATCTGTTCTTTTAGTCGAAGTTGAACTGCTTTCTACCGTAACTGTGTAATAGCCGCTTCCAGAAAGCATTGAAGGGATTATATCACTGTTATTCGAGCAGTTTGATGAAAAATTGGCATTTCCCTGTTTTGTTATCGTGCATTTGTAATCGACTCCGCTTTTCGTCTCCCACCAGAGATAGGATTTGCCGTTGCTCGTAAAAAACTTTTCTTTTAAATTCACCTTCAGAGGTTCGACCGCCGCAAAATCCATCTGCAGCGCAAGGGGATGTTCCGAACGGTTGCCGACCTCGTCGTAAGCGGTGAGCATGAAGTTGTTCATACCGTTCACGCTACCGTCAAGGCTGCAGTAGAACTTGTTACAGTCACCCTGCATACCGCCGCTGTTGACATTCGGCACATAGAGACAGCTCTTTATCCACCCGACCTCCGACGACTGAATAAAGAGGCGTATATTTTCGGGAACAGAAAAATTATCGGTGTATGAAATCAGGATCTGCGGTTTTCTTTTTCCGGCTATCGAATAACCGCCGTTATTGCAGTTGGGAGAATCTACGCAGCTGTTTGTGAAGAATTGAGAAGCACCTGGAACACATTCCGTAAAAATCGAATTTTCCGTATCGTAAGAAATAAAACCGGGAGCTCGGTCATCAATAAAAACTGATCCCGCAGCCTCTTCGAAATCCTCATTCGTACAGTTGCCGACTTCATCGCAAACCGAGAGGAAACCGGAGCATTTCACCACTTCGGAATCAGTCGAAGGTGTTATAAGATTGAAAAAATCGAGACTTTCGCCCGATGCGGCATAGCCGAGCGTCTTGTCATGGACAGAATTTCCCTCAGAACCGCGGCATGAAACCTTAAAAGCCCATTTTGCGACATCTTCACCCGGATCGACAAGAGAAACACTGAAATAATTTTTATTCGTGACACCGTTTCCAAGAAGCACGCGTCCGTCCGATTCCACCCTTATCAGAGGAAGATCAGGCGGGGTCGTATCGACCTTGAACGAACCGTAAAGAGTCGAGCTGTTCCCTGCGTGATCGACAGCTGTAAGAGCAGCTTTGTAAAGACCGTCTGAGGCACTTCCGGCAAGCCCTGCTTCAAGCAGAGCCTCAGCAAAATCTTCAGCCATAAATGAACATTCGCCTGCAGAACAGCTTTCCGAGATATTTTCAAAAACAACAGTTTCTTCATCCTCCCATTTTGAAAGAGTGAATTTTATGCTTTCGATCAGGCTGTCGGATGCGTTCCATGAAATATCGACATCTTCGCTCCTGACAGTTCCTTCAGGATAATTCATATTCAACAAAGGTTTTTTGTTGTCGAGAAAAACAGGGAATTCCTTTTCCGAAACATTGTAGGCTATATCCTGAGCCGAAATTGAAAACGGGATCTGCTTTTCCATCGGAACGGCGCCCTCATCGGAATATTCGGCAAGCATGGTGAATACGAGACTTTCATCCGAGAATCCGCTTCCCGCGATAGTTTGCGGCTCGATCCGCTTTACTCTGAAAACGAAATCGGGATCATTGCTCTTCAAGGCGACAGAATCGAGATCGGCAAAACTCCCGTTTTCCGGAGTAACTCTGAATTTAAGAAGAAAAGCCTTTGCAAAATGCGGCATTACACCGTGCTGAAGATCATACTGCACAAATCCGCCCTTCGTGTAGCTTCCGAGATCACCTGTAATCTCTGCACCATCTTCATCTTCCGCTTCAAAAAGATCATGAAAACCCGAAATTTCTATTTTCGGACCCTGAGAATCGACCGGGACGGGGACACTTTCAGCCGGAAAAAGGAACTGATCGGAATTAGATGCGATCTTTCCGACAATAGTTCCCAGCTGGTTAAAAACTGTTTCATTGAAAGAACTTGTAAGAAACCTCTTTACAGAAAGGGCGTAGTAGTATCTGAAAAAATTGGAGTCAAGTTCCGTTTTTTTAGCATCATCACCGAAAAAGAGCTGCGTTTCGCCGTTTTTTCCGTTGAAAACCGTATCCTGATAATCTTCCTGAAGAAGCCGCAGAACATTGGAAACATCGTAAATTCCGTGCTCAGAGCCGATATTCGTCTCCATAAAGTAAGCAAGGTATTCAAGTCCGGCAAGGAGAACGAAATATTTGCTCCTGCCGTCAGCAGCATTCGTATTCAACGGATCTTCATTCCACCCGAAAGCATGGCTCAAGTGCTGCGAAAGGTGCTCCGAAACAAGGTTAAAGAGCTCTTCATCGTTAATATTTCCCTGATTTCTGCGGCTCGCAAAAATATAAGTCCCGACAGTCGTAAGCGGCGTAACGACGACATCTTCATCGCTTACCGGAATAAATACTGCCGACAAAGTGCCGTTGAAATGCCGGGATCCGCTGTTTTCCGAAACTGCCGGATCGTAAACGCCGCCGGAAACGCTTACGATGCACACTTGTCCGAGTTTCACCTTTACTTCGTCTTCCGACAAGGCGGGATCTTCACCGCTTCTGCTTTTCTGACTCCCTCCGCATGATACGGAAACGCTTTCGAAACTGCTGAGAGGATTCGTTATGAACGCTTTTATCCTCACAGAAACTGTATTTTTCGTATAAAACGGAAAAGATGTCCTGTATTCTCTTTTATTCACGAGAACACTGCATTCAAGAATGTTTTTCCCGTCAGGAAGTTTTTCCGTATCCACTACAGCTTTATACTGATCGCTGCTGCCGCTCTGATTTTCCATCACATATCCTTCAAGCGTGCAGGAAACATCTTCAACGACATATCTTTTGTGTGTTGCTTCGACCTTTATATCGATGCTGCTGTGCGCAGGATCGTCTTCTGCCGCAGTCAGATCAAGAGTTCCGTGCCTGTAGAAATCAGCGTGGATCAAAGGCGCTTCGTTGTTCACATGTATCGTTTTTTCAGCACTCTCCACAGTTACACCGTTACTTGCTTCACAGCGTATGAGCACATCTTTTTCGTCTTCGATATTTGCGGTAGTGAAGCTCCCATGAAAATAAGCTGCATCTTCATTTTTGTCGGCCAGTTTTTCTCCGTCTGCGGAACAGTTCAGCGCCACGATCATATTTTCGGGTTCAGCTTTCGCTTCGACCTCAACCGCACCGCTGAAATACTCCGGCACGGCTCCTTTGTTTCCTTCCGGATAGACTTCGATATTTATAGATACACCGCTTTCCCCAGCCTCTTCGCCGCCTAAAAATTCAGCTTGCGAATTCCTGATTTTTTCACTCCATTCTTTAAGTTCGGCGGCAGAAAATTTATCGCTGACCTCACTTAAAAAATCTGCGAGAAGTCCTTTCATAAAGGCCGCACCGACTGCTGCACTTCCGAATTTCGCATGAGTCGAACCGTTGATGACGTTGTCGTCGGCAAGATCGTCATAAAGCATATTGAGCAGATTTTCTGTCGAGAACTGGGTTTCTGCCTGAGTATCATTGGCAGCCGAGACTGTTTCGGCGATTTTTGCAAAAGCCTGACTCCACAGATAACGCTTTGTAGCGTCTGTCAGCGAACTCTGAAGCTCCGGAAAGACATCACCCGAAATATCGAGATAGCCGGACCACTCTGATTTAGAGGTAGCAGATCTGTATTTTTCTATAAACGAAGAGAAAAAATCTACCGTTACGACGATGTTTTTTTCTTCAGCCGCTTTAACACTGCTTTCACAGCATCCGTTCCATGCGACAGCCTCGTCCGATGAGACGAGATCGAGAGTCCCGCCGCAAACTTCGACTTTGAGTTCCCCTATATTCCGCACCGATTCGAAGCGCATTTCACCGTTTTCATCCGTTTTACCTGACAAAACCTCAGTCTCTCCGTCAAAAACCTTTACCTGAGCGTTTTTCTGAACAGCTCTTACAGTGAGATCAAACTCCAGTATACCGTTGTCGGGCCGTTTCCCGTCACATGAAACAACAGTCGAAAGAAGAGCGAGACAAAAGAAAAAATTAAAAATCTTTTTCATACTTTCCCCCAGTTATAATAGTTCACAAAGAATGTTGCACCGAAAAAACCGAACAGATCAAGCGAATGATCGTGCGGCGACCACTTGTAGAGCACTTGTGCTGAGAGCATTATCCACTCCCAGACTCTGAACTGAAAATCAAGCCCCGCAGCGACAACTCCGTTTACTTTCGCATAGTCATCTTTGTTGTAAGAGGCGATAGTTCTACCGCCTTCATCAATAAATTCGATATTTGAAAATGTCTCGACCTTGAATCCTCCGCCTGCAACAAGATGAGGCGAGAAAAAAGTGCCGGCAAAAATATTGTATCTCAGCAGAACAAGTGTCTGGACCCGCCAGTAATCGAAATATTCCTTCCCTTTGACATCCTGAAACTCAGCTTTCCTCGAAGTGTCGCCGACCCGCGTAAATGAAGGCTGCAGACCGATATCGAAATTGTCGGTAAGACCGAAAAAGAGGTTGAGTCCCGCATTCCAGCTAGCATATACGACAGTTGTTTTACTGTCGGTTTTAAGTGAAAACGGGAAAAATCCGCCTCCGCCTATATTGATCTGGATCTCCCCTTCTTCTGCAAAAAGCACAAAAGAAAGCATAAATAAAATCAGAAAAACAAATCTTTTCATGCTATTCCAGATAAACAAAAAACGATGTTCCGGCAGGAACTCTGTATTCCTGCCTCATTTTGCCGGCCTCTTCCTGCTTTGCGAGCTCTGCCGTTGCCGGATTCACCGTGTTTGCAGCAGCCGTCCCTGCGGTACTTCCGACACTTCCGGCGAGTCTCGATACGACTGCGCCGGCAGTTTTGGTAATTCCCTGCTTTACTTCCGACTTGATGTTCTCATCGGCGATATCGGTGACTTCCGATTCGATTCCGGGATCTTTCCCCGAAACGGCGAACCCTTTAACGGCAAATTCGTCTGCACCGATAATAAGTTTTGAAAATGCGAGCTGGGTCCGCTTGTTGATGAAACTCTTGGCGGATCCGTAGAACTTGGCTCCTTTCGGAATTTCACCGATTTCTTCAAGAACAGTAGCAACGACGGTGGATTGAGCAGTAGACCGTATCGAAAAATCGAGCCTGACCTTCACTTTGACATCGTGCAGAGCAAATATTTTCTCTTTTTTTGCCTCATTTTTAAGCCCTTTGACGAAAACTCCGCCGCCTGAGCTTTCCCCTCCGGGCACGAAACGCCTTTTCCTTCCTGTTTGAACGGTGCCCGAAGCTGCTGCATCGCTCATTTTTGCATAAACCTCGAGGATCTCCCTGTCCTTTTCCTCATTTTTATTTCTTTTCTTCGGCAAAGCCGCATCTGTAGGAGCTTTGGCGTGTTTTTCTTCCGATCCAGAAACATGATTTTTAGATGATTTCGGATTATTCATCGCCGATTTTATGTCACCGACAACTCTGCCGCGCGCGAGCTCGCTAAAGTCGTTGAATTTAACTTCTTCCTCTCTTTCATTCTCCCGCTTCCCGCCGCTGAAAGCAAGCGCAGTAAAAACCAGAATTAGCGCCGCAAGCCCAAGAAGCACCGCATAAAAAGTAACTTTTCTGCGCATGGCGGCATACTTATCACCGTTATCTTCGTGCTTAACAGATGCCGGCTCAACGATTTTTTCACTTTCAGCCAGAATTTCGAGAGGCGATTTTTCCTTTTTTTCCATTAAAACGACACCTTCAGTTCAAGTTTACGCTTTTTTCCAGCACTTTCGTTCACTTCGATTATGTATTCGCGGGAATAGTCTTCGTCGCTTATTTTAAAGGCGATGCCACCGCTTACTATCTCATCGAACTGCATCGAAAATTTGTCGATGTGATACTGCGCGTTGTCGATCTCGACCTTTCCCCCTTTTGTAGAATAGATCTTCACCGATTCTATGTGGAAACGCTGCCGGTAGCGGTTTTTTACCGAAAAATTGACAGTTACCAAGGCATCTTTCCCGATCTTGCAAATGCGGTCGCTCCTCAGAAAGACAAGATTTTCCTCTGTTCTTGCCGAATAGCTGCTGCACTGGAAAAACTCACTGAAAGACTTCGCCATCATCCCGATCATGTTTTTATCTATCTCTTTTTTTATTTCTTTCATCCGCTTTTCGTACTTTCCTTCGAGCTCTTTCCTCAACATTTCCAGATGTTTATTGACTGCCTTATTCGAAGTTTCCCACTCAGGATAGGAAAAAATTATCCTGTTGCTCGCCTCTTCAGTCGGACGTATCACGAAATTAAAGATGAAAGCCTGGCCCGAATTTATTTTGAACTGCACATTCGAACTCAAACCGTACATCAGAGCCTCTTCAGGTGCTTCGCTGAACATAAGTCCCCACACTTTCATTTTCAAAGGCTCCGTTTCGACCTCGATTTTAAGAAGTCCGGCATCACCTACCGTCGGAGTTTCGGTAAGCGAAATATTTTCAGGGAATTCAAAAACAAAGACTTCACCTAAAGCGATGTTCACCGTCCTGTAAATCACGGTATCGCTGTTCTGTATCGTAATGACTGCGACTTTTTCCGTGATCGGGATAAATTTCGCCTTTTCTTCCTCGCTCTCGAAATCCCTGCCAAGCACATTCATCACAGCTGAAAAAGCTAATAAAATCAGAAGTTTTTTCATTCAGTCTACTCTTTTTCCTCTTCAATAAGATATTCTTTTCCGTTTTCAGTCAGATAAGCCCTGAGCTCCCTGAAATCATCAAAACTTTTTCCGGTGTAAAAATCGACGAGAAGCCCGTCAGGAGAGAGTTCGAGCGAGACAGGAACTACAAGAAGAAGCGCCGAAAACCAGACTAAAGTTTTCTTTTTTTCGTTTTCTCCCGAATAATCGACGGCATTTCCGAAAGTCATCTCTCCCAAACCCTCGACGGTTACCGTAGAACCTACATTCAGCGCACCTTTCACGACTTTCAGTTTTGTCAGAGAAAACTTCGTTTCGAAATTTTTGTTTTTCCAGGTTTCTATCTTTTCGTTGTGAACAGATTTGTCGAGAAGGATCTGCCTGAATTTAGGTGTCAGCATGTTGTAGGCCTCTTTCAAATCCTCGTCGATATTGGGGCTCACTCCGTCGAATTTTCCGATAAAATCGGCAATAAAGCGGTGCATTCTGACAAGATTTGTAGAGGTTTCCAAAGTCTCGCTACCGGAAAAAACAATCCGCCTTCCATCTTTGTCGAAAGCTATTACCGGTGCGGGTTTCAGCAATATTGACCATGCGAAAAGAAGGGCTGCAAGAGTGATCAGAAACATCATCAGACAGAAAGCAAAAGCAAGAATCCGGAAAAATTTCCTCATCTTTTCAATATCGCGGTACTTCAAGGTATCAAAAAATTTCACTGCATCATCTTTTTTCATCATTTCATCCTGTAACGGTCAATATAAGCCGAAGTTATAGTCTTTATGTTAGCAACTGCACTTCTGATCTGCTCCGAACCGACCGTTTTTGAAGCGAAAAAAGGTATCGCCGCAATGCCGGTCCCCATAAATAAAAGGCCTGAAAATACCGTTACAGTGTCTCTGTCCATTCTGAAACTGTAAGGGCAGGCGCATATCTCGGAAGCAAGTTTCATTATTTCGACCTGCGCCTTACCCGTGATGAAGATAAAAACGGCATAAAGCACAGGCCACAGGGCAAAAACAGCGATCGAGCGGAAAAAACCTCCGATGGAAGCGAAACCCTGATTGGGAAAGGCCGGAAAGACCAAAGCAAAGCAGAGCCCGACCATATTCAGAGACATCAGAGTCCCCCATCCGTATGAAAAGATCACCTCTTTCGATACCCAGACAAAAAGCATGAGTAAAAAAACGGCCAGTTTGCAGAAATACTGGAAATAAAAAGATGTGATCAGAGCAGTTCCGGCCTCGCCCAGCAGAGGATCAGAAAACTGCGGACACGTTTCCGGAATGCTGCCTGAAAGCCCGGAAATCATCAGAAGGTTCGAGGAATAGAGAGAAAAGGCTTTGAAAAACTCCTCGTCAAGTTCTCCGACTATCGGAAATTCATAGGTTACAAGCATTATTTTTTCGATAAAATCAGGCAGATAAAGATAAAGCAGTATTGTCAGTGCAGATTTCCACGCAACTCCTGCAAAATCGGGCTTTTCAGACTTCTGTATTTTGAAAATTTCAGTCACAAAACTTATTGCGAGACCTACCGAAATCACAATGAAAACGACGCTCCACAGCCAGCCGGCACCCGCAGATTCCAGCAGAGTTTTAGGGTTGTAGCAGATATTGAAATTCATATCTTTCCCCTCAGAAAATCTTCCACTGCATCAATAACGAACATATTATTTTTATATGCGAGCATAGCAGCTTCGGCACAGGCGTTTACGAGGTTCAGCCCCTTGATTTCGGCAAATCTTGCGAGCAGCCGGTTTTCCTCCTTGTCACTCGTTGCTACTGCGTAATCAAAAGGGGAAAGCTCGATCTTAACCACTTCCGATTCGACTTTGTCCCCTCTCTGCGTTCTGAAAAGAGCCGTTGAATACTCCCCTTTTACAGTTCTAAGGCTCTCGAAAGCCTCTTTTTCAGCAGGACTCAGACCAAAATCTTCAGCTATCACCCGCTTCGCTTCTTCATCGTTGGCATGGCTTAAAAATATCGTTGTCGTCGTATTGATCTTGATTTTCGAAGATAGAGAAAACTCTTTGAAACTGAGGAAATTCTGCGTCACGGTCCAGACACCGGTGTTGTATTTTCTCGCCGTGGCGAAAAGTTCTTCGATCAGGTCGGCAAGACGCGGATCCTTGATAAGCTGAGCCGCTTCGTCAAACACTATGAAACTGTTCGTTATCTCGAAAGCGCTCCGCTTTGCCTCCTGAATGACGATGAAGGTCAGAAGTTCCTTCAGTTTTTCACTGAGCCCCGAGATCCCCTGCAAGTCGTAGATCACAAAAGGCTCTCCGCCGTAATCGACAGTTGATTTTCCGTTTATGATGCGCGACACCGGATCATCTAAAAAACCCCGCAGCAACCGGCGTATCATTTCGGCTTTCGTTGTGTCTTCGTCTTCAATAAAATCGACGAGATCTTCAAGAACGGGTTCGCTTTCGGCAGCATACATACTGCGTACAGCCTTTGAAACGATGTTTCTGAAAAGGTCGGCATTCATGTTCTTTTCACGGATTTCGAGAATGATATCGAGGATCGTGTTGAGAAAGTTGAGTGCCGAGCTGTTCCACTTCCCGCCGGTATACACTTTATCCCGCTTCGGAAAAGGGTTTATCACTATTTTTCCGCCCGGATCTATCGGAATGAAAACACCTCCGTAAAGTTTCACCATTTTCAGGTAACTCGAGTTTTCAGCCCCTGCGAAATCAACGATAAAGATCCTTCCCGGGAAATTTTTGTCAGATTTTATGTTCGGGAAAAAAGTATGTGCGATGAGAGTGTTTACAGTCACCGATTTTCCGCTTCCGGAACAACCGAAAATAGAGCCGTTTTTGTTGTTGCGCTTCGATGACCCTGCATCAAAACCGTATATTTCACCGAAACGGTTCCTTAAAAAAAGGGGAAATCTGCCGCCGAAGTCGCCGTGTCCGTGCTTTGCCGCAGGGATCATTTCTATAAAATTCGCACTCAGGACTCTGATTTGACGTTCCGAAAAGCTCATCTGCGAAGGAATCGACTTGAAAAATTCGAGATCGTGCCCCCAAGTCTCTTCTTCGAAAAAAAATCCGTAATTCTTCATAAGAAGGCAAAGCTCTTCCGCCTGTTTCTCAAGCAGCCTCTGGTCATGCTCCGAAACAACGATCTTCGCCGAAAGAAAGCCGATTTTGTACTTTGATACAGTCAGAAGATTCATCAGTTCGTCCGATTCCTTCGCGTTCTTTGCCGCTCCTCTGCCGCTTGTCGCGATGTAGAACCGCTCTTTAGCCTCGAGAGAAAGCAGCTCCCTCGACTGCGGAAGCACTGTGAAGGAAAGCGAAAAAGTGAAATTAGACGAAAAGTTGTCTATGAGACGCGAAACCATGAATGGATGAGTCTCTTTCGGCATGAATTTTAAAGAAAGGACTTTGCAGAAAACATCTCCAACTTTGAAATATTCAGGAGTTGCCGAGCACTGTTTCTGTATAAGCTCTTCGCGAACGCTCATTTCGGGATGGATATTCATCTCTCCGCCGAAAGAAATCATTGCATAAAGGACTTCTTTTATCTCCTGCGTATCAAGGCGGCGGGTCTTCATTCCGAAACTCTGAACAAGATTTTTGTGATATGCGCTGTCAGGAGGTTCGACCGGGATTTCACTTTTCGGAAGATCACTTGAAACTGCAAAAAAATAACGGCTTTTTCTCACTCCTTTTCTGCACAGAAAACCGAGTCTCTGCCTTATAACCGGTTCGTTTTCTGAAACGTAGCGCTCTTCGACAAGATCATCGCTGCCGCGGACGACTGCAAAAAATTCGACAGTTGTTCCCTCGCGGGCTTCACGCATGAAAAACGACTCAGCCGGATCAAGATCGGGCGAAAAAAAGTAGCAGTCCGCTCCGTCTGTCTCCCAAAGTGAAAATCGCTGCATTGAAGAAGTAAGGATAAAGTCATCTTCAATGGCAGCTACTTTGAGCATATCAAAAATACTTTTCATTTTTTCTCCCCGACTATGTCTTTATGCTGGCGGCAGTAGAAGACTTCTCCTCCGCTGAACATCCTGAGGACGAAAATCCACCACTCGGATGAGCCCGAAAAAACTTTTTCGCGTATAAAGAAAGTCGCGGCAAAAATCACGGCAGGAAGAAAGACAAGGAGAAGAATGCTTTTCAGAACAGCACCGAAAAAGAAAAAGAGAGTCATCAATGCTGCCTGCCCCTTGTCAACAAAGTTCTGTTTTGTTCCCAAGATCCCGAAAACTTTCATATCCATCCCGCGATAATGCTTAAAATCGTCGAAAACGCGGCAAGTCCCGCACCGGCGCCGAGAATTTTGAGTGCATCCGACCAGATGTTCTGATCTTTATTGATATACCTGAAAAGAAGCGAGACTATCGCCCCGCCGAGCCCGCCGTAGATCCCGATGTATCTCGCGACGTCGAAAACCGTGTCGGCCATCTCCTGAAATTTAGACTTGATCCCGCTCGTATCCGCAGCAGCAAACAAAAAATCAGGAAAAGCCAACAACAAAATCACAAAAACAGCATAAACACACAATTTAAATTTCTTCAAGATATCACCTCTCAAATATCAAGATTAGCAAATTATCAAATTTTAATTTACTTAAAAAATGTATTTTTTCAACATTTTTATTCATAATTAGAGAGAATTTTTCAAAACATCGCGCAATTATTGCGATTTTTTATCAAAATAAATTTACAGCATCGAAAAATATTTTCCTGTATTTCAGCTATTTTATTGACTTTAAATTTTTAATAACATACATTTAAAATCGATTTTTTTTATTTACAGATCTTTTTAAGTGATCCGGAATCGGGGGTATCTGTGACAAACATTGCAGAAAGGCTTAAAACCTTACGCTTGACGCTTCAGTTGAATCAGAAAGAGATGGCTGAAACCATCGGATTTTCACAGTCGTATCTCTGCGGGATCGAAAACGGGCTGAAAACACCGAACACCGACTTTATTATAGCTCTTTCAGCCAAATTCGGCATCAGCGTCACATGGCTTCTAAACGGCTTCGGCCCGATGTTTTCAGGCAGCGGCGAAAAAGACATGAAATATTTTATCCGTGAAAAAAGCCCGCTCTACATTTCTTCCGAGGCCCTCGGCAAGATAGCCGGCGGGATCGAAAACGGAAAAATGTTTTTCTTCGAAGTCGAGAGCGACAATATGGAACCGGCATTTCTGAAAGGAGACAAAGCGGTTATAGACTCATCGGACAAAGAACTTCAGGATTGCGGGGTTTACCTATTCGACATAAATTCAAGAAAAACGATCAAACGCTGCTTCAAAACCGGCAACTGGGGTTTTAAACTGACAAACGATAAACCCGTGACAAAAAACAACGACATTTTTTTCGACAGTTCGATGGAATGTCTCGGACGCGTCGTATGGATAATACGGGAGATAAAATGAGAACAACAAGAACGATTTGAAATAATCGCAAATCGGTGCATAATCCCGCGTCTGTTGCGAATGACGATCGAACCCGGAGTTTTTCATGCTTGCAGTCATCATAAATCCCAAATCGGGCAAAAAACACCTGAAGTTACAGCGGCAGTATCTCCTGCGTCAGCTTGAAGAACACAGTATAGCTTTCACATCCAAAGATACCGAGTACAAAGGCCACGCCACGGAAATCGCGCGGGATTTTGTAGAATCAGGATATGATCAGATTATGGTCTGGGGCGGCGACGGAACTCTCAGCGAGACTGTGAACGGCATAATGACGGCAAAAATTCCCGAAGAGAAGCGGAAAAACATTCAGCTCGGCCTCATTCCACGTGGCACTGGCAACGATTTCGGGCGTTTCTGGGGTCTGACTAAAAACTACAAACGCTCGCTCGAAATATTTTTTGCCGGCAAGCCTCAGCCTCTGGATGTAGGATGTCTCACCTACTTCAGCAACGGCGAGGAACGGCACAGACACTTCATCAATTCTATCGGCTACGGCGTCGATCCGCTGACATGCGTCTATGCCGACAAGCTGAAACCATTTATAGGCTCGCATCATCTCAACTATCTTTTCGGACTGATCGCGGCACTTTTCAAACAAAAACCTGTTCCTGTCACACTGAAAGTTGACGGAACCGAGTGCTTCATGGCGGGACTTTTCACGATGAATGTCGGAAACGGACCTTATTCCGGCGGCGGGATCCGCCAGAACCCGGACGCAGACCCGCGGGACGGCATTTTCAATGCGATGTTTGTCGAAAAACCGACTCTGAAACAGCTTTTCAAGGCGCTTCCGAATCTGTTTAACGGTCATCTCACCGACGTACCCGTCATCCACACGATAAAAGGCAGAGAAATAGAGATCGAAACTGAACAAAATGTTATTGTCGAAACTGACGGAATCTTAATGAATTATGAAGGGAACGGACGCCTGAACTGCATCCATCACGCGATAAATTTTATTATTTGAGAGCGCCGACAGCCTTTTCAGCCGTTTTTACGATCTCGTATTCTTTCTTGAGAACGTTCATGAACATCGGGTGAAGGAATGCGTCGTTTTCCATGAAGGGAACGTCCTTGCGGATGAGTTTGTAAACCGGTTCGATGCCTGCGCCTGCCTTCATCGGTTTTCTGAAATCGATCGCCTGCATTGCGGTAAGAAGCTCGATACAGATGATCTTTACGGTATTTTCAACAACTGCCGTGCACTTTCTTGCAGCGGTCGTTCCCATGCTGACGTGGTCTTCCTTTCCTGCCGAAGTCGGGATCGAATCGACTGTTGCCGGGAAAGACTGAGTTTTGTTCTCGCTGGCAAGGCTTGCTGCCGCGACGTGAGCGATCATGAAGCCGCTGTTGAGACCTTTGTTTTTAACCAAAAATGCCGGAGCCTGATTGAAAACCGGGTTGATGAGTTGCTCGATTCTTCTTTCGGAGATGCTTCCGAGCTCGGAGACAGCCGCGGTGAGGTAGTCCATAACAAGTCCGATCGGCTCGCCGTGGAAATTTCCTGCCGAAATAGTCTCTTTCTCGTCTGGGAAAATAAGCGGGTTGTCGGTTGATGAATTGAGCTCTGTCGTGATGACTTTCTCAACGTGGCGAAGTGCGTCTCTGACTGCGCCGTGAACCTGCGGAGCGCAGCGGAGGCTGTATGCATCCTGAACTTTCGGGCAGTTGCGGTGGCTCTCACGGATCTCCGATTTTGCTATAAGTTTGAGAACGTTCTCGGAAACTTCCGCCTGTCCGGGGTGAGCTCTGACGATATTTACTTTCTGGTCGAAAGCGCGGTCTGTTCCCATGATGCCTTCGATCGTCGAAGTGAGCGCGATATCTGCAAGTTTAAGAAGGTTGTGGACTCTGTGGACTGCGAGTGCGCCGAGAGCCGTCATGACCTGCGTTCCGTTGATGAGAGCAAGTCCTTCTTTCGCCTTGAGGGTGATGGGTTTGATCTTTTTCGCTTTGAAAACTTCGGCTGTATCGACCATTTTTCCGTCGTCAGTCATTACGAAACCTTCTCCGCAGAGAACGATCGCGAGATGAGCCAGAGGAGCAAGGTCGCCGCTTGCGCCGACACTGCCCTGCGACGGGATAAAAGGAATTATGTCTTTGTTGAGGAGTTCAAGAAGTTTGTCAAAAGTTTCAAGTGAAATTCCGCTGAAACCTTTCGCAAGAACGTTTGCGCGAAGAAGCATGATCGCTCTGACAGTCTCTTTGTTGAAAGGTGCGCCGACACCGATCGCGTGGCTGCGGATGAGGTTGATCTGAAGAGTTTCGAGGTCTTTGTGCTCGACTTTGACATCGCTCAGAATGCCGAAACCGGTGTTGATTCCGTATACCGCCTTGTCATTTTTAAGAATCGAATCGACAAATTTGCGGCATTTTGCCATTTTAGCACGCGTCTTCTCGTTGATTGCGACTTCAGCCTGACCTTTAGCAACTAAAACGACATCATCGATAGTGAGATTTTCACCGTTAAGAAAAACTTTTTTCATAATTTCCCCCTATTCAAATTTATAAAAACATAAAACAGCCGCTTATAGCACAAAAAACGGAAAAAAGAATTTTAAAAAGATTTTTTGCCGAATTTTGAAATAAATTTAATATCTGCGCTGTTTTTTGGTCGTTTTTTTGTCTGTTTTGCGGGAATTGCGATGCTGAATGAGGAATTGCTCAAAAAAATCAGATACATAGAGTTGAATGTAAAAAAGAAGGTCGACAGCTGCTTCCAAGGTTCGTACCACACTTTGTTCAAAGGTCACGGTCTGGAGTTTCAGGAAGTGCGCGAATACACCGAAAACGACGACGCGCGTCTTATCGACTGGAACGTCACTGCGAGAACAGGGAAGCCTTTCGTCAAACTTTATCAGGAAGAACGAGAACTTACCGTTCTGGTTGTCGCAGATATTTCGGGTTCGAGCATCTACGGTCAGAACGAAGGGATCCGTGATGCGATGACGACGATAGCGGCGGCACTAACTTTCAGCGCGATAAAAAATTCGGATAAAGTCGGACTTCTTCTTTTTTCGGACAAAGTCGAAGAGTACATTCCGCCGAGAAAAGGCAAGAACCATCTTCTGACCGTTATCCGCTCGCTGCTAACCGCCGAACCGACGGGGCGCGGGACTGATCCAGACGCGGCTTTTACGTTTCTCAACAAAATGATGAAGCGAAAAGCTCTCGTTTTTTTTCTTTCCGACATGCTTTTCGACAAACTGCCAGATTCGATCAAAACGACAGCGTCAAAACACGAGATCGTTTCGGTCGGACTTGTCGATGATATGCTTTTTTCTCAATTTACCGACGGCGCAGTCAGAACAGTTGATCCAGAAAACGGAGAAACGGAGCTGCTTGATTTCACAAATGCATCCCGCATCGGTGAAGAACGTTTCATCGCCGAAAAAAAAGGTGAATTCGACCGTCTCGGGATCTCATCGATGTGGATCCGAAACCGAGAAAACTATATGGACGACCTTGTCAACGAATTCCAAAAACTGAACAGGATCAAAAAAAGATAATCTGTCGTCAAATTAACCAATAAAATCAGCACTAAAAAACACCAACGGAAAAATTCTCACTTTTTATCTTGACAAATGACTTACCAGTATTAAAAAGCGGAACCAGCGAGTTTCATTTTACGAAACTCAAGCGTTTTGAAATGAGAGGTTTGATATGTTTTTCAAAATGACAAAAAACCAGATCGAGCGGAAGCTCAAAATATTGAAAGCGGCAGTCCAGAGTTTCGCCGCGTCGGGTTTCCACATTTCCGATATCGACAAAATCGCTAAGAATGCCGGCGTCGGAAAAGGAACGCTCTACCGCTATTTCCAGAATAAGGAAGATCTCTTTTTCGAGTCTGTGAAATACTGCATGGACGAGATGTACAACGAAATCGGCAGGAAACTTGAAAACGTCGGTTACAACGACTTTGTCGGCGTTCTTTTCGACGCTCACATGGACTACTACCGCGAGCACAAAGACACATATCTTCTTGTTGCAAACGCAATTATCCAGATGCCCGAAACTTCGGTCGATTTCTTCCACGAACTGCACAAGGAAAAAATGAAAGTCATCCTCGGCAAACTTGAAAACGGTGTCAAGGAAGGCGCTGTGAAAGATGTCGATCTCGAAATTCTCGTAAAAATGCTGAACGTCCTTTCGCAGCTTTTCTGTCTGACAAAGGATATCGCGCCAGAAACCGACGACTACGAGCGCGTAAAAAAGACTTTTGTGAATGTTTTCAACTATGGACTTTTAAAATAGTAATTGAGAGGTTGTTATGAAAAAGTTATTGATTTTGTTCACTGTTTCAGTTCTTCTTTTCAGCGGTTGCCTTGAAAAAGAGGAAGTTCAGGAGCAGCCTGCCGCTGCAGTTGAAAAAAAACCTGTAGTCGCTGTCACGGAAGCAAAAGAGGAGAAATATTCTCCCGTTCTTGAGTTCGGAGGCTCGTTCAAGCCTTTCAGAGAGGCAAACCTTTCGGCAAGAATGCCAGGAAAGATCAAAAAGATCCACTACCGCGAAGGAGCGACAGTTCAGAAAGGATCTGTAATAGTCACGCTTTCCGGCGAAATGGCGGAAGCTGCAGAAGCCGAGCTCGAAGCAGTCGAAAAAGACTACGAAAGAGTGAAAGACCTCGTCGATTCTGGCGTTCTTCCGCAGCAGCAGTTGGATCACCTCGAAGCTAAACTCAACGCGTCGAAAGCAAAAGTCAAAATGACGAAAGAGAATATGGAGATCATCGCTCCTTTCGACGGAATGGTAGCAGAACACATGCTTAGAGAGGGCGAAGAGTTCATGCTTGTAAATCCCGGTCTCACTCCCGGTTTCTCGCATGCTAACGGCATCATCCGTTTCATGGATCTGAACAGGCTTTTCCTTGAGATCCAGGTCGATGAAAAGGAGCTTCCGCTCATCCAGAAAATCAAAGATATCGAAGTTGTCGCGGACGCTTATCCCGACACGAAAATCAAAGGAAAAATCTATGCGACAGAAACGCTTGTCTCGGTAATTTCGAGGACAGCTGTCGTTAAAATCGAGATAAACAACGCTAAAAAACTGATAAAACCCGGTATGTTCGGCAGAGTTAAGATCTCTCTTCCCGAAGTCAAGGCTGTCATGGTCCCGCGTCTTGCAGTAGCGCGTCAGGCTGGAACGAACCAGCATTACCTTTTTGTCATAGAAAACAATGTCGCGCTCAGAAAAGAGGTAGAGATCCTCGAAGATCTGGGCGATTTCTACGCAGTCAAAGGAGTTGAAAGCGGCGAAATGGTGGTCAGCGCCGGAAAGACAAAACTTAGAGACAACGTTCCTGTTACTGTCAGCAACAAGTAGGTGCAGCCATGAGACTCTCACAGATTGCTGTTAAAAAGCCTGTAACGATATCGATGATATTCACAGGCATTCTGATTTTCGGTCTGCTCGCGTTCTACGCACTCAAACTCGATATCCTTCCTGAAGTCGAATATCCGTCGCTCACAGTTGTTACGATCCTTCCCGGAGCTTCTTCGGAAGATGTCGAGCAGCAGGTCACTAAACCGCTTGAAAAACAGCTTGCCGGCGTTCCGAAAATCAAATCACTGAAGTCGGTTTCCAAGGAAAACGTCAGCTTCATCATGCTTGAGTTCAACTTCGGAACAGAGATCGGCGATGCGACAAACGATGTCCGCGACAGGATCGACCCCGTCAAGAAAGTTCTTCCCTCCTACGCGTACGATCCGGCGATCATCAAAGTCGACAGCTCGATGGTTCCCGTAATCATGTACGGTATCTCGGCGAAAGAAAGCGCGATGGGACTTGCTAAAATCATCGACGACAGGATCGAAGGAAGGTTGAAACAGGTCGACGGGATCGGCGGTCTTATCACTCTCGGAGCGCCAAAAAGGGAAATCGAAATAATTGTCGATCCGGTAAAACTCCGTTCGAGCGGGATTTCTGTCCCGATGATAGCGAAACTCCTCGAAACGCAGAATATTTCAGTCCCCGGCGGCAGCATCAAAACAGGCGGAATGGACCTTTCGGTGCGTGTTCCGGCGGAATTCGAGTCGGTCGACGAAATCGGCGAGATCATGATCCCTGCAAAAGACGGCAGCATGGTCAAACTTTCGACTCTCGCCGAAATCAGGGACAAACTGAAAGAGCAGGATTTCACAGCCAGCGCTAAAGGAAAGACGATGGCCGTCATCATGACGCAGAAACAGAGCGGTGCAAACACTCTGGAAGTTGCGAGAAACATCAAGGCGGCTATGGAAGAGATCCGCAAAAATGTTCCATCCGACGTTGTCATCGAAGAACTCAACGACACTTCGGAAGTCATCGAAATGTCGATAAAAAACCTGGGAACAACTGCGGCTTACGCGGCTATTTTCGTCATTTTAGTCATTCTCGTTTTCCTCAGAGAATGGAGAGGAAGCCTCATCATTACGCTCACGATCCCCTTCTCGCTCATCATCGGTCTTATTTTCATGTATGTTTTCGGATATACGATAAACATTTTCTCGCTGATGGCACTTTCGATCACACTCGGCATGGTCGTCGACAACACGGTCGTCGTATTCGAGAACATCACGCGGCATATCGAGGAAGGCTCGCGTCCGGCAGAAGCGGCGATTTTCGGTGCAGGAGAAATGACTTCGGCTATTTCGGCTTCGACTCTGACAACAGTCGCGGTTTTCATCCCGCTCGCTTTTGTAAGCGGAATCGTCGGACTTCTCTTCAAGCAGCTCGCTTTCGTAGCTTCAGTCACGATCGCGGCATCACTTCTCGTTTCGCTTTCCCTTGCTCCGATGCTGAGTTCGGTTCTAATGAAGAGAAAAATAAAAGAGAAAAAGCACGGATTCTTGTACAATATTTCAGAGAAGCTCTTCGTTTTCGTCGAAAATGTCTACAAAACACTGCTCGGAATTAACATAAAATTCAGATGGCTCGTCGTTATTCTTGTTGCCGCAGTATTCTTCTTCACTATTAAAGCGGGCTTAAGCACTGGAACCGACTACATTCCCGAGTTCGATATGGGCGATATGGTTGCAACCGCTGAGCTTGAATCGAGCGTAGATCCTGAGCGCACTGTCGAAGTTGCAAAAAAAATCGAGGAAATCGTCAAAAGGAACATCAATCCCAAAGATGTCAGAACATACTACTCAATTACAGGCCAGACTGACAGCGGTCTTCTTTCGCTTTTCGGATTCTCGGAAGGCAAGAACGTCGCAACAATCATGGCAAAAATCGTAAACCGTAACAAACGAACCTATCACATCAAGGAAGTTGCGGCAAAAATCAGAAAAGAAGCTGAAGAAATCCCGGAAGTCGTTTCGTTCTCGATGAATGCAGGATCGCTTCTCCAGAGCGCAATGCTCGGCTCGAGCAAACCGATCGAAATCAAAATAACCGGTCACGACCTCGACAAACTTACCGAAACAAGCGACCACCTTCAGAAAATACTTGAAGAACAGCCTTATTTGCAGGATATCGAGTCTACTGCCGACAGAGGCAAACCCGAAATCACCGTCAAATTCGACAGGGTTAAACTTGCGAGACTCGGAATCAATGCCGGAATGGCAGCGCTTGCGGTTCGTGAAAGCCTTTACGGAGCTGAATCGGGCGAATACAAGCAGGACAACGACGAATACAAAATCGTGATCCGCTACAACAAGGAAAAACGCAATAAAATAAGTGACTTGAGAAATATCATGCTCACTTCGGCTACCGGCGAACTCATTCCGCTCAGCGCAGTCGGAATCATCGAGGAAACAAGCGGTCCGACCAAAATTCTCCACGAGACGCAGCAGAGAATCGTCTATCTGAAACTCAGTCTCAACAATATTTCGCTCGGAGAAGCTGCGAAAAACGTCACGGAAATCATCAAAAACGAGACTATAGATCCTGATGTTTACATCGAGCTCGGCGGCCAGGTCGTTGACCAGCAATCAACTTTCGGCGATATGAAGATCCTTTTCCTGATAAGCCTTTTCCTGATTTACGCGATTATGGCGAGCCAGTTCGAATCGCTCAGGGATCCGTTCATCATCATGTTCACCGTTCCCCTTTCGATTATCGGCGTTATCTGGGCGTTCATCCTCACCGGAACCACTCTGAGCGCGGTAACTTTCGTCGGAGTCATCATGCTCTTGGGTATCGTCGTCAACAACGGTATCGTTCTTGTTGACTACACCAACCTTCTGCGCGGAAGAGGATACACGATAGTCGAAGCGATCAAGGAAGGCGGCAGATCGAGGCTCAGACCCGTTCTTATGACGGCGATCACTACTATCATCGGTATGGTTCCGATGGCGCTTAACAACGGCGCCGGTTCCGAAATCTGGAAGCCGCTCGGAATCACGGTTATCGGCGGACTTACGGTTTCTACTCTCGTAACGCTGCTTCTTATCCCTGCGATTTATGCAATTATGCACACAAGAGAGATGATTAAGGAAGAAAAAGCTGCAAAAGCGGCGGCTGAAGGAGGTGCAAAATGAAATTCGTATATGTAAGCTGCAATATTTCCAAACTCGAACAGCTGACAGAAGAAATCAGGAATCTCGGAATAAAGACTTTCCAGATCGTTGAAGACACGGCAGGCTCTTTCGATAACGGCAACCCGAGAATGAATACTTCGGTATGGCCCGGCACGAACGCAGTCGTTTTTCTTCAGGTAACGCCTGAAAAATGCGCCGAAATGCTTGCAACTATCCGCAGAATGAACAAGGAAATCGTGAACGAGAACGAACGGATCCTTGCGGCATCATGGGAATGTGAAGATTATGTCTATTCTGATGAAGAGAAGGAGGCATAAGATGAAAAAATCAATAATCTCAATAATTTGTTCGCTGTTGGTAATTTCTCTCAATCTGACTGCAGAAGAACTCGGCATCGACGAGATCATCTCGATCGCGATAGAAAACAGCGAGGCGATAAAAGCCGAAGACTCGAAATCCGGCAAAGACGAATACGAGAAGAAAGCCGTTTTCATGCGCTTCTTCCCTACGATCTCGCTCGAAGCGAAACTTCTGAAACTTGAATACTTCCCTGAACCCGACAAACTCACGGTAGATTTATCGCCGATGGTAGGAATGCTCGAACAGTCGATCAACGATTCCATTCCGCTTCAGATTGACCTTCCCAATCAGCTTCCTCCGATGGAAATCGATCTCGGTGTCCCGACTCACCAGAGAACTCTTGATCTGACAGTCGTCCAGCCGCTCACTCCGCTCTGGGGGATCTATCACGGCTACAAAGCGCTTGAACTGAAATCGGAGATCACAAAGCTCAAGTCGAAACTCACGAAAGACAAAATCAAGCTTGAAATCGTCAAAATCTACAACTCCTACAACATGCTGAGCGACATTCTGAAACTTCTTGACGAATCGTTCGAACAGCTTGACCGCTACGAGAAAAATGCAGAGAAATTCCACAAAGCGGGACTTATCGACGAAACCGCGCTCTACAAAATCAAAGTCGAAAGAGCAGCTCTCGAAGTCGAAAAAGAGAAATATCTCGGAAACCAGTCGGTCATCAAAGCGGCTCTGGCGATGTTTATGAACCGCGACGAAGAGAGTTTTGAAATCAAATACGACAAACCGGAATTCCGCGAAATCACAAAAAGCGAGGATGAAATCATCGAAGCCCTGGCAAGCAACAGGACCGAAATGCACATGCTCGACAAAAACAATGAAATCCAGGAACATCTCAACAAAAGGGCGATCCAGAACTTCATCCCGCAGGTGGGACTTACTTTCGGGTTCAAGAAAAACTGGGATTCCACACTGATAAATCCTGAAGGAGTAATGTTCTTCGGCGCGGTCGCAAGATGGGAATTCGGCTTCGACACGGCGAGACAGTATTACGAATATCAGGCTGTAAAAGCATCGTCGGTTTCAACCGAGCTTACCAACATCAAGCTCAAAAAGGACATGACGCTGCAGGTCAAAAAACTGATGGCCGACATCAAAGTTCTCGAAAAAGCGCTTGAGCAGAACAAAACCCAGATCGAATCGGCCGAAGTGACACGCAAGATACAGGAAGCGAAATACGAAAAGCAGATGACCACCGAAACCGAACTTCTGAACGCGCAGCTCATGGTCAAGAAATCAAAAACCGAAGAGATCGCAAACCTTTACAAATACAAAACAGCTCTCGACGAACTTGCGATAATCACCGGAAGCGAATTGTAATTGGCGCCGCAAGTCGTGTCGATATACCGTGATACCGTTATAACGTTATACCGAGCGGCGCTAAAAATTGTTTTCTTTTCTTTTTTTCCTTAAAATCCTGCGTTTCTTGATTGTTTTGGAGGTAATATGAAAAGAGTTTTTGTTATTTTTCTTGTCGTTATTTCGGTCGCAGCAGTTGTTTATGCGGCGGTTTCAATGAAAAAAATGTCAGCGAAAGATGCGGAAATCGCTTCTCTCAAGGCTGAAAAGATCGCACTTCTTTCGGAGCACGAAGAGTGCCTGACCTACAAGGAACAGTCGCTCAAGAAAGAGCTTCTTACAAAGTATCTCGATTCGATCGTCATCCTTCTAAACAGGATCGATGCAGGACATATGCCGACGAAAGATGAAATCGACAACTTCTATGACAGGACCGATTTTATTATAAAAAACATAGGTTCTGCCGCAGTTTCAAAAGAAGAGACGAACCTTGTTCTGACTTTCATAGATTCGGCTAAAAAAACATTCGAGACAAAAATACAGGCGTCACCTGAAAAGGATAAGAAGTGAATTTTCTTGAAAATAAATTCCTTATATAGTATAGGGCGGTGTTTTTGAACCTTTGAGAGGAGATTTTTATGGGCAAATACAGCAATTTAGTGAAAAACCTCGGAACAGACACGGATAAAATCAAGTTTACTTTCATAAAAGGAAAGTATTCCGGCGGTGAATTTTCCATCCGCGACGGCCAGAGACTTTCTATCGGCCGCGATATTTCTTCCGATGTTGCTATCGTCGATTCAAAAGTCAGCCGCAGCCACGCTTCGATAACGGCTCGTGACGGCAAACTCTTCATCGAAGACCACAACAGCACGAACGGAACTTATGTCAACGGCGAAAAACTGAGTCCTTCGACAGAAACGGAACTCAAAATCGGATCGAACTTCTCAGTCGGTGATTCGACGATTCTTGTCGGCGATGAGGCGGCTCCGAACGAAAATGCTCCTGAAGTATCCTTCAAGGAAAACAGTTTCACCAAGGCAAGGAAATCCCAGGAAAAGACGATCGAAACCGTTCCGCAACCCGCTGAAGATGAAGAAGAGGCTTTCACGCTTGATGAATCACTCCAGATAATCACTCCTGACCAGCCCGAATCTCAGGAAAAAGTAAACATCGGCAGACTCAACCTCAAGAAAACGACAAAATCAGATATTGAAAAAGACAACCTTGCAAATGCAAACACTTCATCTACCGGAAGCCTTTCCGCGATGGATGTTGCAGATCTGCTCAAAATTTTAGCACAGTCTACTTCCGCAGGTTATCTCAAGCTCAATATAACTTCACCTTTTGCAGAACAGATCGAAGTAACGATCAGTGCTACCGGGATCGTTGCATGCGAATCGATCACGAACAAGAATTTCGCACAGGAAAAAGCTCTTTCCCGCGCACTTCTGGCAAAAGACGGCGAATATTCTTTCAAAATCGACAACGCTCCGAAAGACGAAGTCGCAAACAGACAGCTTGAAGATATTTTCATGGAAATTTCCAACCAGAAAGGAAATCTTACGAAATACAGAAATATCGCGAATTCCGGCAAACTCGAGTTTGCTAACCCGATCAAAGGAAAACTTTCTGATCTTTCAAAAAACGAGCTCGATACGCTTCAGTTCATGGTAAATTCAAAGGAAGTCATCAAATATCTCAACTCTTTTGCAGACAACGACGACTTCATTCTTATGTCGGAAATCGTAAAATATATCGATTTGGGAATCATTTCCGGCAATAAAAAATTTGACGAACTTTCCGACGACATCATCGATTTTTAGAAATTGATCCTTCCGGAACAGACAAAAATCATCTACATTTGGGGATATCCCCTTGATTTTTCGCTTTCACCTTTTTTTCAGGAACACTGCGCCATTCTGTCCGGCAGACGGATCCTGTACAAAATTTTCAGGGGCGAAAAAGATGAATTTCTGCATCTTCTGAAAAGCGGAAGATGTATCGGCGCGAATGTCACGATACCGCATAAGATCGAAGCGGCAGGCCTTTGCGGCGAACTGACTGAAAAAGCTCAAAAAGCAGGAAGCGTGAATACGATTTTTAAGGCAGAGGGAAAAATAACCGGCGACAATACCGACGGTGAAGGGCTTCTGAAATGGCTTAAAATCAAAGGCGCTGACCTTGAAAAATGTGCCGTTTTAGGTAACGGCGGCAGCGCACGTTCGATCGCGGCAGCACTTTCCGAAGAAAAATGCGAAATCACGATTTTCGGCAGGACCGAAAAAGGCTGGGAAAAAAATTTCGGCTCTTTCCGCAATCTTTCCGAGTGGAAAGACGACTTTCTGACGATAAGCACACTGCCTTTCGCAGTCGAAGGCAAAAACGTTATAACCATCGGATATTCCAGCGGAAAAGCATCGATAGATTCACAGATGATGCTTGCTTTTCAGGGCTGGCTCGGAGCAAAAAGATGGTTCGGAGAAACGCTTCCTGCGGAGGAATTCGCAAAAATAGTGAAACTTCACGCAAAAGCTCAGTCGAATCAGCAACTTATATTAAATTTTGCAGCAAAAAATGAGATTTAATCAGTTTTTGGGAAACATTCTTGCATCTGCTTTGGAAAAACAAAACAGCGGCGACAAATACGACATTCTTCTGAACGATATTTTTAAGTCGAAAAGACTCGGAAAGCGCGACAGGATCTGGGTTTCAGACCGCTTTTTCTTCTATTTGAGGCATAAACTTTTTTTCGATGAAGTCTCGGAAAATCCTGAAATCTGCGCAAAAAACATTGCGATGGTTTTTGAAGACGAACCTGACGAAACTTTGAGCGGAAAAATAGAAAATCTGAAAAAAAGCGGAACTTACGGCAGACTTTTCAACGAATCTTTCTCTGAATTTTTAGCCAATGAAATCAGCAACTTACACAGAAAAGAGGCTTTTGAATGGTTCAATTCTAAGGCAAAGACTCATCTGCGTACCAATCTGGCAAGAATTTCACGCGTTGAACTTTCGGCAAGACTTGAAAACGAAGGTTTCGCAAATTCTCCCGCCCCGCTCTCCCCTGCCGGGATAATTCTTGAACCGACAAATAAAAGCCTTAAAAATTCGGAACTTTTTGAAAAAGGTTTTTTCGAGTTCCAGGACGAATCAAGCCAGCTCGCGTCGCTTTTAGTGAACAAAAACACCAAAACCCTGCTTGAACCGTGCGCCGGCGGCGGCGGAAAATCGCTATCTATTGCCTCTTTTTTCAAAAGTATCGAAATCACGGCAAGCGATTCAAGAACGCACCTTTTCAAAGAGATCAAAGAGCGTGCAACACGCGCCGGAACAAGAATAAAAACAGCAGCATTTCAGGATATAAGTGACAGTTTCGACACAGTTTTCATCGATTCCCCTTGCAGCGGAAGCGGTGTAATCAGGCGCAATCCCGGAGACCGCTGGAAAATTGATGAAAAAATGCTTTCAGACCTCAACAATTTGCAGAAAGAACTCATTCAGAAATTCTCTGAAAAGGTGAAAACCGGCGGTGAACTTATTTATGTCACATGCAGTTTCCTTAGATGCGAAAACGAAGAAATCATCAAAGATTTTCTCAATAAAAACAAAGACTTTTCTTTAATTCCGGCAAAAGGACGCCTTCTTGAAAATCTCGGCAGCGAAGAACTTCTTTCCGAAATCACGGACGGAGATTTCCTTAAAATCAAACCGGGGCACGAACGCGACTTAATGTTCGGCGCGGTAATGAAGCGGAATTAAAATCCCGTCATTCTGAGCGGGCGAAGAATCTAAGAGATGTTTCACATCCGTTTGACATGACGTATTTTATTGAATTCATTTTCAAAATTCCTAAAATATAACGTTTTTTATTTGTTGTCACAGGAGATCGTCATGAAAAAACTCCTTCTTTTACTTATCACTCTGATATTTTTGGCCGTTTCGTGCAGCAGCTCGAAAAAGGCGGAAAATGATGCAGATATTCTGCCGGATGAAGACGAAATCAATGACGAAGATGCAGTTGAGCCGGATGAAGATGAAGAAGCGGATGACGAGAAAGAAAATGATGAAGATGAAGAAGAAATTGATGACGGAAATCCGTGCAATCTTATTGAAAATTCCGACGGCAAATATACCGGCGTCTCAAATGAAGAATTCAAATGCGGCTGCAACGAAGGTTACTTCTGGGCCAATCCCGGTTGCAAAAAGACGACTTACGCAAATATCTGCACCGGTCAGGAGTACTGTTGCGACAATTCTGGAGTGATCGACTGTCCGAAACCCGGAGAAGATTACTACGGGCAGGATCCGCAGTATGCGGCTCTCGGATACTGCACAAACAGCAGTTTTAAAATCGACAAATCTGTTAAAAACGAGGAAACGGTCAAGGACGAGAATCTTAAAATCGAATGGATGAGAACAAGCACGGAATCGACATATACATGGGAAGAAGCAGTCGAATACTGCGAAGATCTGGAATACGGAGGGCATGACGACTGGCGTCTTCCGAATCCTAAAGAGATGCTTTTCTCAACTTTGTCTCCCAAAATGCTTGATACCGACAGGAACTTTTGGAGCGGAACACCTAAGCATTCTGACAGTACCAGCGCATGGGTGCTTTATAACAACGGGGAAGACATAACCGTCAGGACATGGTCAAAAACGAGCTCGCTTTATGTCCGCTGCGTAAGGGAAGAAGCTCCGTCAGAACCCGTGTTCAAGGTTTTTGAAATAGCCGGAGATAAAATAGTTCGTGATATGGACAGCGGTCTTGCATGGATAGAAAAACCCGTAAAAGCCTCATCGTGGAAGGACTCGCTTGCCTACTGCGAGAACCTTGACTATGCCGGATTTTCAGACTGGAGAATTCCCAATATACACGAACTTATCTCGATTACGGATCACAGGAAATCAAATCCGGCGACAGCTTTTCCGGATGCGGACAGCAGTTTTGCCAAAGATATGATTTCATCTACGACATACCGCTATACATGGGGAGATTTCAGCAAGTCATTCAAAAACATCTCATTTGATACAGGAAGAAACGACAGAGCACTGAAACAAGAGGATACCGGTTTTTACTATTATGCGCTGTGTGTCCGAAACGAACCGTGCAGAGAACATTACTGGTGGAACGGAGAAAAATGCCTCAAAGATCCCTGCAAAAACGAACCCTGCAGAAACGCCGAACATTCAAACAAAATGTGCAACAACATCAATTTTAACGATTATTCATGCGAATGTGATGAAAACTACTTCTGGGACGGCCAAAAGTGCGTTTCTCCGTGCGAATCGAATCCGTGCGAAAACGACAAAAATTCAGACAAAGTCTGCACTGCTCATGATACAGAGCAGTACTCATGCGGATGTGCCGACAGCTTTTACTGGAACGGGGAGAAGTGCACTTCTCCGTGCGAGTCGAATCCGTGCATAGAAGACAAGCATTCAAACGGATCGTGCATAGTTTCAGCTATCGACATGTACGAATGCGGCTGCATCGACGGATACTTGTGGAACGGCGTCAAGTGCGTCGATCCGTGTGCCGGCATCAACTGCGGAGATTTTGAACATGCAGCGGGGACATGCAAACCGGACAACGCCGTTATTTTCAGATGCGATTGCGAGGAAGGATATTACTGGTGGGGCAATAAAAAACAGTGTCTCGCAAAGAAACCTGCTTCTGCAAATGTCTGCACAGGTCAGAACAAGTGTTACGACAACAAAAAAGAGATCCCCTGCCCTGCCGAAAACGAGAATTTTTTCGGCCAGGATGCCAACTATGCAAGGCTTGGATACTGCATTCCTCAGAGTTTTTCTATCGATAATTCAGTCGAAAACGAGCCTGTCGTAGTTGACAACAATACCGGAAATATATGGCAGAGAAATATCCCCCCGCTTGAAACTCTTTATAGTGAAGATGTCAGCAAATACTGCGAAGATCTCAATTACGGCGGTTATGACGACTGGACACTGCCGAGCGTAGAAGATTTTATGACTATTGCCGATTACGGCAGATACAATCCGGCCATCAAAACCGAATATTTTCCCGACTATAAAAATTTCTGGACCTCTTCCGGCAGTTCAAGCGGTTCTGGAGGAGGTATTGACAATCACGGTTATTATTCGGTCTACGGCTATACTGCAATATTTGATTTCACGGAACCTTCCACATCTTACGTACAGACATATTATTACGACAATTACAGCACGGGCGTTGACACTTACTATGCATACGCATTCAACATCCGCTGTCTACGCAGAAACAGTGTCACAATTCCTCCGCGCTATTTCACTTCAAAAACTTTCGGCAGCAGCGTGACGTGGAACAACTACAACGATCTTATCTTTGCGGAAAAAACGGGAAACGAACTTTCGTGGTCTGAAGCTATGAAATACTGCTCTGAACTTGATTATGCCGGGATATCGGACTGGAGACTGCCGAATGTGAAAGAGCTCTTTTTCAATTCGAAACGCGGTTTCCACTCATCGACGACGGCACTCTCTGACATAAATTACGACTATTCATCCAAAACAGAAGGCTATGTAGTCTACCAGCACTCGAAAGAAAGCCGGCTGACCGGCACTTTCTGCGTAGCGAACGACCCGTGTGAAAACGGATTGTTCTGGAACGGTGAAAAATGTGCGAAAAATCCGTGTGTAAAAGATCCGTGCAAATATGACACCAATTCCGACAGGATATGCACCGTTTTGGATGAAGAAAACTATTCATGCAACTGCAACAAGAACTACAAATGGAGCCCAGAAAAACTGCAATGCGTCCGCACTTGTCAGGACAATCCGTGCAGCTCTTATTCAAACAGCGACAAACAGTGCTATGATGACGATGTCGAAGGATTCTACTGCGGCTGCAACGAGCCTTATTTCTGGAATGTGAACAGCCGCAAATGCACAAGGAACTGCGCTGAAGACATTTGTATCGATGAAACAAACAGCGACGGAATGTGCTATAACGATGAGACCGAGGGTTATGTCTGCGGTTGCATCGACGGATATGCCTGGGTGCCGGGATCTTCATGCAGGGTTGACAACTGCACTCCGAATCCGTGCGAAAATCTTGAAAATTCCGACGGGACGTGCACGGTCACATACTCTTCTTATAGATGCGGATGCAATGAAGATTACACATGGAATTCTTTAGAACTAGCCTGCGTGGATGCGGACGGCTGGGTAGAATAAGAGGTATAACATGAAAAAACTCCTTTTTCTTACTGCTCATTTATTGAAAAACCGTTAAATTTTGTCGAAAAATTCATGGAAAACCGTTAAATTTTTCAAAAATTTTCTTGGAAAACCGTTAATTCCGTGCTATTTCAACTGTGATTTCAGCTCTTTTTACTTTTTAGGGAGGACAGGTTCATGTTAGTCAGGAAAATAGAAAAAATTCTGGAGAAATTTTTCGATAAAAAAAACAGAAAAGCGCTGCTTGTTACAGGGGCGCGTCAGGTCGGAAAAACTTACACGATCGAACATTTTGCAAAAGAACATTTCAAACACTACGTGAAAATAAACTTTATCGAAAACAAAGAGGCTGTTTCGATTTTCGAGAATGTTTCCGATGCTAAAGAGCTGCTTCTGCGCATTTCGGTCTTTGCCGGGAAGGATCTCGTTCCGAACGAAACAGTTGTGTTTTTTGACGAAGTTCAGGAGTGCCGTGAAATTGCGACAGCGGTGAAATTTCTCGTCGAAGAAGGAAGTTTCCGCTACATTCTGAGCGGCTCGCTTCTCGGTGTTGATCTCAAGGATATCCGCTCGGTTCCTGTCGGATATATGGACATAATTGAGATGTATCCGCTCGATTTTGAGGAGTTTTTGACAGCGAACGGTGTTTCAAAAAGGGTTTTTGATGCTCTGCGCGATGCATTCGAAAACAAAACACCTGTTGATCCGGTGGTTCACCGCAAACTTATGGAGTTCTTCCGGCTTTATCTCGTTGTCGGCGGGATGCCTGCTGTCGTGCAGAAGTATCTCGACACAAACAACATTGCGGAAGTTGTTGACGAGCAGAAAAGTATCGTCACGCTCTATAAAAAGGACATTGCAAAATACGACCCGGCAAACAAGCTTTATCTTGAAGATATTTTTGAACTTATTCCGAGCGAACTGAATGCGAAAAACAAGCGGTTTTTATTGAAAAGCCTTAATGAAAACCAGCGTTTTTCAAGATTCGCAAACAGTTTCCTCTGGCTTAAGGATGCGGGTGTCGCGCTTCCTGTTTTTTGTGTCAGCGAGCCGAAAACACCGCTTCTTCTTGCAAAAACCACAAATCTCTTCAAACTTTTTCTGGCTGACACCGGGCTTCTCGCGAGTATGTATATGAACGGCATTCAGCGGAAAATCCTTGCCAACGAGCTCGATATCAATTTTGGCTCGGTATATGAAAACGTCGCGGCGCAGGAACTCAAAGCTCACGGTTTCGATCTCTATTATTTCAACAGCAAAAAGCAGGGAGAACTTGATTTTGTAATCGAACAGAACGGTGAAATCGTGCCGGTAGAGATAAAATCGGGCAAAGACTACGCAAAACACGCCGCCCTCAGCAATGTGTGCAAAAATCCTGATTACGGAATCAGAAACGCCTTTGTTTTCTACAACGGCAATGTGGAGCAGAACGGAAAAATAACATATTATCCCGTTTACATGCTGATGTTTGTCAAAAATGCAGAAATCGACAAAAACTTCGTTTACAAAATCGATTCGGATGTTTTGAAGTAAAAAACTATCCTTTTTTTTCAAAATTCCTAAAATATAACGTTTTTTATTTGTCTCTGCCGGAGGTTTCAGTGAAAAAACTCCTTCTTTTGCTTATCACTCTGATATTTTTCGCTGTTTCGTGCAGCAGCTCGAAAAAAGCGGAAAATGATGACAATGCTGTTCTGCTGGATGAGGATGCTGTCGATGTTGACGAAGACAATGAAGACGGTATTGCTGATGACGATGAGATTGAAGATATCGATCCATGTGAACCAAATCCATGCGAAAATCTTGCAAACAGTGACGGAATATGCAGCAGAAAAGAGAATAGCGGCTTTGAGTGCGGCTGTGCCAAAGGTTATTTCTGGGGGCATTCAGGATGTAAAAAAATAATCCTGCCGCATATCTGCACCGGTCAGACTAAATGCTACGACATGGAAAAAGAGATCGAATGTCCGGCAAAAGGAGAGGAGTTTTACGGTCAGGATGCGCACTATGCCGCACTCGGATACTGTCTTCCGCAGAGTTTCACGATCAGGGTTTCAGATAAAGGCGAAAAAACAGTCGTTGACAACAACACCGGGCTTGAGTGGCAGCAGGAATTCAAGCCTGCCGCAATGATTTCGATGGACGAGGCCTACTACTACTGTGAATATCTGAATTACGGAGGTCATCAAGACTGGAGAATTCCGACCTTAACAGAACTTTCGACGATCCTGCACTACGACAACAGCCCGACAATAGACCTGGAATACTTTCCTGATACGTCGCCTGATAAGTTCTGGACATCATCAGATTTCACCTCAAGCTATCAGGTGCGCTACCAAAGCATCATAGATTTTGAAAAAGCCGACAAATCCTCAGTGTGGCAATCCGATTTTGTTGAACCTCCATATCCTGTTGCGACATCAGTCCGATGTGTGCGAGGTGAAACTTTCGAAACTGAAATCAAAGCAAACTTCATGATTGAGTTAGAGGAAGAGAGTTTTCAAGGAAATCCTACTACAAATCTGATCTGGAAACAGGTTATCGGTAATTTTGACAATTCGTTTTCGTGGGCTGCCCGCCTGAAATACTGCGAAGATCTCGATTTTATCGGGATTTCGGAGTGGAGACTTGCGAATGTCCGCGAGCTTGAGACAATAACCGCCGACGAAGTACATTTCTATTCCGGTTCTTCTTCAACAACGTACGCATGGAGTCCCGAGGAACATTTCGGGGTAACTTCATATAAAGACGACCGTTATCTTAATTATGTCTGCATAACGGAAAATCCGTGCGCCGAGGACAAAATCTGGAACGGTGAAAAATGCGTTGAAAACCTGTGCCTGCCGAATCCGTGCGAAGAGTCGGAATCTTCGACAGACACGTGTATTTTCAATTTAAACGGAAAACGCAGTTGCTATTGTAACTACGGATACTCATGGGACAGCGCATCAAAAAGATGTGTTAAGGATGAAATACCGGATGAAACTTCTGACGCAGATACGGCAGAAACTCCTGATTCCGACAATTCAGAAAATGGAGAATAATATGAAAAGACTCATTATTTTCCTGATTTTATTAGCATTTTCAGTTGTTTCTTGCGGCAGCTCCAAAAAAGCGGAAAACGATGCGGATATTCTGCCGGATGAGGATGCGGCTGATACTGACATAACAGATGATGACGAGGAAGAATCTGAAGAAAGCGATGACGACAACGCGCCGGATAATGACAAAATTGCCGGAACAACTTCCTGCGATCCTAATCCGTGCGAAAATTTCGCCAATGTTGACGGAACATGCAAAGTCAAAAATGACGACACTTTTGAATGCGGTTGCGTTGAAGGCTACTTCTGGGGACACCTGGGCTGCAAAAAAATAACTTTCGCAAACATCTGCACAGGACAGGAAGACTGCTATGACATTTACTCAAGCAGCCCGGAACAGAAATGCCCGGCCGAATACAGTGTCTGGTACGGTCAGGATGCACGTTACGCTGAAATGGGATATTGCATGAAAAAAGATTTTAAGGTCAGCTATCCTGTCAAAGATGAAGTGACACACAAAAACGACAGGTTGCACTTGGAATGGTCCCAGCCCGACAAGAGTTTAGTTACCACCTGGGAAGATGCTGTAAAATATTGCGACGATCTGCAGTACGGCGGTTACGACGACTGGAGACTCCCTTTGCCGAAAGAACTTCAGGTTATTGTTAAATTTCTCCCGAATCTTTCCTCACAAGAACTCTACTGGTCATCAATGACACTGCCGGAAAACAAAGATCTTGCCTGGTTTCTAACCGCCAATCTTTATATTTATGCAGTCAGCAAAACGAGAAAATTTAATATCCGCTGCACAAGAGGCGACGACTCCCCTTTTTTTGAATCGAAGCCGGAAGAGGAGAGATTCAAAATCATAAATCTGAACGGAAAAGAGGTGATTCTGGATTCTCAAAGCGGAATTATCTGGCAAAACGAATATTCTAAGGAATACGACTGGACTGACGCCATGGTACATTGCGAACGTTCAGAATATGCAGGATTTTCCGACTGGAGAATGCCGAATCTCTATGAACTGACTTCACTTATAAACTACAAATACGAACGTCTTGCGGAGTTTCCGCTTACAAAAAAATTAAGTTCGGAGAACAGCACTACTGTCTGGTCATCCACAACAAACCCGTTCTCAGGATCTCCTTCAGCTTACGGTATTGATTTTGCAAAAGGGGAGAGCTCGAGTTTTGAGAAACGTTACGTCTACGGCCATGCACTCTGCATGAGAAACGAGCCGTGCAAGGAAGGCTACTGGTGGAATGGCGAAAAGTGCGTCAAAAACCCGTGCGAAGATGATCCGTGCAAAAACATGGAACATTCCGACGGGATATGCGGAACAGAAGATTTCAAAGATTATTACTGCGGCTGCGACGAAAATTATTTCTGGGACGGCAAAGAGTGCGCTAAAAATCCGTGCGAGCCGAATCCGTGCGGAGATTACAAGCATACGACTGGAGAATGCAGCGCTCCGAACCGTTTCACTTTTATATGCAGCTGTGAAGAAAACCTCTACTGGTGGGGAAAAGAAAAGGGCTGCATGAAAGAGCGGCCTCATCAGGCAAGGGTCTGCACTGGCCAGACGAAGTGCTACGATGATGAAAAAGAGATTGAGTGTCCGGCTGAAGGCGAAGAGTTTTACGGCCAGGATGCCCAGTATGCCGCTATGGGATTCTGTGCTCCGCAAAACTTCATTCTTGATACTGTATATGAGGACGAACCGGTTGTCATCGACAAAATCACAGGACTTGAGTGGCAGCAGAAAGTAATGCCTGCCGACAACATCTCATGGTATGACGTGCAGAATTACTGTAACAAACTTGATTACGGCGGCTACCATGACTGGCGGCTTCCGACATTCTACGAATTACAGACTTTAATCAGTTATAACAGCAGCCCGACAATAGACACGAAATATTTTCCTGACACACCGCCTGAAAATTTCTGGTCATCGACTATGATTCCGTACGGTTCCTACGATAGCGCATATATCGTGAATTTTGAAAATGCCGATCTCGGAGAAATGATGCTGAGCGATTTCATAACAGGAGAGACAAGCCGGCTTATGAGCTCGATCCGCTGCGTGCGCGGCGAAATTTTTGAGGAAAACCACGGAAAAGTCTACGGAGTTTCCTATGAAGACGAGAAACTATACATGAACCATACCACGCATCTGATGTGGAATATCAGAAACCTTATGTACTACAACGGCATAGAGACATGGTCTGAACGCATGAAATACTGTGAAGATCTCGAATTCGCAGGATTTTCCGACTGGAGACTCCCCAACATTCACGAACTCAATTCGATCAGTCTTGAGGACCGCTGGATCCGCTACGGTTCAGCATCTACAACAAAGCCGTGGCATCCGGCAGAACATTTCGGCGAGGTTTGGTACAAAGATGAGACAGACCCGTACTATGTCTGCGTGAGGGAAAATCCGTGTACTTACGGCGAACTCTGGGAAAACGGAAAGTGCGTCGAATGCGCTACCTGCGGCTGCGACGACGGTTATGTCTGGAGCAGCGATGAACTCAAGTGTGTTTTCAAGGTAGACCGCTGCGACCCGAATCCGTGCATCGGAATAGAAAATTCAACGGGCGAGTGCATTCAGCCAGGCCCTTACGAACAGAAATGCGTCTGCATTGAAGGATACAGCTGGGACGGCTTGAACAATGCGTGTATAAAATAGATTCGGATATTTTGAAGTAAAAAAGGAGGAAAAAATGAAAAAATTTTTTGTAGTTTTCGCGCTTTTAATTTTGTTTTTCGCAGTTTCCTGCGGCGGTTCGCAAAATGCTGAAAACGACGACAATACCGTTATGCCTGATGATTCAGTTGATGAAAACACCGAAATTTCAGATGATGACAATGAACAGAGCGATGATATAGAAAATTCCCGGAATCAGAACGATGAAGATCAAGAAGAAATGTCAGATACAACGGAAGAAGATGATGAAGATATCGATTCCGCTCCAGCCGCCCAAACACAATACAATTCACCATACGGCTCAGTCTCATTTGATTTTACAGGCTATGTCGGTGCTGCAGGTTATACTCCCGGATGCGAAAATGATTTTTTGTTCTCCGGAACTTATGGAAACAATTCAACTTCGATTTTACCGGAAGATCTTACTTCTACTTTAGAATGTGCATACCAAACATCAGATGATTTTTTTTCGGAAGATATTCGCGGCAAATACATCTTTATCAAGAAACAATTCATAACTGTAAGTGCAGGATATTATTATGACAATCCTTTGATTTCATTTTCTATTCCCATTGAACTTGCCGCAAAAGAAGGTGTTCATGATATAAACTACAGCTATAAAGACAACGTCGTATTGCTTATTTCTGATGTTGATTGGGATGCTGGAGTCGCAAAGGGAGCAGGAGAATGTATCCATGCGTTTGCTGAAGGGGAGATCGAAATCACAAAAGGCTTTATAGACGGTGAAAATGAATTCTCTTTCAGAGGTGAAGCGACACTTTACAATCCATTGAATTATAAAGGTGACAATATTTCCGCTACACCGTCACTTTCAGACTTTTTGATAGGAGCGGTAGGAACAGATAAAATCTGCGACCCTATTGATTAAAATCCTACTCAAACACCCTGATTATTTCCTGAGCAGCTTTTCTACCTGATGAAAAATCACTTCATATATTCGGAAAAAGCATAACAGTTTGATTTTACATAAATTTTATATATTTGTCAACACTTTTCTTGACCATCTTTGGTCATTTCACCACACTTTTCTGGACCATCTTTTGCCGCAAGAGCACACTTTTCATGACCATTTTTCATTGTTTTTTTCAAGAAAATACCGCTCTCCGCAAAATTTTTTTTGCCGAAATTACAGCTGAGCGCAAAATTTGAGCCTCTGCATATTTATTGAATTTTTTGCAAAAAATCTTAGAATAATGCGTTTTGAATTTGTCAAAGTAGGAGGAACTATGCAAAAATTCATCATTTTCCTGATTCTGGCGATGTTTTTCGTGGTTTCATGCGGCAACTCGAAAAAGACTGAAAACGATGCGGATGTTCTGCAGGATGAAGACACTACTGATTTCGATGGAAATGAAGAGAATGAAGAGAATGAGGACGAGCCTGATGAAGATATGACAGACGTTGATGAAAATGATGAAGATAATGAGGACGAGCCTGACGAAAGCTTAGATACAGATGAAGAAAATCCCTGCGACCCTAATCCGTGCGAAGGTAAAGAGAATACGACAGGAGAATGTATCGTCGACAAGTGGTACGACGACGATATGGGGGTGGTTCACTACTTTCGCTGTGTTTGCGATGAGCGGTACAGTAGTTACTATTGGAACGGATGGAAATGCACGAATGCATGCGAAGGCAATCCTTGTCAATATCTAGAACATGCCATCAGCGACAGTTGTTCCCTTTTTGATACTCCGGCCGCATACGAATGTGACTGTGAGGAAGGCTATCACTGGGCATACTTCGACTGCGAACAAGATTCTGAAGAGAACTGATCGGCTGCAACTATCAATTTATAAGATCTTCGTTTTTCAGAAACTCCTCGAGACTCAGCATCATATAGCCTTTGTCATTCTGATAATAACGCCCGGTCCCGTACATTGATATCACGACTTTGGCGAAATTGTCATTTATATTGTCAAGCGAGCG
>JAGCUA010000031.1 GCA_017963125.1 bacterium
TAAGGAATATTACGACAAAAAAATACGAGAAAACATGAATGGGAAAAAGGCCGTAATTGCTGTTTTCAATAAGTTTTTAAGGTGTGTCTTTTCGATGCTGAAAAATAAAAAGACTTTTTCTTTTAACTATAGTTGACTACAACTCATTGGAGAAGATGAGGTCAGAGAAATAAACTTCTCTGATCAGTAGAAAAGGCTGTATCGCAGTCTAAGAGGATCCGGTAACCTAAAGTATTTATTCTGGATCTTCTTCAGTTTTGATGAGTTCGACTATCTGCTGATCGCAGAATATTGCGTTGATTTCTCTTCCGTTTGCGAGTCTGAAGCGGCCGCGTCCGTGCCATTTTCCGTTTTTCCATTCGCCGGAATATTCGGCTTTGTCAGCATATTTGAAAGTGCCTGTGCCTGAAATCGCGCCGCCTTCGAATTCGCCGTAATACGAGCTTCCGTCGGGAAAAATCAGTGAGCCGTAGCCGTCCATCCTGTCGTTTTTCCACGTTCCGTTGTATTTGATGCCGTTGGAGAAAATGTAGATCCCGTGCCCCGATTTCTGTCCGTTTTCCCAGTGTCCTTCGTAAATATCGCCGTTTTCGAGCACGAGTTTGCCTTTGCCTTCACGGATCCCGTCAAAAGTTTCACCGTAATATCCAGGTTTCGGTTCGGATTGTAGAGACGTTTCATGAAACGTCTGTACGGGTTTTGTTTCTGGTTTCGTCCGTTCGGGCTTCGGCACGGGTTTTGTTTCCGGTTTTTGCCCAGGTTCGGGTTTCGGCTTAACCTCGGCGGGATGCGGGTTTTGTGCCTGCGGAGATTCCGGTTTTGTTTCCGGTTTCGGGTCATTTGGCAGAGACGTTTCATGAAACGTCTCTGCAGATTCGGTTTTTTCTTTTTTCTTCTCTTTTTTTCTGTATTTTTTCGGAAGTTCGATCAGACTTTCTTTCGGTTTTCTGTAATCTTCCCTGTATCCGTTTATCCGCTCATCGGTCTGAGGCAGAGGCGCTATCTCGCGGCCTTCGGTCAGAAATTCAGCTGATTCGGCATCGTCTGACGCCGGCAGACGGAAGAAAAGCAAAAAGAATAACAAGAAAAAAACAATAACGGATTTCATGAAGATTTTAGAAGCGAAGGGATTTTATTGTTTCTGAGCTTCGATCTCTTTGGAAAGATCCTCGAAAGCCTTGTCGGCGCGTTCCGTAACCGCTTTTCTGACGCTTTCGCTGAGCTGGCTCATACTGTTGACGGTATTTTTGAATTTTTCAAGATCTGCGCACATAAGCATATAGAGTGTTCCGGAATCGGAGATCCAGCTTTCCTTCTGTTCCGTGCCCGAAAGCGTAAGATCTGTGATCTGTTTCGCGACATCGACAATGTGCTGTTCGTCGTTTGCAGCTTTTCCGAAATCCTCTCCGCCTGTGGTCGTTGCCTGATAGTCTTTAAGCATCGACTGGACTTTCAGTTCAAGCATTCTTGCGATTTCCGTTCTGCCTCTGCCCATTGCGCTGGTGCGCATCGCCGAAACGTTTCTCGAACCTGCGGCACTGCCGACACCGCATATCTGATTAGGCGTGCTAGAGCTGCCGAGGACCCACTTCGGAGCACCGTCGAACTCGTTTCTTACAGCGTTGCCGGTCCCTTTTTTATCTGCACTACCACATGCTGACAAAACCAAAAGAAGAAGAATGGAAACAATAGAAATCAACGTTTTTTTCATAATTTTCCTCCCTGATATTAAACAAAAACAGCAATATTTTATTCAAAATGCCTGAATAGTCAAGTTTTGTCCTTTCAGCCTCGGATATTTGTTGAAAAAAAATGCCTTTTGCTTTAAACTGCGCCGCTTTTGATTTTTTGGAGGCACTCTTGTCTGAAATGCAGGACAAAGCTCTGGTTTCGCTTTACGGCGAAGCTATCGATTTTGCAGAGAGAATGCAGACTTCCCTCTCGTCGCTCCACTTTCTTCTTGCCTACTTCTCGGCTCCGAGCGAAGCGGCGGCGATACTTGAAAATCTTAAAATTTCATATCAGGAAGTTGCCCGGACTTACAATTCGATGCTGAAAGATGCAAAACTTGCGGGCATAACGATAGAAGAAAAGAAAAATGTAATAAAACTATTGGAAAAAAGTGCATCGACATACTGCTCAAACAAAGGTCAGCCCGTAAATCCGACACATTTTCTTGCAGCTTTGACGAGCATACGCGAGACCATCGCATACCGTATACTCGAAAAAATGGGGAAAATCTCCGACCTAAGGCTTGCCGCAATGCAGCAGATCGACGATCCTGCAAAAAAAGCGGTGAACCGCGCAAATGAAATGATGCAGGAATCAACGACAGTATATCCGGCTTTCGCCACGGAAACCAATATCGAACCGGGCCGTTTAGTTGACGAAAGCGCAATTTCTCTTTTCGGAAGGAATCTTACGAAAGAGGCGCTTGAAGGCAAAATCGACCCTGTTTTCGGCAGAAGCCGCGAAATAGAGACGATAATCGACATTCTCGGCAGAAAAAACAGCAACAATCCGATGATAATAGGTCCTGCCGGAAGCGGAAAAACGGCGATCGTCGAGGCTGTCGCACTCAGACAGAAGGATGGTCTTCTTCATGGAATCGACATCTGGGAACTCAGGCTCTCTTCACTCATCGGCGGGACCGAATACCGCGGCTCACTCGAGAAAAGAATAACGGATCTGCTTGATTTTGTTAACAAAAACCGTGAAAAAGTCATCATTTTCATTGACGAGATCCACTTGCTTTTCTCCTCCGGCAACGACACTATCGCAAATATGCTCAAGCCGGCGCTTTCCCGCGGGAACTTCCCGCTTATAGGGGCAACGACGACCGAAGAATTCAACAAATTTATTGCTAAAGATCCGGCAATGGAGAGACGTTTTTCGATCGTCAAAGTCGAGGAACCGAAAAACGAGGAGCTTATTGCTATCGTTACGAATGCCGCGAAAACACTCGAAAAATACCACAGCGTGACTTTCGGCGGCGAACCTTTCATAAAAGCGGCGATAGCTCTCAGCGACCGCTATATTTCGGGGAAAAGTCAGCCTGACAAAGTTCTGTCGCTGCTCGACACTTTGGGAAGCATCCTGAAACGCGAGCGGAGACAGACGGCAGACACGGACGACCTCATCTTTTTAGTTTCAAATCAGACGGGGATTCCGCCGGAAAATCTCCTCATTGACACAGCCAAGATAGTAAATTCGCTGCCGGAAGTGCTTGACCGCTCGATAGTCGGGCAAAAAAGCGCAAAAGAGCGGATCTCAAGGATTTTTGCGAGAAAATTCAGCAGCAAACCGGTCGGTAAACCGCTTGCATCAATGATTTTTGCAGGCCCGACAGGCACGGGAAAAACCGAAACAGCAAAAAAATTAGCAACTTTCTTTTTCGGAAGCCCCGACAGAATGGTCGTTTTCGACATGAGCGAATTCCAGGAAGCGCACTCTGTTTCGAAACTTATCGGCGCGCCTCCCGGATATACAGGTTACGACGAAGGCGGCAAGCTGACAGAGGCTTTCAGGCGCGAACCTTACCAGCTTCTTCTGCTTGACGAGATCGAAAAAGCAGATCCGAAAGTCCTCACGGTTTTTCTTCAGATACTTGAAGAGGGAAGGATCACCGACACCCGCGGCTGGACAGCCGACATGAGCGAATCGATAGTCATTATGACGACAAATTTGGGTGCCGAACTTTTTTCTTCCGCAAGGATCGGATTCGGAGAGGCCGATTCAAGTGCAAAAGCAGCAGAAATAATCAATAAAATCGAAGGCTTCCTTTCACCGGAACTTGTCAACCGGGTTGACGACATAGTCCTTTTCAAGCCTTTTTCGCAGGACGATTTTGAAAAACTCGCCGGTCTCATGCTCAATGAAACCACGCAAAGGATCAACAGCATGGAAAACTGCTCGCTCTCCATAGAAGATATCAAGTCAGCGCAGGAACTCATCGTTTCCAAAATGGCGGCGCGCGACAAACTCATGGGGGCAAGAGCCGTCAAAAGGACCGTCGGCAAATTCTTTGAAGGGGCGTTTCTTGAAGAATACTACAAAAATTCAGGGAAACATACCGATTTTCTGTGCATTGTCCGCGACGGGGAATTTGTTTTTGAAAGAAAAGAATAATTATTCCTTGGTTTTCAGAAGATTTTCAAAGTAGGCGATCATATCTTTCGCGCGGAGTTTTTTCTTCCTGACAAGGTTGAGTTCCGCTTCATCAGCGGGCGTAAAAACTTTTTTCGACGAGATTTCGCCCGATTTTTCGTTCAGTTTCGAGTGCTCTTCCTTAAGCTGTTTCAACTTTTCGAGAATTTCTTCACGCGAAAAACTGTCCTGAGCCATTTTTGCCTCCTGAAGTTCTACTTCAACATAGAAATTGCCGTTACTGTCAAGATTTGCCGGCATTATCACATGGTTTACGATATAAGGTTCCGCAGTTATATCTATTTTTTTCGTGTCAGGAATCGCATCGAACCTGCCTCTGTCAAAAGAAAAACCGTTGAAACGCACTGAAACGACTGAAAAAATCTTCTCAAGTTCAGGGATTATCTCGCTTCCGCACTCTATCGGAGCAGCAATTTCAGCTTTTCTGCCGGAGAAACCTGCAAAAAAAGAAAAAATATTGTCGTAAGGCGGCTTTATGAAGATGTCACCGCGCAGGATTTTATTGTTTTTGTCGATGACCGCCGCGAAATACTCGCCTTTGTTGAAAGGGATGAGAACGATCCTGATTTCAGCGGTACACTCGCCGGAAAGAGCCGAAATGAACGAAAACGAACTTACTGTTTCGACTGTTTTTATTCCGATTGAATAAATATATGCGAGAAAAAACGCCGTTCCGGTTTTTATCCCCGTGAAAGCGCCCGGACCGTTGCCGATGATCACACGTGGAAGCTCCGTAAAATCAAGGTTCCCGGCAATTTTCCCGAACTCTTCCGGCAGATAGCGGCTCAGTTTCGATTTTTCGAAATTTTCTGCCATGAAAACAGTTTTTCCACTGCACTCGCCGCCGAAAAAAATGTTTGAGGAAGAAGCATCGAAAACAAGAATATTTTTGAAATTTTCAGCCAAAACACACCTTTAAACATCAAAAAACATCTAATTATGCTGTCAGAGCAAGTTAAATCAAGAAAAATTTCCGATTGCTGAGCTTGTCGAAGCAAATCTGTTCCCTCCGACCGGGCTCAGGGACCTGTTTCGCGGTCGCAGATGAAAGTCGAAGCAATTTACAAAAAAATAATTCCTGCTAAAATACTGCGGTTTTTTTAAGGACTTTTTGCGGAGAAAAAGATGAAAATCAACAGAACAATTTTCAGACAGTATGATGTCAGAGGTTATGTAAATGTCGATTTAACTGATGATTTTGCCTACAATTTAGCGCGGGGATGTGCAAGTTTCTACAAAAAGAAACTCCCCTCTTTCAAAACGGTTTCTATCGGTCACGACGCGAGACTGAGCTCGCCCTCTTTCGCACAGGCTATGATAAAAGGCTTCAACGACAGCGGCATCGACACGGTTTTTCTCGGCATGATCCCGACAGGTCTCTGCTATTTCTCGATGTTCAATATTGATGTTCAGGGCGCAGTCATGATCACTGGAAGCCACAATCCGCCTGAATACAACGGCTTCAAGGTCAATCTCATAGATCTTCCGGTTTACGGCGACGGCATTCAGGAGATCGCAGACATTATGGAAGCTGACGAATTCCTTAATCCTGAGAAAAAGGGAACCAACAGCACATACAACATAATTCCCGACTTCGAAAAGTTCATTTTCAAGACGATACACATCGAAAATCCCGAAAAAATCAAACTCGTTGTCGATGCGGGAAACGGTGTCGGCGGCTTTGTAGCGGTTCCGATCATGCGCAAAATGGGGCTCAACGTCATCAGCATTTTCGAGGAACCGGACGGCAGATTCCCGAACCATCACCCCGATCCGACAGTCGAGGCTTATATCCAGAAAATGATCGCGGCGGTAAAAGAGAACAAAGCAGATCTCGGCATCGGTTTTGACGGCGACGCTGACAGGATCGGCATAGTCGACAGAAACGGAAAGATCATCTGGGGCGACAAGATCCTCAATATTTTTGCAAGAAGCGTCCTCGAAGAAGTTCCAGGCGCGGCGATCGTCGGCGATGTAAAATGTAGCAAAACTCTTTACGACGACATCGCGGCTCACGGCGGCAAACCTGTAATGTGGAAGGCCGGACACTCGCTGATAAAAGCAAAGATGAAAGAGATCGGAGCTGCTTTCGGCGGCGAAATGAGCGGACACGTTTTCTTCAAACAGCGCTTCTTCGGCTACGACTGCGCGATCTACTCCGCTTTCAGAATGCTTGAGATAATCGGAAAACACGGAGCCGATTTCGACAAACTTCTTGAAGGGATCCCCGAAACTTTCTCGACTCCCGAGCTCAGGATCGAAGTCGACGAGACTAAAAAATTTCAGATAGTTGAAAATGTTGTAAAATTCTTCAAAGACGGCGGTTACGAAGTCAACGACATCGACGGCGTCAGAGTCACTTTCAAAGACGGCTGGGGTCTTATGAGACCGAGCAACACGCAGAATGTCATCGTCATGAGAGTCGAAGCCGAAACACCTGAAAGAATGGCTGAAATCAAAAAACTTCTCGAGGACAAGCTCAACGAATTCAACAAGTAAGCTATAACGCATGGTCGAGAAAAAGAAAAAAATCTATGCTCCTCCGTTCACGATAACGGCAGCAACAGTCAATCTGGTGGCGGAAATTTCGGCACTGCTCGAGCGTTTTGCGATCCGGCTCGAACAGACTGACGGGCTCATGCTCCGCAAAGTGAACCGCATGAAAACCATTCGCGGCTCTCTTGCAATCGAAGGAAACTCGCTGTCAGAAGAGCAAGTTACCGCTCTGATCGAAGGAAAGCATGTCGTTGCGCCGATAAAGGAAATTCAGGAAGTCAGAAACGCGATCCTCGCCTACGAACAGTTCCCGGATCTCGATCCTTTCAGCGTTAAAGATCTTCTCAAGGCGCACGGGATCATGGCTTGGGGCCTGGTGGACAATCCCGGGCAGTTCAGGCGCGGCGGAGTCGGTGTAATGGGCAGGAGCGGAATTTCGCATGTTGCTCCTCCGGCACACATGGTTTCGGGTCTGATATCGGAACTTTTCGAGTGGCTGAAACACGCTGAAGACCATATTCTTATAAAAAGCAGTGTTTTTCATTACGAGTTTGAGTTCATACATCCGTTTGAAGACGGCAACGGCAGAATGGGAAGATTCTGGCAGTCGAGACTTCTAACTGAATGGAATCCGGTTTTTGCTCATCTGCCGATCGAAAACATGATCTGGGAAAATCAGGCTGGATATTACAAAGCGATTGAACAGAGCACCGATGACGCTGATTCAGGAATTTTTGTCGAATTTATGCTGAAAATGATCTGCGATGCCATACAAAAACACACTACCGGAGACAAAACGACATCGGATGTCGGTGTAAATGTCGGTGTAAATGTCGGTGTAAATGAAGTACATCTATTGGATCTTATTAGAAAAAATCCGATGCTGTCAGCAAAAACAGCAGCAGAACAGCTGAATCTCAGCCAGAGACAGGCGGAAAGGATTTTTTCGGTTCTGAAAGAAAAAGGTCTTATAAAGCGCATCGGCGCAGACAAAAACGGTCATTGGGAAATCCAAGACTGAAGATTGAAAAATAATCTAACATAAATTCCACATTTTCAGATCTCAAAGAAAAGAATATTTTTCTAAGTTTAAACAATTTTATTTTGCAATATTTTCGGATATTTAGAAAATATTTCCTAATTTTTGTTAAAAATTTATTGACAAAATTAAAATCAAGGATTAGATATCTTCTGCATTTTTGTTAATTTTTCAAATTGGAGTGTTTGAAATGAAAAAGTCGATCTTAAAACTTTTCGTCTTTGCGGTAATGATTTTCTCATTTTCCGTTGCATTTGCGGCGGAGATCCACTGCAATCCCGACACGAAAACGTGTCACAAATCAACCTGCCGCTACTACAACTGCAAAGGATGCACCAAAGTTTTTACTTCGGAAGAAGAGGCTTTGGAAAACGGCTACAAATTCTGTCAGGTCTGCTCGAAAGAGAAAAAAGAATCTCCTAAAAAAAGCAAAAAGTAGTCCGATTCATCTTTGCCAACCAAAACGGGGCCGGTGTCACGCCGGCCTTTCTGTTTGTTCTGAAAAATCAGATTATTCCTTTAAAATATTCGATCGTCCGGCGCAGACCTTCATCAAGGGGGATCTCGGGTTTCCAGCCGAGAAGTTTCCCTGCAAGAGTTATATCGGGGCGGCGGACACGCGGGTCATCACCCGGAAGCGGCATAAAGACGAGTTTTGACTTGCTTCCGGTCTGTTCAAGGACTTTTTCGGCAAGTTCAAGCATCGTGAATTCGCCGGGATTTCCAAGATTTACAGGGCCGGTAACCGAATCATCCGAATCCATGAGGGCAAGCATTCCGCGGATGAGGTCATCAACATAGCAGAAACTGCGCGTCTGCTTTCCGTCGCCGTAAACGGTTATATCACGGTTCTGAAGAGCCTGGATGATGAAATTACTTACGACACGGCCGTCGTCGACATTCATATTCGGACCATAAGTATTGAATATCCTTGCGACTTTAATACGCATATTGTGCTTTCGGAAATAGTCGAAAAATAGCGATTCGGCTCCGCGTTTTCCTTCGTCGTAGCAGCTTCTTACACCGTGCGGATTGACGTTTCCCCAGTAACTTTCAGGCTGCGGATGAACCAGCGCATCGCCGTAAACTTCGCTAGTAGAAGCCTGAAAAATCTTCGCGTTCCATCTGAGAGCGAGGTCAAGGGCGTTTATCGCGCCGAGAACGGTCGTTTTGTATGTCGCGATCGGGTCGCGCTGATAGAAAATCGGGCTCGCGGGACACGCTAAATTAAAAATTTCATCGACATAAAAGTTGTAAGGCTCTGTAACATCGTGGATGAGAAGATCGAATTCGGGATTTTTCTTGAGAGGCTCGATATTCGTGAGTCTTCCGCTGATGAAGTTGTCGATGCAGACAACGTGGTTGCCCCGTTCCAAAAGAGCTTTGCAGAGATGAGAACCGACAAATCCGGCTCCTCCGGTAACCAAAACAGTTTTCTTTACCATAGCTTTTCTCAGTCTAATCTTACCATTTTTGCAGTCGCTTCGGCGATCAGTACGTCCCCGAGCGTGATTTTTCCGGTCGTGCAGAGGACGCGGCCCCTTTCCGATTCGACGCAGCCTTCAACTCTCACCGTTTTGTTCGAGGGCATCGGTTTTCTGAAGCGGACGCTGATTTCGCCCGTGACCCCTTTCTCGTCGTGGGTGAAAGCCGAATATGCCATGATTTCGTCAAGCAGAGTCGAGATTATTCCGCCGTGGATTATCCCTTCCCAGCCGCAGAATTTTTCGGGAACTGCTATTTCCGCCCACGCAGCTTTTCTTTCGTTGTCGCGGTGTATGTCAAGATGAAGACCGTCCGGATTATTCTTTCCGCAGACAAAACATTTCTCGCTGAAACTAACTTCCATATCCAATTCTCCAACAAAAAAACGCCGTATTTTAGGAAAAAAAGGCGATACAGCAAAAAAATTCAGATTTGTGCCTGAGTGTTGACGGCTCGCCCGCAGGTTTGTCATATTGAGCATGGCGAAATATCTTTAAGATTCTTCGCTTCACTCAGAATGACGATATATCCCTAAAATATTTTGACATCGGCCGTTTTTCGATGATATGTTTTTAAGGTTTTTTATATTTGGAGGAAAAAAATGAGAGTTGAGCAGATTTCGGTGCTTTTAAGGAACGAGCCCGGTGTTTTGAAGAAAATCCTTGAATCGATAAGCGAAGGCAATATCAATATTCTCGGTTTGACAATCAACGAGACAGCCTCTTTAGGCGAGCTCAGGCTTGTTGTAAGCGATACGAAGAAAACCAGCGAGATCCTGAAAAAAATGGATCTTTCCCACAATGTCGTAAAAATCATCGTCGTAGACCTCAAGGACAAACCCGGCGAACTGCTTGAAATCGCGCGCCTTCTCAGCGAGAACGATATAAACATCGACTACATCTACACCCTGGCTTCGGGCAAGAATTCAGCTTTCATCGCCATAAAAACATGGGATATGACTGAGACGGAAGAGATCCTTCTCGCCAACAAAATAAAAATCGTGACCCTTGAGGATTTCGCTAAATAGGAGGGTTTTATGCCTAAGATTTTTGCATTTTTAATGGTTTTTATTTTCAGCTTCGCGCTTCTGCCTCAGGAAGCTCAGCAGGAAGAGGCTGAATCGGATAAAGCGGCCTCAGAAACCGCGTCTGAACCGGCTGCCGAAGAAGAAAAAGCAACCGGCGAAACTCCTTCGGAAGTGCCTGCAGAAGCAGAAACCGAGCAGAAAGAAGAGGCTGAAAACACTCCTGCCGAAAACACTGAACCTCCGGCTGAAAATGCCGAAAATCCCGAAAAAGAAGAAGAACTTCAGGACGGACAGGAATTCATCGCCGAAGAAGAACCCACTACTGATGCGCCTTTAGTCAAGATCCAGCAGGGCAAACCTGTGAAATTTTTCGAGCTTTACGGATATTTCAACGTTGCGAACACATTTTCCTACAACATGAAACTCAACGACAACAACCCCTATATGTCTTCAAGAAACACGATAAACAACGTTGTAACCGATGAAACCACAGGTGAGAAAGTGACCCGTAAAACCAACGAGCACGTTCTCAACTGGGCTTGGCTCAAACTTCATCTTGAACCGGTCATCAACATCGCTGAAACGATGGAGATCCACACTAAACTTTCGATCTTCGGCAACACGGCGATGGGAGCTGACAACTACGAATTCGACAGAAAGGAGAACGGACTTATGCGCGATGCGCAGCTTTCGACCTCGGCGAACATAGTTTTTGAAGGCCTCTGGGGCGTTTTTGATACTCCGATCGGTCAGCTCAAAGTCGGAAGAATGCCTTTCAACTGGGGTCTCGGGATCCTTTACAGCGACGGCAACAAGTTCAATTCGCTTTCCACAGGCAACTACCTTGACAGACTTCAACTCACGATCCCGATCATGGGATTTAAGATCATCCCTGCGTTTGACCTCGCTTCGACGGGACTTCTCGACAAATATCACGACTACTTCATCGACGCTTCGCAGAAGGACGACGGCTTCAACGTCAGCCTCATGTTCACGATGCAGGAAGACGATCCGGCAGTCCTCGAGAACAAGATACTCAACGAAAAAACGGTCGTTGAAGTCGGTGCCATGGTCATGTTCTCGTGGAAAAACAACTCTTCGGGCGAATGGGTGAAATCCGACGACGGTGACGGCACGGTCGAGCCTACCAGTGATCATTTCGTAGATCCCGACACTGTTTACGCTTTCACAGGTCAGGGCGCAAAACTCTGGAAATTAGATGCATGGCTCAATCTTTATTATAAGTTTTTTGCTTTCAAAACCGAACTCGCATTCCTTACCGGTTCAATCGGTAAAGTCCGCCTCGAAGACGGACGCGACAAATCTGTCAAAACACAGATGGTAGGCTGGGCTGCAGATATGGGATTCCGCGTAATTCCTAAGAAATTCCACATCGGCCTTCTCACAGGTATCGCTTCTCCGGACGATGCTGACTATGTTCAGGCAGATTCGTGGAACAATCCGGGAAACTCGATCAATAACTCTTCAACAAAGAGCGACCGCACGGTCGAGAACTTCCGCTTCAACAAAGACTACAACTTCAATTCGGCTTTGTGGAACCAGTTCCTCGGCAGATTTACGGCAGGTTACTACGCAAGTTTGACCATGACATACTTCTTCCTTGATGACCTCAAAGGATACGTCGGAACGACTTACTCGATGGCTCTTAAAAAGAACAACTCTCTCGGCGGCAAAGGACTTCCGAACGCGATCGAACCTTTCATCGGTATAGATTACGCAAACAAAAGCGGAATGCGTCTCGGCACGAGATACCAGATAGGCATCCCCTTCTCCGGTCTTGACACCGACGAGCACAACACATCGCTTTTCCACTACCTGAACGTTTATCTTGGAGTAGTTTTCTAAAATTTCCCTCTCTGCGGAGAAATAATTGAGCAGATCTCCCTGGTCATGGATCCCGACTTTATACTTCGCCGAAGGGCTTCCGTATTTCATAGTGAACACAATTTCCCTTGTAATGCTGAAGGATCTCGGTGTAAGCAACGGAAAATTAGCAGTACTGACGAGTTTTATCGCGCTGCCGTGGCTTTTCAAACCTTTGTGGAGTCCGCTTGTGGACACGGTGAAAAGCAAACGCTGGTGGACAATTTCGATGCAGTTTATAATCGCTTTGTCTGTTGCCGCAGTTGCACTCACCCTTTCCGAATCGTCCCTCCCGGTCACGCTTTTTTTCTTTGCTGTTGCCGCTTTCTCCTCTGCCACTCACGACATTTCGGCTGACGGATTCTACATGATCGCTCTTGACGAAAGGGCTCAATCGGCTTTTATCGGCATCAGAAATACATTTTACCGCCTCGCCATGATTTTCGGCCAGGGTGTCCTTGTGTTTCTTGCCGGAGCTGTTGAAAAATATGCCGGAAACGCAGCTTCTGCATGGCGGGTCACTCTCGGTTTTACCGCATTGATGCTTGCTGCGCTCACTTTTTATCACTCTTCTGTTCTGCCTCAGGCTGAATCAAAACCGGATGCGAAAACTGATAGCGGCGCCGGATTGATAAAAAATTTTGCGGTGGCTTTTGCCTCGTTCTTCACAAAAAAAGGGTGCATTACAGCGATTGTTTTCATGCTTTTCTACCGTTTCCCCGAGGCTCTGCTCATGAAAATGCTGTATCCGTTTTTCAGTGATACGCTTTCTGCGGGAGGACTCGGGCTTGACAAGGAGGCATACGGTCTCATCTGCGGTTCGGCAGGTGTCGCAGCGCTTCTTGCAGGAGGAATTTTAGGCGGCTTCTATATTGCGAAACACGGTTTGCTCAAGTCACTTACTCTCATGGCTTTGAGCCTGACCCTGCCCTGCGTCGTCTATCCTTATCTTGCCTTCGCCCAGCCTGAATCGCTCTGGACTATAGGTTTCTGTGTTGCAATCGATCAGTTAGGCTACGGCTTCGGCTTCACTGCCTATGTCGCATACATGATGAAATTTGCCGACGGACCTCTCAAAACATCGCACTACGCCATCTGCACGGGATTTATGGCTCTCTCTGCGATTTTCCCTGGTGCGATAGCCGGCTATCTTCAGGAAATATGCGGATATAGCGGATTTTTTACGTTAGTTGTGATGAGCTGCGCCGTGACATTCGCAGTCACATATCTTGCGTTGAGAAAGAGTGATTATCTGACGCAGTAAGCGTTGTAGGGAACGACTCTTTTCGCGTTCGAGATCCTTGTGTTTTTGAAGCTGATAACCCAGAAGTGGTCAGTGCCGATTACTTGTGAAGCGGACCAGAACCAGCCGTTTCCGGGAAGGTCGAATCCTCCTCTGCGGCAGCCGCGGCAGGCCTGTTTGTCGTAGTCGTTCAGGCTGAGTTTGCCGCTTTTGTCGCTTATTGCGCACTTTCCGTCGGTAGCGGTCTCGGGGCACTTCTTAACTATCGAGCGGAGTTCGTCGATAGTGGGAAGTCTCCAGTCCTTGAATCCGCCTTCTTCAAGATTTTCGCAGTATTCGTAGGCTTTCTCCCAAGTTGCCATAAACACAGGATATTTTGCCCACTGAAGTTGTTTTGCCGGAGCAGCGGCAGCAGGTTTTGCAGCCTGTTCGGGCTGTTTTGTCTCAGCCGAAACAAAGAAGCAGCTGAAAACGACTGTAAGCAGCAGTAATGCGGTTTTTTTCATTTTTTCCTCCAAAAGTTAATTAAACCAAAAACAGCCGCGTTATATAAATTAGCGGAATTTGTGTCAAGGAATCCGAGGTGGCGAAGTAAACCGGGCATGATCTGAAAAAATCACTTTTTGAAAGTCCAATTCCTCATTTGGCGCAATTTTGATTCCGCACTTGGCTTAATTTAGATTCCTCGCTTGGCAAAATTACTTTTTTTAAAGAAATTATCAGAAAAATCGCTCCAACATGTAACTAAACTATTGTGTTTAAGCTCTTTTTGTATAAAATCTTTCGTCTTTTAGCGAGGTCGTCATGAAAAAAATCGTCAAATTTTTCGTAGCTTTCGTGATTTTTCTTTTCATTTTTACTGCGTGCGGCGGTAAAGGAAATTCCGGGAAACAGGAAATTTCGGACGATGATTCTGAAAATCAGGTTTCTGACAGTGATGAAATTCCAGACAATGATCCGGAAAATCAGGTTTCTGACAGTGATGAAATTCCAGACAATGATCCGGAAAATCATACTCCTGAACGAGAGGAATATCCGGGTGACGGCACTGAAAAGTATATTACGTTCACAGCCCCGTATTCCACCGACAATAATGATGATGAAGAATACGAGTCTCCTGATGCTGAGGCTGCCGCTGATGCAGAGGAAAGCTGCGATTACTCAGGCAACGGTTACAAATATGCCGGACTTGCCGGAAACAACGAGGCTCTGAATGCAATCGCCGAAGCGGACAAATATAAGTTGGACGGAAACACCCTCTGGCTGACAAACAAATACAAAGGTTTGATTTCAGTTGATGTGAGCGATCCGAACAATCTGAAAGTCCTTGATACTCTCAAATTTAAAGGAAATATCGGAGAAATGTATATTTTGAACGGAAAACTTTATCTTCTTGTCAGCAATACCAACGAAAGTCTCGATGAAAACGGACTTTTCAACGGCAGCACCGTAACCTCAAAAATATTTGCTGTAAATGCTGAAGATCCTTCAAACATTTCCGTTGTCGGCGAATTGGAAATGAATGGTGAAATAACTGATTCCGGACTGAAGGGAGAAATAATTTATATTGCTGCGACAGAATATGAGCTGAATCCTAATCCATGCGAGTCGTCATATAGTAGAAAGAATCAGATTTCCGTAGTGTCTGTGGATATTAAAGATCCTGAAAATTTAAGCATAATTGACAAAGATTACGTTTCAATCGAAAGCTGCTGTCCTTATATCTACATTTCAGAAAAATCTGTTTATGTTGCCTACAACAGCGCGAATTTGGTTGTAACGAGGTTTGATATCAGCGACATTTCGGGAAAAATCGCAAAAAAAGCCTCTTTCGACGTAGAAGGATATATCTTCGACATTTCAAAAATGTATGAACTGAATGGTGTTTTTTATGCTTTGTCCTGTTCCGACTATTCCGGCTCAGGTAACGCCATACTTGAAAGTTTCGATGTCAGCGGTCCAGAGGCCAAAAGACTCGGCAAATTGGTTCTTACGGCGGAAGATAAATTATATGACTCCAGCTTCTTGGGAGACAGACTTTATGCCGGAGACTCATCATCATACGACGTACTTCCTTTCAGCATAATAGATATCTCGGATCCCGGGAATTTTGTGAAACTCGGGGAACTTGAATTATCTGGTGGAATGAAACCTGTCAAAGCCATAGGAAACTACATTTTTACAACAGCTCCGGGTTTTAACGGAATTTGTCTCTATGATGTTTCTGATCCTCAGAAACCTAAAGAAATAGATCGGTTGTCGGGAGGAGGACAGAAGAATTCGGAAACTTTAGATATTTTTGAAAGTGAAGGACTGATTGTCGACCCGAGAGGAACAAGTGTTTATTTTGTCGATTTTGATTTAAACAGAGGGTTTAGAATGCGCGGGTCTGTTGTATCGAGAACTCCGATAGAACGCGGTATAGTTGCCGGAAATATTGTTTTCGGCATGAGCGATACGGAAATTTTATCGGTTGATATAAATGACCGCGATAATCCGAAACTGCTTTCAGACAAGATTCTTGCCGAAGATATCAGTTTGATCTCGAAATGCCGCGAAAATATCTGCGGACAGACAGATCTCAGTCTCAGTGTGTATAACACGGAAACGGATTTGATTTGGAAAAGCAGCATTAGCGGCAATTCATCGGCATTTCTGAAAAACAACAACTATATTTACTTCAACCGTTCAGCTTACGGCGGGACTGAAAACATCAAATTTCAGGTGGTAAAAATCAACGAGGAGCCTCCTTTTGAAGATCTCGGAGAGACTTTTATCGATTTCTACTACGACTACTTTTTTATCAACTCTGTTTCGGAAAACAATGTCATTGCGACACGCATCATAGACCGCAGCAACACAAAGAATCAAAAAATCGCCTTTTTAAACATGAATAATCCGGGCAAAAAGGTAAAATCTGTCAAATTTGATTTTGAATACGAATTCCTGAGTCTTCTTTGGAAAGAATTTTTGACATCCGGCAGCAGATTCTGGACAAGCGGATGCAGACTCAAAAAGGCCGATCCGGAAAACGGAGACCAGTATTACTGCTATGTGCTGCCGTTCGATGCCAGCAATCCTTCGGAACCTAAAGCAGAAAAAAGGATCAACATTCCTGGCGAACTTGAGGCAGTCAGCGATGACGGCAGATACTTTTACACAAAAACTCCGGTCATTGACGAAAAATATGATTTTTACGTTCTCGAAATCGATTACGCTAACTCAGAGGCGAATGTAGTCAGAAAATACACTTTGGATTCTCATGGTGTTTATGTCAAAAACAACGTCATATTCTTGATCCATGTCAGATCTTACGGCGGCTGGAACGGCTGTGTTGATGATTCTTACAATTCTTACGACATCAAAGTTGTTTCGGCAGTTTCCGGCAAAGAACTATTCTCTGGAACTTTTGAACATGCAAAACTCTGGAATGTTGAGAACGGCGGAATCGCAGTTCTCCAAGGACGCGACAAACTTTACTACATTTCGAAAGACGGCAAATCAACGCAATTTACCTTCAGCACGGATGCGGTGTGGAAAAACACCATGCTGTTTATGAGTGACAGGCTCTACATTTCAGCGGGATATGAAGGAATCTATTCTTTTGATTTGAAATAATCTGAAAAAAACTCGCTTGAAAAAGTGTATGTTTTTCTTGAAAACTCGCTTGAAAAAATGTATGTTCTACTTGAAAACTCGCTTGAAAAAGTGCGTTTTTAGAGCGGAGGCTTAGATGTTTAAACGAAAAATCATCAATGAATTCAAGTCTTGGAAAGATTCAACAGGCAAAAAGAAAGCGCTTGTTGTAAAAGGGATGCGGCAGATCGGCAAAACTTTCAGCGTTCTGGATTTTGCAAAAGCTGAATTTAAGAATGTGATCTACATCAATTTCAAGGAAAATGACTCGGCGCGCCAGATTTTTGACGGAGACCTGAGTGTTGACCGCATAACCATGGATATTTCGGCCCTTTTTCCGAAATCGCGCTTCGAAGCTGGAAAAACGGTGCTCGTTTTTGATGAGATTCAGGAATGCGCCAACGCCAGAGCCAGCATAAAACCGTTTATGGAAGACGGACGCTATGATATCATCGCAACAGGTTCGCTTCTCGGAATCAAAGGATACAACAACAAAAAAACCAAAGGAATTCCGACTGGTTTTGAAAGAATCGTCTATATGAAACCTATGGATTTCGAGGAATTTCTCTGGGCAAAAGGAGTCAGCGAAAACGTCATATCCTATTTGAAAAAATGTCTTGCAGACAAAACTCCGGTGAGTGCCGCGACCCACAATGCGATGCTGCGCTATTTCAAGGAATATCTTTGCGTCGGCGGGCTGCCCTACATTGTCGACCGTTTCGTTTTGACCGGCGACATGAATATTGTTTACAGTGAACAGCGCGATATTCTTGAGGAATACAAAGACGATTTCGGCAAACACCTTGATGAAAACGAAAACGAGAAAACAGATCTGCATCTTCTCGCGAGGATAAACCGCGTTTTTGATTCAATTCCGGCACAGCTTGCCAAAGAAAACAACAAATTTGTATATGCTTCTTTGGAAAAAGGAGCCAGAGCCGAAAAATATCAGGCTGCAATCCAGTGGCTTTACGACTGCGGAATCGTCAATATCTGCTACAATCTCTCAAATATTTCTGAGCCGCTCGAAGGCAACAAAATTGATTCCGTTTTCAAACTATATATGCAGGATTCCGGCTTGTTCACGGCAATGCTCGAAAAAGGTTCTGCTTTTAAAATTCTGAGCGGAGAACTCGGCATTTACAAAGGTGCAATCTTTGAAAATATTATTGCCGACTGCTTTTCAAAACAGAACCGTCCGCTCTATTACTTCCACAAAAATTCAGGACTTGAGATAGATTTTGTGACAAAAGTTGCAGGAAAAACTGCTTTAATCGAAGTGAAAGCGACTACAGGCAACACAAAATCAGCTGATACCGTGCTGAAAAATCCGCAATACGAAGTTGATACATGCTACAAACTTTCGGAAAACAACATCGGAGTTTCCGGCAACAAAATCACATTGCCGTACTACATGGCATTTCTCTTGGAATAAACAAGACATAAAAATTTTCACTTTTTTTAAAAAAAATTATCAGAAAAATCGGCACAACATGGAACTAAACTGTTGTATTTTTGCCCTTTTCGTATAAAATCTTTCGTTTTTGAGAGAGGTCACCATGAAAAAATTTATCAGATTTTTCACAGCTTTTGCTGTTTTTCTTTTCATTTTTACCGCGTGCGGCGGCAAAGGAAATTCGGGAAAACAGGAGATTTCCGACAACGATCCTGAAAATTCGGTTTCCGACGGGGATGAAATTTCGGACGATGAGCCGGAGCCTGATGGAACGGAAAAGTTTGTTACGATATCGTCTTCGGACTATTTTGAAGAAGATTGCCCCGTAGATGACACGGAGGTTTATGACAATTTCGCTTTAAAGGACGATATTCCTGATGTTCCACGCGAAATTTTTGAGGGTGATGTCTACAAGCTTGACGGAAACACGCTTTTGATTTTGCATCCGTACAAAGGACTTGTCACGGTCGATATAAGCGATCCGGAAAATCTGGAAGTTTTGGACAGCATAAATCCGGCGGGACAGTATGGCCAGAACATTTATCTTCAAGATGAGAGAGCTTATGTCCTTGTCAGCAGGACAGACGGAGATTCCGATGACGGCAAAATCATCTATTACGGAAGAGAATATTCAAAGCTCGTTGCAATCAACACGAAAGATCCGAAAAACCTTTCGATTGCAGCTGAATTTATAATTGACGGCTATGCGAGAAATTCAAAACAGATAGGTGATATAATCTATGTTGTTGCCGCAGACAAGGCTTATTCGTGGAAGGAATGTGACGGAACCTGGGGAAGCCGTAATGAGCGGAGCTCGATCGTTGCGATAAACATAAAAGATCCGGAAAATATAAAAATAGCTGACAAAATTTCAGCAGAAGTGGCGGCGGATCTGGTTTATTTTTCCGACAAGCACATATATGTTGCTGAATCCAAAACAGACGAATGGGATGATCCCATAGGTGAAAACAGATTTTCAATATTCGATATAAGTGATCCTGACGGCAAAATTGTCCAAAAATCGACGATTTATCCCGAAAGATTCATTCAGGGGATGTATGAAACAGACAATTTTTTCTATCTTGTAACCTCAAGCACTTACGAACCTTATTACACAACTCTTGAAAGTTTCGATGTCAGAGATCCTGCAAATGTCATAAAACTCGACACTATTGACGGTTTCAGCAATGCCGCATTCAACGGTTATACGATGTATGGTTCCAGATATTCTTATTCCGGCGATCAGAGACACTACTTTTTAGAGACAGTGGATCTTACACCTGACAACCTTTCTCTGGTTTCCGAGCAGGAAATTTTCGGTAGCATATCGGATTTTAAATTCATAGGCACGAAAATGCTCACAATCGAGCAGGAAAAGAAAGACTATCAGGTAAAGCTGGGTCTCTACGATTTGGAAGATCCTGGAAATCCCAGAGAAATCAGCGGTGCCTTATTCGACACAGATATGTTTGTATCAAATTGCAGGATCTTTGACGAAATCGGGCTAGTTCTCTGTTCAGGTTCTGACAGCTATCCTAAAGAGATCATTCGCAAGGTTTATCTTGCCGATCTTGATCTCGAAAAAGGGCTGAAAATGCGCGGAGCTATTGCAATGGACGACTTTGCAAGATTCGGAACAGCTGTAAAAAACCGTGTTTTCGCAGCATCCAACTATAAGGTCGTTTCTGCCGACATTACCGACAGGGACAAACCGAAAATCATTTCAGAACAAAAAATCGCAGACAGAATCCCTGAAATTACAAAATGCGGAGGGCATCTTTGCGGAATAAACGAAAGAAAACTGTTTATTTACGACACCGGGACAAACAGCGTTGTCTGGCAGAGCAGGCAGTGGGATTGCAGCGAATCTGCGAATCTGGTTAAAAACAGCAAAAACTTCTATATTTACAACAAAAACCAGACTTTCTGCGGCTACGGCGACGATTTTTATTCTAATCTTCCGATTTACGTCAAAATTATTAAAAACGGTGAAAACAACTCTTTTGAAGAGACGAAAACTATAAAGATTTATGAAAGTATCGGTTATTACGCGGCTGCAGCTGTTTCCGACAAGAACATTATGGCTTTCAGGAGTACAAAATGGGAAAAGTATTACGACGGAGAGCGGGAACGCCGTAAGACAAAACATGAACTGCATTTCGTTGATATGAACGAACCGGCTGAAAAAATCACAGCTTCGAAAGTCGATTTCAACTACCGTAAACTCTTTATAGAAAACAGGATTTTCGTCAGCGGTGACACTTTCTGGACAAGCGGCTGCATCAAGAATACAACGGAAGAAGAGGCAAATCAGTATCTTTGTTATGCCGTTCCTTTTACTGTTGACAAGTCTGCAAAACCAAAAGCCGGAAAAAGAATAAATATCCCCGGAGAACTTATGGGAATCAGTAAAGACGGCCAGTATCTCTACACAAAAACACCGGCGGTGAAATCAGAGAAAGATTGCGAAGATATCGGAAACTGCAGAATCAAAATAGAAAGCAGCGATTTCTATATCTTAAAACTTAATAACAAAAAAAATTCGGCAGATGTTGTAAAAAAAGAAACTCTCGAAGACTGGGAAGTCATTAATTACAACAGTGACAAGTATCCGAAACAGTATTCTGTTGCGAATGATGTTCTTATAAAAGACGATCGACTGTTTTTTGTTTCAAGAAGTTATTATCGGAGTACAAAATGCGTTCCAAAATCTGACATTGTTTATGAAATAAAAATCCTTTCCGCAGCTGACGGAAAGGAGATTTTTGCTGATTCTTTCGAGCAGGTATCTTCCTTTCACGATGTTCAGGACGGAGGTTTGCTTCTCTTGACAAACGGGGAATGGATATATGTGGCTACCGACGGTAAAACCAAAAAAGTTGAATTGAGCAAAGATCTCGGAACAAGCGAACAATATTCTCCGAATTCCGCACAGCTTATAGGCGATACGGTCTATGTCGGAACTCTCTGGGGCGGAATCTATTCTTTTGATGTGAAATGATCGAAAAAATTTCCCAAAAAACGCAATCAAATCACAGAATTTTTACCAAAAACGTGATTTCAACCACACAATTTATAAAAAAAGTGTGATTTTTGTTGACCGATTTTGCGACAAACTCAACAAACTCGTTGAAATTGCTATAAAAACCGCCCAAAAAGTGCAATTCTTCAAAATTTTTTCTGTCAAAAATATGCAGTTCTTCAAAGTTTATCTCGAAAATCTGCCACTTTTTCTGCAAACCTTTTCAGAAATTTTCACTTTTTTAAAAAAAATTATCAGAAAAAACGGACTAACATGTAACTAAACTGTTGTGTTTCAGTTCTTTTTGTATAAAATCTTTCGTCTTTTAGCGGGGTCGTCATGAAAAAAATCGTCAAATTTTTCGCAGCTTTTGCAATTTTTCTTTTCATTTTTACTGCGTGCAGCGGCAGCGGTTCAAAACAGGAAAGTGTTAATGAAGATGACAGTGACAGCGAAAACACCGACGAAGATACGGAAGAGGATGAATACAAGGGTGACGGCACGGAACAGTTTGTAACTTTCGGCTATGCAGCTGATCTTGAAACATGCGAAAGAGGCTACGTTGATAGCGAAGACCATGCAGATGAATATGAAGAAAAGACGGTTTATCCCGATATCTACAAAATTGACGGCGATATTCTCTGGCTGGCGAGCAAAGATAAAGGTCTGACTTCGGTTGATATCCACGATCCGAAAAATCTCAAACTTCTCGGTTTTGTCCGGTTTCCGGGAATCGCCAAGGAAATTTATTTTAAGGACGATGTCTCTTACGTTGTTGTTGTCTATCCGAGCACAGAATACAGCTACGACTCGGGCGAAATTTACTCCTACACAAAATCTTACTCAAAAATCATAGCCGTTGACATAAAAGATCCTGAAAACATGTCAATTTTGAGTACGTTCGAAATAAAAGGAGAAATCGTCGGTTCCGTGCAGACAGGAGATGTGATTTATGCTGCATCGCTCGAAAAAGGTTATTCATGGAGCGATTGCAGCGGTGACAGCGGATATGGCGGACTCGACAGAGTTTCAGTCATATCGATAAATGTCAAAAATCCCGGAAATATCAAACAAGTTTATGGAGAAAGTGCAGATGGTGCCGATTTTACCACCGTGTATGTTTCGCAGAAAGCGGTATATGTCGCCGAAGCAGATTTCTATGCCTGGAATCACGAGCATACTTTCGGTTATCCGATAATAAGGTTCGACATAAGCGACCCTGAAGGGGAAATTATCAAAAAAACCGGATTTACAACCAAAGGATATCTGAATGCCGCATGGACAATGAAGGAAAAAGACGGTGTTCTCTACACTGTAACTACTTCAAACAACTGGGGAGGAAAATGCATTGTCGAAAGTTTTGATGTTGGCGATCCTGAAAATATAGAACAGATCTACTATCGCGAATTTTTATGGTCGAACGGCAGCAGTCCGCTAAACGATGTCATATTCGACAGCGACAGAATTTATGCTGTTCCCTACTTCTCCGGCTATCCGCCTCTCGTTATTGACATTTCCGATCCGGCATACATCAGATTTCTGGGAGAACTCAAAGTGCCGGAAGAGGTCTACAAAATTCTTGCAGTCAAAAACAACAAATTTTTTGCAGCTTTTTCTCTCGACAACTATGAAACGACAAAAATAGGGATGTACGATGCGGAAGATCCGGAAAACCCCAAAGAAATCAATACTATTACAATCAAGAAAAATTCACGCACCGGTTATACCAATGACGAATTCTACAAAAAAGCATTCAAAGTTTACGATGAAGCAGGTCTGATTCTGTACCCCTATCTTGAGAATCTCAGTTTTTTGTGGTTACAATACAAGCTTTACCTTATAGATTTCGATCCGGAAAAAGGTCTGAAAACACTAGGATTTATAGAATCGCGAAATGAAATGATATACGGAATCGCAGTCAACGACCTGATTTTCAGCGTAGGCGAAAAACACCTTAGTGCGGTTGATGCAGCAGACCGCGACAATCCGAAAATCATGCATCGAATCTCCTTTGCACCTTACTTTTCCAGTGCAGCAAAGTGCGGAAAATCGCTTTGTGTCGTCAAAGATTCGGAAGTTGAAGCATATAACGGCAAAACAGACGAAAAAATATGGAAAAGTACTCCTTTCAGCGACAAGAAAAACAGTAACGATGACATAACACTGCTTAAAAACAGCAGTTACGCCTACATTTTCAAGCATACAGACTACATTTATCGTCCGTGGAATGAAATTAAAGCTGCTTACTACATCAGTTATGAAGAAACTGAAACTGAAAACATTACCCCTTATGTCAAAATCGTGAAATTAGGCGAAGAAGATGGTTTCGAGGAAAGCGGGGAATTTCCGTTCAAAGCCAATACATCGACTAAAGGACTACCCGTTCTTTCGGAAAACAACGCTCTCTCGATGTTCGCCATCAAATACGGCGAATTTGATGAAGAAGGCAACCGTCCTAAAGAACCGAAAATCAAATTTTTTGACTTGAACAGTCCCGAAAAAGGGATAAATGCCTCCGATTTTTACTTCGACTACGACAACCTGAGCTGCGGACACAATATTTTTGCAACTGAAAACACCTTCTGGACAAGCGGCTGCAAACGCAAAAAAGCGAAAGAAAATGAAGCTGACGAATTTTTCTGCTACGCACTTCCTTTTGATGCGGGCGATCCGGCAAACCCTAAAGCTGGAAAAAGGATCAATATTCCGGGAGAACTTGTCGGAATAAGCGAAAACGGAAAATACTTATACACAACAACTCCGCGCACTTTCCGCAGAGAAGATCATACAGGCACGAACTGGAAAAACATCGATTCTTTTGATTTCTACATTTTAAAACTCAATGAAGACAAAAACGGCGTAACCGTTGTAAAACAAGAGACTTTTGACGATTCCTACAGCTCCATAAACAGTAAACTCAACACCGTTTTGAACTCGTTTTTCATAAAAAATGACAAGGTTTTCTTCATCAAGGACTCAACCGGTGCCGACTGGAGCCAGTGCCGCTACAGAAACGATGCGCATTATGACATAAGGCTTGTTTCGTCAGAATCGGGCAAAGAGCTTTATCACGGCTCTTTTGAAAATATTATGGAGAGCGGCAGCGTCAAAGACGGCGGAATCATCCTCAAAACGACTGAAGACCTGATTTATATTGATGAAAACGGCAAATCAAAACATCTTGCTTCCCCTGCCGACATGACCGGAATGATTCTTTCCGAAGCTCAGCTGCTTGACGGCAAAATCCACATTCCGGCGGGCGATTACGGTTTTTATTCTTTCGATGTGAAATGATCTAAAAAAATCACTTTTTTAAAAAAATTATCAGAAAAATCGACATAAGGTAGAACTAAACTATTGTATTTTTGCTCGATTTGTTAAAAATTGAAGGTTTTGAGTATTTTTTTACGGGGGTCAAGATGACTAAAGTTCTAAAAATTTTGGCAGTTTTTGCAATGATCGCTTTTCTTGCCGTTTCCTGCGGCGATTCGAAGAAAAGCGGTGACAACAGACAGGAGTATGAAGGCGACGGCTCGGAAGAGTATGTAACCGTCGGTAATGCCTATGAAAGCGACTCAGCCAAAGGCGGCGAAGATTACGCCGATGAAGCTGCCGGTGATGCCGAAGCTCCTGCTGAAGACGGGGAGAACGGAAGCGGTGACGCGGAGCGCGAGATCGTCGAATCGGATATCTACAAGTTCGACGGCAACGTCCTCTGGCTCGCAAACCAGTACAAAGGTCTGATCGCAGTCGACATAAAAGACCGCGAAAACCTTAAGATCATCGGAAATCTCAGATTCCAGGGATACGTCGGCGAGATGTACCTTCAGGAAGGACGCGCTTACATTCTCGTAAGCTATACGAACTCGAGCTATGAATTGGACGAGATCTACTATTCCAACAAGACTTATTCCAAACTCATGGTCGTAAACACCGAAGATCCCGCAAACCTTTCGCTCATCGGCGAATTCGAGATCGACGGATGGATCACCGATTCGAGACAGGTCGGAGACGTCATTTACGTCGCTTCGACTGAATACACCTACTACTGGTACGGATGCGACGGCGACGGCGGCGAGTCCGGCAGAAATCAGATCTCTATCATGTCGATCAACATCAAAGATCCGCAGAACATAAAGATGGTCGAAAAAGTTTCGGTCGAAGGATACAGCTACACGCTCTACGTTTCGCAGAAATCGATCTATGTTGCCGAAGCTGACACCTACTACTGGACCGAAGACTATGACAAAGGCTATCCGGTAACGATGTTCGATATCAGCGACCCAGAAGGAAAGATCGTAAAGAAAGCCGAGTTCAGGACCGACGGTTTCATGAGCGACCGCTGGAAAATGCATGAAGCCGGCAACACTTTCTTTGCCGTAAGCTCCTCGACAAGCTGGGGCAACGGCGACAGCATGATCGAAAGTTTCGACGTCAGCGACCCTGCGAACGTCAAAAAGCTCGACAAACTCGTTTTCATGACAAATCAGCAGCTTTACGGCACGAAATTCGAAGGCAACAGAATGTATGCCGTCACATATTTCCAGCAGGATCCGCTTCATGTCATCGACATTTCCGATCCGTCAAACCTCAAACAGCTGGGTGAACTCGAAGTTCCCGGCTGGTCCGATTTCATCGAAGTAAGAGGAACGACTATCCTTGCAGTCGGCCGCGACGGTTCTAAAACCAAGATCAGCATGTACGATGCTGCAAATCCGGAAGATCCCAAAGAGATCAACACTGTCGAAATGGGATCCGGATACAGCTACAGCGAGGCTAACTACGACTGGAAAGCGTTCAAGATCTTCGACGAGCTCGGTCTGATCCTCCTTCCTATAATTGATTACAACGATTACTGGGAAACACTCTACAAACTTTATCTTATTGATTTTGACCTTGACAAAGGTCTGAAAACCCGCGGATTCATCGCTTCCGACAGCTATGTCAGACGCGGCGTAGCGATCCAGGATCTCATTTTCAGCATAGGTGAAAACCATGTCGTTCTTGCGGATGCGACTGACAGAGACAATCCGAAAGTTTTGTCTGAACTCACCCTTGCCTCCTACGTCAGCAATACGGCAAGATGCGGACAGTATCTCTGCGGACTGGACGGCTACTACAATTTCAACGTCTACGACAAGACAAACGGGGAAACTCTCTGGTCGACAAAAACTCTGCCGCAGAATTCATATTCAGATGTCACCCTGACGAAGAACAGCAACTTCGCATATATTTACCGCATAATAATCAATAGCGAAGCAAACGATACCGAACCTGCGATCAAGGTCGTTCAATTCAAAGACGGAGAAGCCATCGAAGAAGTCGGCGATTTCTTTTTGAGCGGGAATAAGGAATTCACCTGGATCCAGACCGCTTCGGAAAACAACGTTCTTGCAGCTATTTCCGGAAATTTCGGAATAGATTCCGACGATTCCGAATCTGATGTAAAAATCGTATTCGCCGATATGAACAACCCTGCTGAAAAGATCACGACATCCGAATTCGATTTCCATTACAGCTCGCTTATCCGCGAAAAGAACATTTTTGCAGTCAAAAACACATTCTGGTCAAGCGGCTGCAAACTCAAAAAAGCCGATGAAAACGGTGACCGGTATCTCTGCTATGCCCTTCCGTTCGATGCAAGTGATCCGAAAAATCCGAAAGCGGGCAAAAGGGTGAACATCCCCGGCGAACTTATCGATATCAGCGAAAACGCGAAGTATCTCTACACAAAAACGCCGCTTATCTCCAGCTATGACAGCGACTGTGCTGACGGTGACTACTACTGCGGGTCAAGCGAAAACACTTACGACATCAATATTTTGAAACTCAACGAGGACAAAACATCCGCAACAGTCGTCGCAAAAGAAACTTTGACCGATTCCTACGGTTACAACCAGGATTCCTACGAATCTGTTGCAAACAATGTTTACGCTAAAGATGACAAAGTCTTCTTCGTCAAAACTTTGACCGGCGAAAACTGGAATTACTGCTCCTACAGATCAAGCGGAGTTACCGAGGTCCGCCTCATTTCGGCATCCGACGGCAAGGAAACCTACAAAAAGTCGTTTGAAAACGCCAATTTCGTAATGAATGTCCAGGACGGCGGGATCATTCTTTCGACTACTGAAGGCTGGACCTACATCGATCCCGACGGCAAGGAAAAATCAGGTGATTACGACATTTCCTCAGCAAGAGCATACTCTTACAGCGACTACTGGCGCGGCAATTACGGCATCGAGCCGCAGCTTATCGACGGAATCGTTTACATCGCAGCCGGCTGGGAAGGCGTCGTTTCCATCAACGTAAAATAATCCAACAAAATAAGATCTTTACTTTTAAAATCTCCCTCTGAGTCAGAGGGAGTGCCCGCAGGGCGAGGGCGTGCGTAAAAACCGACACACTCCACAGTCTGCTGCGCAGCCAGCTCCCCTAACTTAGGGGAGCAGTAAATTCTTAAATAAATATTGAATTTTCTTTCAGTTTCACTAAAATACCGCCTGAAATCTGTTTGCGGGGGGTTCCATGAAATTCCTGTCAATGAGTCTCACAGACAAAGGTTTGGTAAGAAAAAACAACGAAGATCATCTTCTTGAAGTGCCTGAACTCGGGCTTTTCGCGATTGCCGACGGTATGGGCGGCGAACTCTGCGGAGAAATTGCTTCAGAAACGGCAATAAACGCTCTCCGCGACTTCGTTACGGAAAACCGGGCAGTCATCGATGCATTTCAGATGAATTCAAGCGCCGAAAACAAAACTCAGGTGCTTGACATGCTCGCAGATGCGCTGCGCCACGCAAACGCGAAAGTCTTCAAAGAGGCCTCTCAGCGCGATATCGACGGCAAAATGGGAACTACTCTCACGGCTCTGCTCGTTATCGACAGCACAGGTTTCATGGTTCATGCCGGTGATTCACGGCTTTACATGATCAGACACCGCGAAGTAACGCAGCTTTCGACCGATCACACTCTCATCAACGATTACAGAAAGCAGTTCGGTGACTATTCAGGCATTTTTGACGCCAAATTCAGCGGGATCCTGACAAAAGCTGTCGGCATTCAGGAGTATGTCGAACCTGAAAAACTGACTTTTGCGATCCTTCCCGAAGACAAATATCTTTTATGCTCTGACGGGCTTTACAACGGTCTCGGCAGCGACACTCCTGATTTCGGCGCTATTTTCGACACTGCTTTTGAAGATCAGCAGAAGGAAAAAGAGCGGCTTAAAGCGGCGATGCGCAGCCTTACCGACGTCGTTTATCAGAACGGTGCTCCCGATAATGTTTCGATGATTCTTGTTTCGGCATTCAGCGTTGACGAGGAAGAAGTTACCGGAACACGTGAATTCATAAAGAAATTCGACAAGATACGCTCTATCGAGCTGTTTAAGGATCTCGAATACAGGGAACTTCTTGCTGTCATGGCGCAGGTCGAGATCAGGACTTACAACAAATACGACGTCATTTCGAAAATGTCGGCTGCCGACAGAGAACTTTTCATCATTCTTGACGGAAAAGTCTCGGCTTTGAAGGGAAGCAAACTGCTCAAGACGTTCCACAGCGGCGATCACATCGGAGATGTCGCTTTTCTGAGCGGAGAAATGCCTGCATACAACCTTTTTCTTGATAAAACCTCGTCGTTTTTAGTCATCAAAAAGTCAGCTTTCGACAAAATCGTCGCAGAAGAACCGATCATCGGCGTGAAACTTCTCACCCAGCTTGCCACAGTTCTCGCTAAACAGACGAATATCGCGACAGGGCTCATCAGCGAACAATGATCTCTTCTTCGATTTTTTTCCTGCAACTTTTTTTCTCATCTCTGCTATTTGATTTTTCGGGAAGCGATATAGAAAAGCACATTGAGCAGAAAGTCCAATATTTTCAACAGTTTACACCCGAAGAAAAGGAAGAGTTCTGCAAATCGGGAGACACTTTTTCATGCCGGATACTTTTCTTCGAGGCGCTGAATTCGAAAGATAGTTCCAAAAATCCGGCAGATTACCTCGCAAATATGAGCGACAGGGAGAAAAGCGCCGGGCTCTATCTTTATGCAGCTGAAAAATGGGAAGACATTTCTTTAGAAAAATTAAAAAGTTACCTTGCTGTACTTCCTGAAAATTCAGCAAAGAGCCTTTATTCCGTATATCTCAAAAAACTCTATCTTTCGGGCAACGTAAAACAATTTATGGAGGACTACCGCCAGGAAAACAGCCCGACTCTCACGCAGTTTTACGTTACCGAACTTCTTAAGCGCGATCCCGAAAGCGGTTTGTCCTATCTGCGGACATTGAACATCTCTTTTCCCGAATCTTTTTACGACACTCTTTCAAAAATCGTCGAACAGCACTCAAAAAAACTCGGAAACAAAGCCTACAGCGAATTCAAGATCTGGAGTCTCGAATACAACTACCGCAAAGTGCGCTACAAACAGGTGATCCAGATGTCTTCCGGGTGGTTCCCGAACAAAAATTACGCCAAACCTTATGACTGGAGAGCACATCTTTACCGCGCGATGTCCTATACAAAAAGACGCGAACATGCCCAGGCCGAAGCGATTTACACGAAACTCGAGCCCCACTGCACAAATGAAGAACTCTCCGACAGCGACATCTACAAATTTTACAGCGAATATGCCTACACAGAAGCCGCTTTGGGCAACAACGAAAAGGCGATAGACCTCTATCTCGCGGCTTACGAGCGATTCAAATCCAAAGATGAAAAGGCTTCCGGCGAATTTTTATATATGGCTGCGGATATGGCACGTCTTGCCGGACTTCTGGATGACGCCGAAAAATATTACAGGACTTTTATTGACTCCTATCCGCATTCGGGAAAAATCGAAATCGCCCGCTTCCTCAACTTCTGGATCGACTACAAACGCAAAAAGTTTATTGATGCGCAAAAAATACTTTCTTCAATAATTTCAGCAACTAACGAAATGAGCTACGACCACCAGCGGGCAACTTACTGGTTTGCGCGGGTTGCCGAAAAGCTGGGAGAAAAACAGGTCGCTCAGGAAATTTACTGCGAACTTGCAGCAAAAATCCCTGCCTCTTTTTACGGTTCGTTTGCGGCCGGAAGGGTAAAAAGCGGAAACATCGAATGCGCTCAAAGCAAAATTGCATCAAGCGGAAACACTAAATTCCACGACGATACGATGCTTCCGGAAACTGAATGGGTCATTGCGGCAATGGTGACCGCAGACAAAAACATGACGGCAAAAGTGCTTAAAAACGCAACAAAAACGATCGATAACGACGGAGACGAGATCGACAGACTTGTCGCGAGCTATGCGGCAAAAACTGTGAACAACCACATGCTTGCGGCGAATATCCTGAAATCGATAAGCAACTTTTCGAACACTTCGAAAGAGTATTTCAAACTGCGCTACACCGTCGCTTTTGAAGAAGAGATCCTCGCCCACTGCGATTTTTACGATGTCTCACCGATATTCGTCTTTTCGATAGCAAGGCAGGAAAGTCTGTTTGATACTTCAGCGATTTCAAGCAGTTACGCCATCGGACTTTTGCAACTTCTCCCCGGCACGGCACAGACTTTAGCAACGCGCGAGGAGTACGGCACAATCGAAACGAAAGATTTGCAGAAACCTCTGACAAACATCAGATTCGGTGTCAGATTTCTTTCCGATCTCGTGAAAAAATTCGACGGTCAGATCGCTCTCGCAGCAGCCTCATACAATGCCGGACCGAACCGGATAAAAAAGTGGATCGAAAACGATCCTGAACGCGAACTTGATGAATTTATTGAAGATATTCCGATCTTTCAGACGCGCAACTACGTCAAGAAAGTTATGACGAACTACGCCGTCTATCACTATATTTTCTACGGAAAAGTCTACGACGGAATGAATTTCAAATTACCGGCCGTTCTGTAGTCAACTATAGTTAAAAGAAAAAGTCTTTTTATTTTTCAGCATCGAAAAGACACACCTTAAAAACTTATTGAAAACAGCAATTACGGCCTTTTTCCCATTCATGTTTTCTCGTATTTTTTTGTCGTAATATTCCTTA
>JAGCUA010000032.1 GCA_017963125.1 bacterium
GTTTTGATCGGTGAAAGTCTCCAGTTCGTCGGGCAGTTGGAAACAACTTCAAGGAAAGTCGTTCCAAGGTTCTGAGCCTGGATCTCGAAGCATTTGCGGATCGATTTTTTAGCTTTTCTGACGTTAACCGGATTGTTGAGGCAGACTCTTTCGCAGTAAGCTACGCCCGGAAGCTGGCTGACCATTTCAGCCATTTTCATCGGGTAACCTACGTTCTTCGGATCTCTGCCGTAGGGGCTTGTTGTGGAGATCTGGCCTTCGAGTGTCGTCGGAGCCATCTGACCGCCCGTCATACCGTAAATCGCGTTGTTTACGAAGAAGATCGAGAACTTTTCGCCGCGGTTGCAGGCGTGCATCGTCTCAGCAAGACCGATAGCTGCAAGGTCGCCGTCGCCCTGATAGGTGAAAACCGGCTTATTCGGAAGCGTTCTCTTGATACCTGTTGCGACTGCGCAAGCTCTGCCGTGAGCAGCTTCCTGGAAGTCAACGTCCATATAGTCGTAAGCGAAAACGGAGCAGCCGACCGGGCTTACACCGATAACATCGTTCTGGATTCCCATTTCTTCAACAACTTCCATGATGAGTTTGTGAAGAATCGAGTGGAAACAACCCGGGCAGTAGTGCATTCTGGTCTTAAGAAGCGTGTCGGGTCTTTTGTAAACAAGTGTGTATCCTTCTTTCATTTCATCCCCCTACATTTTAGCTTTGATTTGTTCAAGGATTTCTTCTGCCGTAGCAAGAATACCGCCCGTTCTGCCGTAGAAGTAAACCGGTTTGCGGCCGTTGACGACAAGTTTTACGTCCTCGACCATCTGACCGACGTTCATTTCTATGTCGATGAAGAATTTTACATTCGGTTTTGCTGCGAATTCGTCGATGATTTTGGTCGGGAAAGGCCATACAGTGATAGGTCTTACAAGACCGATCTTGAGTCCTTCTTCGCGTGCGATGTCGACTGCCTTCTTGCAGACACGGCTGGAAAGACCGTAAGCGGTGATGAGGATCTCTGCATCGTCAGCTTTGTAGGTCTCATAGCGGACTTCTTCAGCTTCGATCTTTCTGTATTTTTCCTGAAGTTCGTTGTTCCTTCTTTCCATCGCATCGGACTGGATGTTGAGAGAAGTGATGATGTTTCTCTGTTTTCTGTTTCCTTTGCCGTTGGTTGCCCACGGTTTTTCGTCTCTCATTTCTTCAGCGGTTCTTGCAGGGATCGGTTCCGGAAGAACGACTTTTTCCATCATCTGGCCAATTGCGCCGTCGGAAAGAATGAGAACCGGGCACATCCATTTGGTTGCAAGGTCGAAAGCGTTGTATGTGTAGTCAACAACTTCCTGAACTGAGTTCGGAGCGAAAACGATGAGTTTGTAGTCACCGTGACCGCCGCCTTTTACAGACTGGAAGTAGTCACCCTGGCTGGGCTGGATTGTTCCGAGTCCGGGGCCGCCGCGCTGAACGTTTGCGATAACGCACGGAATATCTGCGCATGCGATGTAGGAGATACCTTCCTGCATAAGAGAGAAACCCGGTGAAGATGTTGTCGTCATGATTCTGCCGCCGGCAGCTGCCGCGCCGTAAACCATGTTGATTGATGAAACTTCACTTTCTGCCTGAAGAACTGTGAATTTGGGATACTTGTCATCATTCGGATTCTTTGCCTTGCAAAGATACTCGATAACTTCCGTCTGGGGAGTGATGGGGTATCCGAAGTAACCGGTCATGCCAGCTCTGAGAGCAGCTTCAGCAAGTGCCTCGTTGCCTTTCATAAAAGCTATTTTCTTCTCCACGTCCGCCTCCATTATTAGTTAGACTGTTTGTAAACGGTGATCGCGCCGTCAGGACACATTACAGCGCAGTTAGCGCAACCGATGCATTTGTCGGGTTCAACGCTCTGAGCGTAATGCAGACCGTAAGAGTTCGTGTCTTTTTCGTTGATAGCAAGACACTTCATTGGACAGTAGTGAACGCACAGACCGCAGCCTTTGCAGGTCTCTACTGAGATTTCAATCAAACCTTTTGCTGCCATTTTCTCCTCCAAAATTGATAAAACTGAAAAAGTAACCAAATAAAAAACGAGGCAATGTAGCACCGTGAAATTTAAAAATCAAGTTTGCGGAAAAGTATCGGGGAATCATAAAAATATTTAGGGAATGTAAACCATAAAAATAAAGAAAAAAGCTGTACGGCGGTTGAGGATCCTGCGCGGGAGCCTTGTTTTTCAAAAGCCGGAGCGTCATTTTTTTTGCGGAAGCCGCATAAAAAGTGATTTTTTTTCAAAAAACCTTGACTTTCATAATTTTTCGACTATCTTGCCCCTGCTTTAATGCTGTTTGAAACTTGAGCATAATGCTAGCGTAGCTCAATTGGCAGAGCTCCCGACTTGTAATCGGAAGGTTGCGGGTTCAAGTCCCATCGCTAGCTCCACTTTTTTTCGGAGGGGTTCCCGAGCGGTCAAAGGGATCAGACTGTAAATCTGCCGCCGATGGCTTCGGAGGTTCGAATCCTCCCCCCTCCACCACTTTTGAGCGGGAATAGCTCAGCTGGCTAGAGCATTAGCCTTCCAAGCTAAGGGTCGCGGGTTCGAATCCCGTTTCCCGCTCCATTCTTTTGTTGGAATGCCCTCATAGCTCAGACGGCTAGAGTGCATCCTTGGTAAGGATGAGGTCATCGGTTCGATTCCGATTGAGGGCTCCACTTGGGTTTAATCAAATGAAAACCTTTGGCGGAAGATAATGTAACCTTTTAAAAGGAGGAAAAAATGGCAAAAGCGAAATTTGAAAGAAGCAAACCGCATGTAAACATCGGTACGATAGGTCACGTAGACCACGGCAAAACGACGTTGACGGCAGCTATTACGAAGACTTTGGCAGCAGTAGGCGGCGCAGA
>JAGCUA010000033.1 GCA_017963125.1 bacterium
ATACGGCGCTAAGAGACCGAAGTAAAAAGGAGTTGAGTAATGCCAAGAAGAAAATGCGTTTCAAAAAGAGAAGTTCCGGCAGATCCGAAATACGGAGATGTCCTTCTTCAGAAATTCATCAACAAGATCATGCTTCGCGGTAAGAAAAGTGTAGCGGAAACAATAGTTTACAACGCTATTGAAACAGCTGCGCAGAACAAAAAAGAGAATCCGGTCGACATTTTCAAGGCCGCTCTCGACAACATCAGACCGCAGGTAATGGTTAAATCGACGAGAATCGGCGGCGCGACCTATCAGGTTCCGACCGAGATTTCTCTTGAAAACAGCCAGGCTATCGGCATGAAATGGATGATCATGTTCTCCCGCAAAAGAAGCGAGAAAGGCATGGCAGCCAAACTTGCAGGCGAGATAGACGACGCTTTCAACAAAAGAGGAAACTCTTTCAAGAGAAAAGAAGATACTCACAAAATGGCAGAAGCTAACAAGGCTTTCGCTCATTTCAAGTGGTAATAATCGGAGGCCTCCAGTTCCATGTCCGCAGCTGAAAAGCACATAGCTCTCGAAGATATCCGCAATATCGGCATCATGGCTCACATCGACGCCGGTAAGACGACAACTACCGAGAGAATACTTTTCTACACAGGCGTTTCCCGCAAAATGGGCGAAGTCCACGAGGGAACCGCAGTCATGGACTGGATGGATCAGGAGCAGGAAAGAGGCATAACGATCACTTCCGCTGCAACGACATGCTACTGGCGCGAAAAAAGGATCAACATCATCGACACTCCCGGACACGTCGATTTCACGATCGAAGTCGAGCGTTCGCTGAGAGTCCTTGACGGCGCGGTAGCTGTTTTCTGTGCGGTAAGCGGTGTCGAGCCTCAGTCCGAAACCGTTTGGAGACAGGCAGACAAGTACAAAGTTCCGAGACTCGCGTTCGTAAACAAGATGGACCGCATCGGTGCCGATTTCTTCCACGTTATCAAAATGATGGAACAGAAACTCGGCGCAAAGGCTGTTGCGGTGCAGGTCCCGGTCGGAAAAGAGGATTCTTTCCGCGGGATCATCGACATTATCAACATGACGACGCGTTATTACGACAGCGATGTTCTCGGCGCCGTTTTCAGAGAAGAGAATTCGATCCCCGAAGAATATAAAGAAGTAGTTGACCAGTGCCGCGAAAAACTTTTCGAAGCTCTCTCCGACTACGACGAGGAGATCATGGCTCTTTTCCTTGACGGCGCTCCGATCGAACCTGCGAAGATCCGCGCGGCTTTGCGCAAAGCTGTTATCAGCAACTCGATCTTCCCGGTTCTCTGCGGCAGTTCGTTCAAAAACAAAGGCGTCCAGCTTCTGCTTGACGCGGTTGTTGATTATCTGCCTTCTCCGGTGGATGTTCCTCCGATAAAAGTCACTTCCGTCAAAGACGAGTCGGAAAAATTTGTCAAACCGACAGATTCTTTCCCGGGCGCTTTGATTTTCAAGATAATGTCCGATCCTTACGTCGGCGAACTCAGCTTTGTCAGGGTCTACTGCGGCGAACTTGCTGTCGGCCAGCAGTATTACAACCCGCTTTCCGACAAAGTTGAAAGAGTCGGCAGACTGCTTCGGATGCACGCAAACAAAAGAGAAGACGTCGAAGTCATCACGGCCGGAAACATCGGTGCGATCGTCGGTCTGAAATACGCGACTACGGGATCAACACTCTGCTCGAAACACGACGCGTTCCTTTTCGAGAAGATCACTTTCCCGGAACCCGTAATCAGCATCGCTATCGAACCGAAGACAAAAGCCGACGAGGAAAGACTTGCGCTTTCTCTTGAAAAACTTGCGAAGGAAGATCCGAGTTTCAGAGTCAACGCAGACGCTGAAACCGGTCAGACCATCATTTCCGGAATGGGCGAACTTCACCTCGAAGTCCTTGTAGAAAGACTCCGCAGGGAATTCAAGGTAGATGCTCATGTCGGAAACCCGATGGTAAGTTACAGAGAAACTTTCTCGAAACCTGTCAGAATGGAGCACAGGCTTGTAAAGCAGACCGGCGGCAAGGGGCAGTATGCTCATGTCGTCATGGAATTCGAGCCGCTTCCTGCAGGTTCGGGCATTGTTTTCGAGGATATGACAAAAGGCGGGATCATTCCGAAGCTGTTCGTCGGCGCGATCGAAAAGGGCGTTCAGACGGCTTCTTTCGGAGGAAGATACGGTTTTCCGGTGGTTGACGTGCATGTGGCTCTGGTTGACGGCTCCTTTCATGAAGTCGATTCTTCTGAAATGGCATTCAAAGTCGCTGCTCTCAACTGTTTTAGAGATGCTGAGGAAAAATCGAGTCCGAGAATCCTCGAGCCTGTCATGAAAGTCGAGATCAATGTTCCTGAGCAGTATCTGGGTGACGTTATGGGCAACCTCCAGTCAAAGAGATCAGAGATCATCGGTTTTGAAGACGCTGCAGGCGGAATCAGGATCATCAATGTTGAAGTTCCTTTGGCTGAGATGTTCGGCTACATGACAAGCCTCAGATCGCAGACGCAGGGAAGAGGAACGTTTACGATGGAATTTTCCCACTACAAGGAAATTCCTGACAATATTAAAAAACAAAAATTTGGGATAACTTTCTAACAAAGGAGGAAAAAATGGCAAAAGCGAAATTTGAAAGAAGCAAACCGCATGTAAACATCGGTACGATAGGTCACGTAGACCACGGCAAAACGACGTTGACGGCAGCTATTACGAAGACTTTGGCAGCAGTAGGCGGCGCAGA
>JAGCUA010000034.1 GCA_017963125.1 bacterium
AAGATGCCGTTATTGCCGCCGTAATAATAAACGCCGCCGCCGTAGTCCTCCGAGGAGCAGGTCGTCACTTTTACATTTTCCAGTTCCAGACGGCTGACGTTTTTGGCGTAGACGCCGCCGCCGTTTGCGTCGTCGGAAGAATCCATCGTATGGCAATAATGGATCCTGCAGTTTTTCAGAACAATGAGTTTCGCGCCGTCCATAGCACAAATACCGCCGCCGTGATAATCGGTGCGACAGTCATAGATCGTGCCGCCGTTCATATACAGATTGGCGTTTTTTTCGACCGTGATCCCGCCGCCTCCGTTTGAGTTGGCGCCGCCCATGATAATGCCGCCCCTGATATCGCCCCAGCCGCTGTTGACGGTCGGATTGCTGTCGTTGATCGTCAGCGTGCCGCCTTCCTGAACACGGAATACGCCGCCGTTCGAGATTTTTTTGCCGTTTCTTTCGCGGCAGATGCGATGCCCGTTCAGGTCGATGACAAGATATCCACCCGCGGGAACGGATATCTGTCCGTCAAAGATCAGATCGGAACCGAGGGTCAATTCGATCCTATACTCCTTAAGTGCGGAAGAAAGCGCGGTGTAAGCCGTCCACACCGCATCGGCAGGTCTGTCGTACTCCTGCCTCAGATACAGCTCGGACGCCTTCTTTTCGCTTCTTTTTGCGCTGTTATAGATCTCTACCAGCGTTTTGCCGCCGTATTTGAGCACGACCTCGCCGCCGTTTGCCTTCGTCTCGCTCATGCGGATGATCGCATTTGAGTCGGCGGATTTGAAAAAGTCGTTCGGATCCTCTGTTTGATATGTAAAATATCCCGAGGTGATAACGTTATCGTACGCTTCCGTTTTTATCCCGATGATACCGGCTTTTTTCAGTTTTCCGGTCAGCTTCAGGACTTTTCCGTACAGAAGATAAATATCTTCGTCGTTTTTGTTGCCGGAAATGATCGGTGCGTCTTGGATGCTGATATCCCTTTCGGTGTAAATACCGCTGCCCGAAGCGGAAGCCGAGTTGTTTTTGATCGCAACGTTCGTTTCATACGTTTTCAGTTGGGAGAGGACGGTGACGGAATAAGAACCTTTTTGAATTACAACGGTGCCGTCGCTGTTATAAACGCCGCCGCCCTGACGCGCTTCGTTATAGGCGATCACGCCGCCTTTGAGCGTCAGCGTCGCCTTGGAGCCCTGGTAGCTGCCGTTATAAATACCGCCTCCGCCGCCGTAAGTGTTATGCAGCGACTTGTTGCCGCTGATGGTGCCGCCCTCAACGGTAAGCGTTCCGTGGTTGCAGATACCGCCGCCGTTCCATGAGGCGCCGCCTGTGATAACGCCGCTGTTGTCGTTTGAGGAATCCTTCACCGTCAAAACAGCGCCCGGCTCGACGCGGACAACACTGCCGAGATCCCGGCATTCAGTCAGCCCTCTGTCAAGCGTATGACCGTTCAGATCCAGCGTAACCTCTTTTCCCGTCGGAATACGCAGTACGTCTGTAAGCTGAATATCCTTGGTGAGTTTCACGTCGCCGCCGGCGTTCACCGCTTTGACAAGCGTCGCCTCCGTTGTCGCATTCGCGGCAAATGCCGTTATCGACATGAAAGGCATCACGCCGATAACAAGTATCAGCAACAACAAAACCGGTATGATTTTTATGATAATTTTTCTCATAACAACCCCTGATTTCAGAATGATCCTATTTTTCATTCTTACTGTAACACATAAGGCGTGACAAAAGCGTGACAAAAAATACGGAAGAAGGATTTCTCTTTCTTCCGTAAGTGAATTTATATATTCAAATAAAAGAATCTATTTCGTTGCCTCAATATATTCCGTCATTTCCTCTGCGTTGACGCCGCTTGCCGAACTTATGGTATAGGCAAAATTGTTATCGTTCCAAACAGCGAGAAATACAAGTCCGTCATTTCCTTTTAGAGTAACGGTCAACCCGTTGACGCTTTGTTCGACGCTTTCCGTATATTCTGTTTTATTGCCGCTGTTATCCGCCACGCCGAGGGTTTTGCGAATCAATCCGTCGTTTCCGTACTGCACCTCGATCATACTGCTGTTCGACCTGAAACCGGTAACGGGAAAGCCGCACAGCCGGTCGGGATACTCCATATGGAAGGAAACATTTTTTGCGGCTTCGTCCATATTTTCATAGGTTTGTACGCCGCCTTCATTTTGCCCTGCCTTGTTGCTGATCGTTATAACTGCAAAAACGGCCGCTATAAGGATGACGATCGCAACAACGCCGATAATGATTTTGTTTTTCATAATCTATCTCCCTCAGAAGTTATCGAGAGCATACACATATTGCTCCGCCCAACTGTATTGATTCATAAATTCACCCCGGTATACATTCTCACCGGTCGATTTACCCGTGATATAATCGTAGTAGTCGCACCGTACGAGCGCGGCGTCGATCGCATAAGCGTTGTTGTTATGTACGATCACGTCTTCAAGGCCGTGGCGTTTCAGATCCTTTTTCAGTGAAGCGAATACCTGCCTGAAATTCATATCCGCTTTTTCCGGCGTGACCGCCTCGTCAAAAATATTTGCGCATATTTCATTTTTGCTTGCGGAAGATCCCTTAAGACCGATCAGATAGGCCAGAAGCTCTTTTTCTTTTGAGCGTTTGAAGATCATCGGCTTTCCGCCTGCAAACACTTCAAAATTGCCGAAGCAGCGGACCTCAAGCATCGCACCGCCAAGGTCGACGGGCGTTCTGAGATGATTCATAACCTCCCTCAGATCGTTATCGCTGAACGGCTTCAGAAGATAACCGCTGACAAAGAGCTTAAAGGCATCAAGCGCATATTCGCTGTATGCAGTTACCATAACGAGATTTGTTTTCGGACTGACTCGCTTTGCCCTTTCGGCTATTTCAAGTCCGCTTTTACCCTTTAAATGTATATCCAGAAAGGCGATATCAAAACTGTTTTCTTTAAGCTGCTTTACGGCGCTGTTATAATCATCCGCTTCGACATATTCGTTTTTGGCGGACGATATCCTCTCAAGCGAGTCTTTCAGCTCGTCTCTTAAATACGCCTCGTCGTCAACGATAAGTATTTTCATAGGTTTACCCCTCCGGCACTTTCATTGTAACAACGGTGCCTTTACCTGTTTCACTTTTGATTTCGAGCGTGCCGCCGCACATTAAACTCAGCCTCTCCTTTGTGTTTTTGATACCGACGTGCTCCGATTGCGTTTCGACATCTAAAATATGTGTGTCAAATCCCGCGCCGTTATCCGAGATTTCGATAAAGTGCGCTTTGTCTTTTCTGTACGTTTTTACGGTTATAATTCCGTTAACCGTTCCGCTTGCTCTGAGTCCGTGCTCAAGCGCGTTTTCCACAATTGTCTGAACGGAGAAAGGCGGAATATCAAATTCTTCGTCCTGAACGTCAAACACATACCTGACACTGTCTCCGAAGCGTTTATGCTGCATATATGCGTAATGCTTTACAAGGTCAAGCTCGCTTTTTACGGGGACGCAGTCTCCTTCGTTCATCAGATCCGTGCTGTTTCTGAGATAGCCCGCAAATTCTTCAACGGTTTCTACCGCCTCTTCCGGCTCCTTGCGTATTAAGTGCTTGATAAGCGAAAGACTGTTGAATATAAAATGCGGTTGAATCTGACGGTTAAACAGCCTTATGCGTTCCTCGGCAAGCTGCTTTTTTATTTCAATATTGTTCTGAACATATTCAATTTCAAACGTAATAAAGAACGTCAATGCAGAGATTACCATCGAGAGATAGGTGAACGATACGCCGTAGTAAAACAGCTGTATCACGACCGCAATAATGGGAAGAATCAGATATACTAAAGTGGCGGTTTTTTCAATCGTGCGAAGATACTGAAAATACTGCAGTACGACGCCGAAAGTAATCACGATACCGACAAAAGCAATCATGCCCGGTAAAACGCCGAACGCAAGACGGTAGTATGTATTCCTTTCGTCAAAAGCATAAATGAATTCATGGAACTGATTGATAATGAGCAGTATTGTTCCTATTACGAAAAGAGCCCATTCAATATATTTCCAGAAAAGCCCCCTCACACCCGAACGCGTCTCGAATATCTGTGTGATATATTCCGCAACAAGAGGCATTGTAAGAAAAGCGAAGAAGAAAGCAGCGAAGTTTGCAATGCGGACAATATAGAAGCCCGCTTCACTAGTATTGCCGCGAAACAGCCAGGCTGTGGCGTCGCTTATCATCAGTAATGCGGAAACGATCATTAAAGCGATCATCTTATATGAGAGTATTTTATTCTGACCTCTGCTGATCCAGATAACGAACGAGGCAATCAGACAGAAAAACACGCCCCATAATTCAACTGAGAAATGAATGTATTGTAAAGTGGTCATATCAATCTTCCTTCACTGCCGACTCATCCTTTTTACGATAGTATCTGTAATGCCAGACTAAAATCGGGATATAGGTAACCGCAGGCAGGAAAAAGCCTAAGAATCTGTAATCCGACTGAACCAGCATATTGAATATCCCGTGATAGATCATTGCCATAGCAAGCAGCGCAAAAGTACCGCAGTAAAACAGTTTTCTCTTCTTTTTAACAAAGCATATCCCGTAACCTACCGCGACGGTGCATACTGCGTGCATCAGGGCTGTCGCAAAGCCTCGGATGATCGCCCATCCGATCGTAACGTTTTCAACGTTCTGAACGAGGACGACCATATTTTCAAACATAGCAAATCCAACGCCGGTCGCAAAGGCGATCGGCAAAACTCTGTCACGGTCATT
>JAGCUA010000035.1 GCA_017963125.1 bacterium
GATGAAATGTGGCATTTCATAGGATCAAAAAAAACAAAAAATGGATCTTCAAAGCTGTTGATCGTAAATCAAGAAAAACTGTTGCCTGGGTTACGGGTAACCGTGATGTTGCAACCTTTAAAAAATTGTACAAACAAATAAAACACTTAAAGAAATGCAAATTTTATACGGATAAATGGATCGGATTTTCAAAAGTTTTACCCAAAAGACGACATTTTGCAGGTAAGAAGCACACTTTTACCATCGAACAAAATAACTCAAATACCAGACATTATCTAGCCAGAATGGTTCGAAAAAGCAAGGTTATTTCAAGATCCGAATTTATGCTCAATGCTTCTTTAAAGTTGCTTTTCGCTCTCTCTTTCGACTCTTCTCCTCTTCAACTCCTGCTTCAATCCGTTGATATATTTATATGAATACTCTCCATTTTCGAATCTCATTCCTGACAGCACGAACTTCCCATCATATACAAAGGAACGTCATACAAATTTTCGGTCTGTTTATAGTCTGCGAGAGATGTTCTCACACAAATCTCGGGAGAGTATTTTTCGTTATAAAAAGCTAAACTTCGTGCGCGCAAATTTTCTCCAGCTTTCACTTCGATCGGGACGATTTTTGAATCTATCTGCACGACAAAATCAACTTCCGCGTTGCCGTTTTTGTTCGTCCAATATCCGATCTCGATATCTTCCTTTGCGCTCAACTCCTGCAACACAAACTGCTCGGTCATTGCCCCTTTGAACTCAGTGAAAATTTTCGAACCTTCGAGCAAAACGCGAACATCCAGGCCGGTTTTCGCCGAAAGCAATCCGACATCGAGCATGAAAAGCTTGAAAATATTTTCTTCAACGTACCCTGAGATCGGCAAGGCAGGCTTTTTTATTCTGTGCACCTGATAGATCAACCCGCTGTCCTTCAACCACTGAATCGCAGGATCATAATCCTTCGAGCGGGAAGTTTTTGCGTCGATTTCTTTATAAACGAATTTCTTATTTTCCTTCGCCAATTGAACAGGAATTGATTCCCACAATTTGTTTGCTTTATCCAAAATTTCTTTCGGAATATGATGAGAAAAATCGCTTTTGTAATCGCTCAAAATGCGTTTTTGCAATTGACGCACTTTTTGAAAATCCTTTTCTTTTGCATAGCTTGCGACGACCTCCGGCATTCCTCCTACATAAAAATAAGTCTTCAAATATTCGATCAATTTATCCCTGAAAACGCGAATGAGATCAATTTCGCGAGCATCCAAAGTTTCGCAGAGCCGATCTTCGCCCAACGCCTCGAGAAATTCTCGAAAAGTCATCGGATACATATGCAACGCATCGACCTTTCCGACAGGAAATGATAACCCCTGATGCAGAGCGACTCCTAGCAAGCTTCCTGCTCCGATAACATGATATTTGGGAAAATCTTCGCAGAAATATTTGAGGGAAGTGATCGCTCGCGGACAAGCTTGGATTTCATCGAAAATAATCAGGGTGTCAGCAGAAATCTTGCGGCGGGTTTCGATTTCCAGTCCCCGCAAAATGACTTTCGGATCAAGAGAATTTTCAAACAGCGAGCAAATTCTCTCGTTTCTTTCGAAGTTGAGATGAACGAAATCCTTGAAGTTAGTCCGACCGAATTCATCCATAATCCAGCTTTTTCCCACCTGCCTCGCTCCATAGATTAACAAAGGTTTTCTCTTCTCTTTTTGCTTCCACTTGGATAATTGTTCTAATATCAAACGTCGCAAGACATCCTCCTACACTTTTCAGACCCTAGTTTCGAAAAATCCTAACACTTTTCAGACCATAAAATCAAGAAATCACTACACTTTTCAAGCACATTCAAAGTCAAAAAAGCACTCTTCAGTATCAGAAAAGGATAAAGAAATGC
>JAGCUA010000036.1 GCA_017963125.1 bacterium
CTTTACGACCTCTTTTCCGTCTCCGGCTTGAAGGGCGGAAAAGGACAAGAGGAGAGAGAACAGCGAGACAATCGTTTTGCGTAACATGGCGTTCCGGGTTTTGATTTCGAGGGCAAAAGTACGCCCCACGCGCCTCAAAACGTAAAATAGTCGGTGAACGCCCCGCTTTTCTCGGTGAATCGGTCTTTTGTTTGCTGCGATGGGTCTCTTGCCGCGAACAAAAAACCTTGAAAACGTTCGCTGCGACGCACTCGAGTTTCCCGCCGCGAACAAAAACGGCCATTTTTGTTCGCAGGGAGAGACTGGAGGCCATTTTTACGGCCTAGCCCTCAAACAAAAACGCCCCGCAGGTATGCGAGGCGTTTGGAGCGAAATCTCAAACTTTCACAAAAACGGAATTCTCTGATGTTCAGACAAATAAATCAGCCGTTGAGGGCTGACTTATTTTCTGTGTAGACTACCATGATAAAATATCGAACTTTTTTGAGGACCTCGTGAGACTGGACAGGTTTCCTGACAGTGTTGAGGACGGATCTTTCAGAAAATCTGCCCAATCAGTTCATCGCTTTTTTTGTGTAGTTTCTTCAGGACCGGAAGCAGGATGAACAACTGTGCGAGGAGTATGCCGTAGGTCAATCCCGAACTGAAGTTGGTCAGCCATGTAGAAAACCCGTTTTCCGGAAGGTGCTTTCCCACTGGCAGGAGAACCAGGAAAGCCACCGCCGCAATGAGGGTGAGGCCGATGAAACTGTTCAGATGGAAGTTGAACGCCTTGTTTGTAAGGCGTAGTTTGGCGGCGACGTTGTTTTCCGCTTCGAACGGGCCGGACACCGTTTCCCGCTTCCAGTAGATTTTGCGTTTCCACTGATGGACGAACTGGTCCCCGCAGGAGGATCGGAATGCGACATAATCACCGATTCCTTCCTTCGACTTCTTTTCGTCAAAATCGATCTGATAGATGAATTCTTCGGGCTCACAGCGCTCGAAACGATAGATAACCCCGTTTGTTTTCCGTAAAGCCCAGCCTTTCGCTGCCATGTCGTTCAGCCATTTTTCCTCTTTGTCAAAATCAACGAACCAGTTGATGGTGATCTTGCTTGTTTTCATATCACTTACTTTTTGATGTTCATTCTTCCGTTCTCCACCAACTCCTCCAGGCGCTCGAATTCGGCCAGGAGGACTTCCTGCCCTTTGTCTGTTATCTGATACAGTTTCCTTCTGCCGTCCGAGTCGGACGATTCTCCGCAGGGGAGTATCCATCCTTTTTCCAGAAGATTGGAGATCGCACCGTACAAGGTGCCTGCCGACAGGACCAGGCGGCCCTTGCTCATCGTAGAGGTCTTCTGCATGATGCCATACCCGTGCAAGGGCTCCTGCAGGGCCAGAAGGATGTAGTAGATCGCTTCTGTCAATGCTGCTGCTGTGTTTTTCATATACTATATTGCTTGCCGTTATATCGGAATCCGATACAAAGGTAAGCGATATATTTTAATTTGCAAATAAAAAAGTGAAAAAAAAAGCATGATAAGCAAAAAGCCAGCCCCAAAAGGCTGGCTTGCTGTGTAGACTACACAGGTAAAAACTCGAACCTTCTGGAGGACATTAGGAAGGTGAAAGAGTTTATCAAAAGCATTGATTCTCAATCATCTACGATTTCCCAATAACCGTTCCTATTGGCACCGATCCGGCGGATGATGCCCTTCGCTTTCAGGTCGGCAAGCATC
>JAGCUA010000037.1 GCA_017963125.1 bacterium
AAATTTTTACCGGCTTTTCTTTTGCCTGAAGTTCTTTAGTTTTCGTATTCTGTTTTTTACGGGACCAAATTTCCGCCACAATAACAAGTACGAAAAAAATACCAGGAATAATTGTCCGAAATATGAGATCTGATGTCGAATGGGGTCTCGGTTCAGCTTTTCCGAAAACGCTGAAACAAAAGAGAGAAATTGTTGAAAATATTATGCTTTTCATTCGTATTTGTCGTTTGGTTCACAAACTTGTTCGTAAATTATTTTACAATTAAGTTTGTCATACATCACATATTCTCTGTATTTTTCGTTCATAAAACCTACGATGAAATTAATCCCAACCAGTACTTCATCTCCAAGTCACCGTTGCTTTTAAGCTCATAAACTACCAAATTGGAACTTGCACACAATACGCCGCAATACATAAACTTATAAACAAAAACAAGATTCGTTACTGGATCCAAAACAGGAACGGAGAAAGAGATTTCTGTGTTTCCGCATTTTCCGCTTTTTTTAACCAATTGTCCGTCAATTTGTTTCACACACTCAGCATCACTAATAAAACCATCTTTTTCGCAGGAAGATTTTTCCAATCCCCGGATATCCATAGACTCAATGTTTTCTGCGAAAAACCGTTTGGTAACCTCTTCAGTTCGACCGTTCTTGCTTATTTCAGGTATAGACCCTATACACTGTTTCACATACTCGATAATAGAAAAACCTTCCTCTTCCTCATCTTCTTCCGGAGAATCTGTTTCACTGTTTTTATTTGTCATTTCCTGCTGTATCTCATCTCGGAAAGATTCTGTCTTAATTTTTACCATCGGGCATTTATCAGTATAATATTTACTGGTCATATCACGGATGATTTTCAGCAGAAGTTCTTGTTTTTTCTCTTCATCTTCTTTTGTTCTTCCGATTTCGCTGCTCTTTTTGATCACTTTTTCAGGAGTTTCATCGTTCCTTACAGCGCAGGAAACCAAAAACGACATTAAAATTATTGAAATTATTAGGTTTTTAAAAAAACTCATATCATATTTTCCGTATTCACAACTTTCTCAATCTCTTTTATTGCATTGCTCAGGTTAATAACTTCAAAAATAAGAAAAGCGATAGTCATTCCAAGAAAAAGAAAGCCTCTTAAAACAGAATTTATAACAACAATCAGTGCCCACGGGACAATAAACATAGGCCAGCTTCTTAAAAAAAAGTTTTTCTGATAATGCTTGAATTTGAACTTTGTCGCATCAAAATCAGGATAAAATGAAAGTTTTTTCAGATTTTCTATCACAATCATCTGTTTTTTCGTGCGCCATCTTCTGAAAACATCATTCACAATCAGCAAAACAACATAAATAAACACAATCACTTGCCAGTGTTCTTTAAAAATATAGAGCATAAACGCCGATTGAATGAAGAGATACCAGTTTCTGTCAAAAAAGGATTCAGGATAAAAAGAAAAAAACCGAGAGAGTCTGGATTCCGAAAACAGCAGATCAATCATCGCTGCCATAAAAACAAAAAACGGAAGCATTTCATAGTAATTTGAGACACCCCTGTATAGAACAAGCTGATACCCTTCAATAAAATTCTTACCTATTACTTCTACAAGAAAAAACACGCATATCGAACACATAAACCAGCCGAAACGATTCAGAGCGTTCATTTCATCACCGCGAAAACATTGAAATTATTGGCTTTTTCATTTTTTAGATTTATTCCTTTCTATTCTTTTTTCAACTCTTTCCCTTCCATACCAGTATTCACTTCTGTCGGAAAAACAGTAACCGGAAAGCTCCCAGTCATAGTATTCCCAAATGGTATAACGGAGTTCGTCAACACCTTCCCATTCCGGCTTTATTTCAACGATTTTTCTGCCGCTTCTGTCGATTATAAAACGACGCTCGCCTTGCCTGGCGTATGCCGCGTCAAAATAAAACGGGCTCACGCTGTCATATTCGGCCGGAATCACAATATTTCCGTCTTCATCAAGGAATCCCCATTTTCCGTTCTGCTTGAACGATGTCGAAGTTTCGTACAAACCGTGTCTGACCTCTTCGTATTTGCCGTATTTTTTTTGCTCATTTTCTTCTAACGCTTTTTCATCGTAATAGGGTCTTTCTTTTATATTGCAGTTTTCATCAAATTCATCGTCATGGTTCTTTTTGATTATATCACAGATTTTTTCGCCGCTTGCGATATCAAAAATAGTATAATGTTCCTCTTTTTCACCTTCTTCTTTGTAGTTAAGATAAAAACGGTTGTTTCCTATAGAATTTCTATACATGCTATAAAGTATTCCTCTCGGCTTTTTCATAAGAAAAATCTCTTTGTTTTCCCATGAATTGAGATAAATTGAAGAATCTTTTCTGACAACGGCTTTGTTACCAGCCATTCCGTATAATTCATCGTATTCTGCCTCCAGAATCTTAGCATTTTTCATATCAACAATTCTTATTTTACCGCCTCTTGAAATGACAAGTGTTCCCTGATCGTAACCTTCCAGTTCATCATCTTTAAACTGAGGTTCAAGAATATATTTTCCGCTTTTGTCTATTATTCCCCACAATCCGCCCTGCTTCGCACCTACTATTCCATCAACAAAATAACCGATTGCGTCAAATTGCGGCTCTATGACATAGTTCAGATTTTTATCGACAAATCCCCATTTCCTGGTTTTAACATCGGTAACTCCGAGCATTTCTTCTGCATAAAGAGGATTGATGTCGTAAAAACTGACATCTTTTATCTTTTTTCCGGTTTCATCGAGAAAAACGAACTCTTTTTCTTTTGTAAAAGCAGGAACCATGCCGTCCCGTACTTTATCGATGTAAAGATATTCCGCAGCCGGAACAATCTCCTTCCCGTTCTCATCAAGCAGACCGTAAAAACCATTTTTGTGGAGAAAAACAAAACGGGCTTTTGGAGATTCTGCTTTTGTAACAGCCGGAGCAGATGCACAAGCGGTTAAAAGCAATAAAAATATTGTAATTATCAGTTTTTTCATATCAGCCGGCACAAACCTCAATTTTTCAGAGCCGTAATCGGAACAACGTAAACTCCGTCCGGACGGAGATATGCAGCGTTAGTCATCCCGCAGACAACGATCAGCGAGGATGGCGCTTTACTGTTTTTGTCAGCAAGAAAGCTCTTTTTTATCGAAAGAAGATTCTTTGCCGCCTCATCAATCTGGTGCGCTCCGAGCTTGATTTCTAAAGCACTCCACGAACCGTCAGGCATTTCGATAACTGCATCGATTTCTTTGCCTGAATAATCCTGATAGTGATAAAGATTTCCGCCGAATGAATCTGCATAGATCCTAAGATCCCTTTCGCACATTGCCTCGAACAAAAAGCCTAATGTATTCAAATCCTTGAGCAGAATTTCAGGGGTGGCGCGAAGAAGCGAGCAGGCAAGAGAAGGATCTGCAAAATGGCGCTTTTCCTGCTGTTTCACACGGATTGAAGAGCGGATGTTTGAAGAAAACGGCATGATATTGTCGAAAAGGAACAGCTTTTCAAAAACTTCCAGATATGCCGAAATCGTTCCTGTTTCCAACGAGGAATCATCTTTCTCCAAGATGTCTTTCTGCAAAGTTCTGAGTGAAACGACTGTGCTTTCGTTCCTCGCGAGAGAACGGAGAAGTTTTCTCATTTTTGTCCGGTCGCGGTTTGCGGTTTCAATCCTTTCAATATCTTCGTCAAGAACTGCCTGGATGTAAGATTCCGCCATAATCGAAGCCTGATTTACCTTGGCTCCGATATTACCGGGCCAGCCGCCGCGCAGAATGAGATAAATGATTTCGGACAGATCGACTTCGCCGGTGAGTTCGTTTGCGAATCTGCCGCTGCAAATGTCAAAAAGCGAAATTTTTCCGGAAGAATCTCCCGATTCGAACAAAGACATCGGACGCATTCTGAGGCGTACTATCCTCCCTGCGCCGCTGTGCATTTTGCCTTCCCTGTTCGGTGTCGCGGAACCTGTCAGAATGAACTGGCCTTTGAGCGCACGCTTGTCAACGACATTTCTCACGGCATCCCAAAGCGGCGGAACTTCCTGCCATTCGTCAATCAGGCGCGGCGTCTCGCCATCAAGAACCGTGAGCGGCGAAATCTGTGCCAGAATCCTGTTCGAATAGTTTCCGGCAGGATCACCGATATAGACCGCGCTTTTGCTGTGATGCTCCGAAGTCCATGTTTTTCCGCACCATTTGCACCCTTCAACGCAGACAGCTCCGGCAGCTCCCAGATACTCTTCGACTTTTGCATCGACGATTCGTTCTTTGTAATTTTTTCTTTCCATCACAACCTCCGGAAAAGACTAAAGAAACATAGCTCATCAATACAAATTTGTCAAGTCCATCAATACAAATTCAGGATTTTCAACCATACAAATTCGGACTTTTCATCAATACAAATTCGGGGCTTTATATGACTTTTTCGGGTTTTGGGGGATTCGCGATTTTCGACGCAAATTTTGCGGATTTCCGCATTTTCGGCTAAAAAAATTTTGCGGATTTCCGCAAAGTACGCTGTAACATGTTATTTTTATTATTTTTTCCCAAACAATCAAAAGTCGGGGCTTCCGGCATACATGACACCGTTTTTATAGTTTTTTGCAACCATTTTGCGGTGCCGTTTTACAAAAGTCATACTACTTTTGCAAAAGTTTCAATGTTTTTCATAGGACTTTTGCAAGTTTTTCGGAGATTTTGCCGTTTACACCGCTTCAAGCAGGAAGTAGTGGATTTCCCAGCAGTCCGCGATCTGCTTCTTTTCCCATTTGGTTTTTATGGGTCTGTCGTCGCCGCCGTAGGGAAGACGCTTGAAAAATGCGCCGGTGAGGGCGATTTCCTTTTCCATAAATTCGGCGTATTCAGGATGGTCGGTCGCGATAAAGAGTTTGCCCCCTTTTTTGAGGCGGTTTCTCAGCATAATGAGGTTTTCGAAGCGGACAGTCCTGAATTTGTGGTGTTTTTTCTTGGGCCACGGATCGGGAAAGTAGATATGGATCGCGTCAAGAGATGCGAAAGGGACAAGTTCGCGCATCACGGCAACCGCTTCGAAGCAGACGATGCGGACATTATCCTGATTGAGTCTTCTTTTCAGATTCTTTTCGCCGCGTAGAAAGAATTTGCGGCTGTATTCAATTCCTAAAAAGCCCGTATCGGGCTTTGAATTTGCGTATTCGCTTAAAAAGTGTCCGCTGCAGAAACCGATTTCGGCTTCAACGCGCTCTTTGCCGAAAAGTTCCTTGAAATCAAACGGCTGGAAGGCAAACTTCTCAAGCGGGATCTCTATTTCGGAGCTAATCATTTTTGTCGCTCTCTTCGTAGATTTCGATGTCGGGAAGATTTCTGTATTTCTGGTCGAGATCGAGTCCGTAACCGACGATGAATTCGTTTCTTATGTCAAAACCGAGGTAATCGACCTTGACTCTGCCGCGGTTCACCGCTTTTTTCTCGAAAAGTGAGCAGATCTTCACCGATTCGGGATGAACTTTTTCGAGTTCTTTGAGGAAAAACGAAAGAGTCGTTCCCGTATCGACGATGTCTTCGACTATAAGCAGATTCCGGCCTTCGAAGCGGGCAAGTTCGCCCTGATCCATCGAAACGCTGCCGGTACTTTTCGTTCCGTGATAACTCGAAAGCCTGATGCAGTCGAGTTCTACACGGTGCGACTTTATCTCTCTGAAAAGATCAGCGCCGAAAAGAGTACTTCCTTTCAGAATGATGAGAAATGTAAAATCCTTCCCCTCATAATCTTCCGTGATCTGTTTTCCGAGTTCCTGAACTCTTTTTTTAAGTTCTTCTGCACTGATCAATGTTCTCATATCAAACCCCGGTAATAAATGAATATTATAATTGCGGCAGCTATCGCCAGAAGCAGCACGAAAAGTGCGATTTTGCCCGATTTTCCTCTGCTGGCACGCTCTTTGTCAAATTCTTCCCAAGCAGATATTTCAGGCTCTCCGGCAGAGTCCTCAACCGGTGCCGCAACCGGCTCTTGATCTTCTGATTTTTCAGTATTTTCAACCACTTCAGGTTTTTCTTCCGGTTTATCTTCTGCAACTTCCGCCGCTTTTCCGCAGGAAACAAGCCATTGCGGAGACTCCGCTTTATAAAAACTGTTCACGTTTACGGAAGATACCACGGAAAGCTCGAAAAGCTGCTTCAGATAGTCCGCGGTACGCAGTCTGTCTCCGCCGCACGAATCGATTATGTCGCTTATTTTGCTTCCGGATTCGTCGATATTTTTTATGACAAGATCAATATCGTCGGGAAGTTTGTTCAGATTTTCGACAAAGTTCGCAAAATCAAGGTGTATGATCGTGTCGACCGGCGGTAGCGAGCGGAGGATCGCCGAATACTCCCTGAACCATTCGACCGATTTTTCGATTATCTTCTTCTGCGGAATAAAGATGTTCCGTTCGACATCGATATCGCCGTAATTTACCGAAAAAGTTCCGTCAGACCACGAAAGGATCTTGTAAAGCTCCTCCATTCCGTCCTTGTTTTCGCCGTCATTCGTTTCGGCGCGGATGACATTCCCGCAGTCGCAGAAAATCACGCCGCTTTTATCGGATGAAGCGGAAAACTCAACTTCGCCGGAAGATTTGTTTTCAAGCAGAATACTGAGGATATTGAGCACCGAAATGTCGGAGATATCGCCTTCCGGCATGTTTTCTTCCTCGCCGGCGCCGTCTTTAAGCTCGGACTCTCCGAGAATCCCTTTAAGATTTTCCAGCAGATCGTTGATGAAAAGAGGTTTTGCCAAAACAGCCGCAGCCCCCATGTCCAAAGCGAGGATCTTGTTTTCGACATCACGCGAGGCCGAAAGAAAAACGAAGGGGATCCGCATTGTTTCCGGGTTCATCTTGACCCGTTTCATGAAGTCGATACCGCTCATTTTCGGGAGGATCATTTCAGAAACTATAAGATCCGGTCTGAACTGCGGGATCAGTGCGAGCGCATCTGCGGAATTACCGGCGGTGGCAGCTTCAAAACCGGCATGTTTCAACTTTATACTAAGAATTGAAGCGACCTGTTCATCAGAATCGACTACTAAAATCCTTTTCAAGCAAGCCCCCGAAAACCTAAAACGCGCATTATCTTAATTGTAGAAAACGCTTTGTCAAACGAAGCTGTTTTTTCCCCGAAGCGACAAAAATCTTGCTTTTTTGAGTTTTTTGACTAAACTCCTCGCGCTAATGGTTTTTTGAACAGTGGAAATCTCCTTGTTCAATGTTTTGGACTTTATACCCGTAAGGAGGAATTATGGAAAGAAAACACTACGAGCTTACTGCTATCCTCAAGCCCGAAGGCGGCCCGGAAGCAATCAAGCAATTCGCTGAGCGTGTAGACGCTATCGTCAATGATTTCGGCGGCAAAATCGTTTCCCTTCATTCATGGGGCGAAAGAAAGCTTGCTTACGAAATCAAAAAGAATCTCAAAGGACATTACCTGCTTTTCGACATCATCGGAAACGGTAAAATGGTTGAAGAAGTTGAAAGAAACTTCAACATTTGGGAATACGTTCTCAAGTTCATGTCGGTAAGAGTCGACAAAGTCGAAAATCTCGACGAAATGCTCGAATCGGCAAAAGGAATCGCTTCACTTTTCGACAAGCAGGAAAAGAAATCTTCTCCGGAACAGGCTTATGAAGAGGGAAGAAACGGTTTCGAAGATGCAAGAAAATACAACGAAGAACTTCAGAAATCACTGAGCAACGCCGGTGAGGAAGAAGAAGACGTAACACTTTAATTTAAGGAGAGAACTATGGCTTCATACAAAAAAAGAAAAGTCTGCCGTTTCTGCCTTCACACTGAAGTAGAGCCGGATTATAAAAATGTAGATCTTCTTCTCAACTACATCACCGAAAGAGGTAAAATAATCCCGAGAAGAATCAGCGGCGTATGCGCAAAACACCAGAGAGAGCTTTCGAGAGAGATCAAAAGAGCAAGATCGATCGCGCTCCTTCCCTACACCGTAACCGGAAGATAGGAGGTCACAATGAACGTTATACTTGCGAAAGATGTTGAAAAACTCGGCAAAGCGGGCGAAGTCGTAAAAGTAAAAGACGGCTATGCTCGCAACTACCTCATTCCGCAGGGATTTGCACTTGTTGCGAACGAAAAAAGCGTAAAACAGCTTGAGTTCAACAAAAGAATGATCGAAAAGAAGATCAATTCCGAACTTGCAAAAGCTAATGACCTCGCTTCAAGACTTGCTGCATGCGAAATCAAAATCAGCAAGAAAGTCGGCGACGAAGGCAAACTTTTCGGCAGCGTAACCAGCAGAGAAATCGGCGACGCACTTAAAGAAAAAGGATTTGAGATCGACCACAGAGACCTCATCATCGACTCCAACATCAAAAAAAGCGGTGTTTACGAAGTCGAAGTCAAACTTTTCAGAGAAGTCCGCGGCGTTTTCAAACTTTTCGTAGTTTCTGAAGACAGCGAAGATGCACCTGTTCAGGCAGCTGAATAACTTTTTTCAATCTTTTCCGTCCCATACCTGATTCTCAGTCAAAAAATTGACATTTTAACGTCCAGCATTACAATATTTGCGTTTTTTTATTGACCTGATTTAAAGGAAAAACACTCATGGAAAACTCACCTTTAAGAGTATTGCCCTCAAACATAGAGATCGAAGCCGCCGTTCTGGGATGCCTTCTCAACGACGGCAAACTTTACGCCGACATCGAAGGTTTCGGCCTGACACCCGAAGATTTTTCGCAGGAGCGTCATGCCTTAGTGTTCAGGACGATCAAGGCGATCTACGAATCGCAGAGGACTCCCGATGCGCTGATGGTCATCGACGAACTTGCAAAAATACCGAATCCGCCGGAACAATCCTTCGTCTTCGATTTAGCGAACAATGCACCGATATATTCGGAAGAGACGCTGCGGCAGTACTGCTCGTTAATCCTTGAAAAGTCGCTTCACCGCTCGCTGATAAGTATCTGTTCGAATGCAATAGACGTGTCATACAGTCAGAAGATGGGCTTTGACGATCTTTCCGACCAAACGACGAACGAGCTTATCTCACTCAGCAACCGGAAACATGCGAACTCGGTAATACCGTTCAAAAAACTTATGGAAGACCTGCTTGAAAGGATCAAGGAACAGTCGAAGAGAAGTTCCACCATGCTCGGTATTTCATCAGGATATCCGAAACTTGATGCAATGAGCAGCGGCCTCAAACCAGGTGACATGGTCATCGTAGCAGGTCGTCCCGGCATGGGAAAAACAGGTTTTGCAATAAATATGGCACTTGCAATAGCCAAAAGCGGACTCAATGTTCTTTTCTTTTCGCTTGAAATGCCGGCACAGCAGATCCTTAACAGGTTCGTCAGTATCGAGTGCAGCATAAATTCAAAAAGCCTTCTAAATGCAAAATTTGATCCTGACGAAACCGCAAGGCTCTGGGGAAACATGGACAAAACGGGAAATCTGCCGATTTTCATTGACGAATCATCAGCCTTGACTATTTCGGAACTGCGCTCTAAAGCGAAAAAATTAGATGCAGACCTCAGAAACACACCGAATGCCGACAGACCGGACAACAAGCTGGACTGTATATTCATCGACTATCTCCAGCTTATGGATTGCAGCGGTTTTAAAGATGACGTGGTCCACCAGATCGAATACAACTCGAAAAATATCAAGAAGTTAGCAAAAGATATGAATATTCCGATCATCGCAATGGCTCAGCTCAACCGAAATATAGAAGACCGCCGCGGCGGAAGAACATCGGAAAACAGCGGCAAAAAGCCTATGCTGAGCGACCTCAAGGGTTCAGGTTCGATCGAGCAGGACGCCGATATGGTCCTCTTCATCCACAGAGAGGATGCCTACAAGAAAAAAGATGAAGAGAAAAACAACGAAGCTGAAATTTTCATCGAGAAAAACAGACACGGACCTACCGGGATCATCAAATTCCGATTCGTTCCGCACTATATGAAATTCATCCAGCTTGATGATCTCGCGAACAGCTACGAGCAGGCAAATGAGTCCTGAAAAAAAGAAAAAACTTCTAATTCAGGCATTTTTCAGATTCTGCCTGATGTTAGGGATCATCGCAGGCTTCTTTCTGTATCAAGCCTACAGCAGGGGTGATTTCAAAGGCGGGACAGGCAGGCTGGATGAGGCAGCCTACAAGTTGAAAAACGCTTTTTTCAGTTTCGCCGGAAAGAGTTTCGAGTTCAAACCTGAGACCGTTCTTGTCAAAAAGATCAGAGAAACAGGAAAAATCACATATAAATCGGGGAAAATCCAGACTTTTGAAAACAACTACACAGCTCACGAAAAACGGACTTTTTCAAACAATATCCTGACTCTTGAAGGAAAAACAAAAGGCAGATTCGACCCGGTTTTGAAGCCTCTGATGAAAGACGGCACCTATTCTCAGAAAATCGACACTTCAACTTCATACTGCCCCGAAGATTTTGTCCCGCACTACCCTTCAGCACTTCGCAGTTACGTATATTTCATGCCGAGGACTCCGATTTTCGACGGTAAGACCTGGGACATCTTTTCATGCGGACAATCCTTTTTATGCTCTTATGCCGCTTCAATGAAAAATAATGAAAACAAAATCAATTTCGGCTGCAGCGGCTACATCGGAGACACTCACATGACACTCACAGGCTCGGCTGAAATAAATAAGAATTTTGACGGATTTTCAAACATAAAAATGATAATAGTCTGTGAAAACAACGACTTGTCCTCCACATGGAACTTTAAAGAAGAAAGCTCCGTCCTTGGAAAAATTTCAGAATAATTTCACAAACTTACAATTTTTGTCGATTTAGCTCTTGACACTGCCGTGATTTTGGCTACAAATCTCAGGTTTTTTGTTTTTTGTCTTTTTTGCTCGAATGTTCAAAAATTCAGGGAGGGAACATGAGATTGAAAAATTTTACGGCAGCAGTTTTGGTTTTGTTCGCTTGTTTTCATGCGGCTGCCGAAACACTTTCTCTTGACGAGTGCATCGAACGCTCGCTGAAGGAAAGCGAAAAAATAAAAGCTATGCAGGAAAGCGAGGAGGCTGCTAAAAGCGGCAAGGACGGAACGGTCTTTTCGTTTCTGCCGACAGCGACTCTGGACGCAGGCATACAGTGGATGAAATACAAACCTGAGGAAGGTTCGATGAGTGTTGCAGGAATGAGCATCCCCGTTTCGTTCCCCGACAAAAGCAGAACGCTCGGGATAACTGTCGTTCAGCCCATAACCCCGCTCTGGAGCGTCTCCTACGGCTATAAAAGCCTTGAGACTGCGGAAGATATCGCGAAGATCCAGCGCGAACTTTCGTCCGACCAGCTGAAACTCGAAGTGATGAACCTTTTCTACAACTACCAGCTGCTTAACGAAAGCATGGAAATCCTCAACGAGACGAAGGAACAGCTTCAGAAATACTACGAGCAGGCGAAGAACTTCTACGATGCCGGTGTCGTTGACAAGCGTTCTGTCCTCAAGATCGAAATCGAGATGACAAAACTTGAACAGCAGATCCAGACAGTTACAGGCAACACCAACCTGATAAAAAGAAATATCGGCATCCTCATAAACAAGCCGGCAGACTCTTTCGAACTTGAAAAGAAGGAAGTCACCGAAAAGAATCTTTCAGCAGACAATTCCCAGCTTGAAAAAATAATGATCGACAACAGGCTTGAATATAAACTTCTTGAAAAAAGCGAAAACATCTCCGAATATTCCGAAATGCTTTCGGCACAGCCTCTCATCCCGACTTTGGCACTTGTAGCAGGCTACAAAAAGAACTGGGATGCAGGCGGGAGCCAGCCTGAAAACACACTTTTCATAGGCGGAACTCTTTCATGGCAGATAGGTTTCGACTGGGGAAAAACAGCTTTCGACATCAAGCAGTCGAAGCATAAAAAAGTTCAGACACGCCTTGAGAACGCAGCGACAAGAAAGCAGCTCTCGCTCCAGCTCACGCAGCTTGAAAACGATGTCGAGATCAAAGCGCTGGCGATAGAAATTTCAAAAAGAGAGATCGAATCGGCTGAAGAAAACCTGCGTATAGAAGAAGACAAATACAAAGCAAAAATGACGACAGAGACAGATCTTCTCAATGCTTCTGTATCGCTCAGAAGCGCAAAATTAGGCCTTCTCACGGCGCTTTACGAGCACGAAGTCGCCCTCCACACACTTGCCATAACGATAGGCACCGAATACGGAAAGATCACCGAAGGAGAGTAAGATGAAGATTTCCACCGAAGAAAAAAAGGCGATGATCATTCAGAATTTCGTCTCCCTGCTTCAGCAGTACGGCATCGAGAAAGTGACTCTGAACGATGTTGCCGAGAAGTCGGGACTCACGAAATCGGCTCTCTACTACTACTTTGATTCAAAGGAAGCTCTGATGATAGCGAGCTTCAGAAAATACCGTACAATGATGACAGGGAAACTCGACTCGATCCTCAAAAAAGCAAAAAATCCGAAGGAAACTATCGAATTTTATTGCAATTTTCTTTTTGATCTGCCGAAAGACAAGGATATAGCCCGCCTTATGACTTTTTCCGACACCGTCATTGCGGAACTTGCAAAATATATCGTAAGTGTTCCGGCTGTGACAAGCGAGATCGTTCAGAGCAGAAAGAATGATTTCGACCAGATAAAGCTTATGATCGCGAAGTATGCCGGACACAGCGAAAGCGATCCGAAAATCAAGAAAATAGCACTCTTTTTCAACATGGCCTGCGGGGAAACGCTGAAATACATGTTCAGAATGGGATACGGAGAACTGTCCGGTTCGGCGAATCCGGAGATCTGCCGGCTGGAAACGGAATACAGGGAAATAATGAAGTCGCTGACAAAAGAGGATTTTTCCGCTTTCATCATCAGCGGACTCGACGCTTTGATAAAAACGACATTTAAAGATAAAAATTAGTTTGGAGGAAACAATGAAATTCAATTTTAAGTTCGCAATCATTATGTTTCTCGTCATCACCCTCACTCTTGTATCTTCGGTTTCATGCAAAAGAAAACCGAAACTGGAAAAAGGCGAGGAACTTTCTCAGGCTGTAATCATCACAAAACCGCAGACCAAGAAATTCGCGGAGACATTCGACAGTTCTTCGACTACAACTGCATTCAAAGTCGCGACAATCACGCCGAAAGTTTCCGCCAATATCGTTAAATTCCTCGTTCAGGAAGGCGACAAAGTAAAGGAAGGGCAGGCTCTGGCACAGCTTGACAAAACAGACTACATGGTCGGCAAAAAGGCTGCTGAAGCACAGGTCTCCGCTGCAGAAGCCGGCGTGATGCAGGCTGAAGCGGCTTTTGAAAAAATGAGCAACGATTACGAGCGCTACAAAAAACTCAAAAAGCAGGGTTCGATCTCCGAAAGCGACTACGAGTCGGTCGAATCGGGCTACAAACAGACCGAAGCAGGCCTTGCAGCGGCGAAAGCGCAGGTAGAGATGGCAAAAAG